>JAJYVX010000182.1 GCA_021791795.1 Actinomycetes bacterium | reverse complement strand
GGCTGCTCCCCTTGTTCCAGCTTCCGTCCTGCCACTGCTCGACAAGACTGCCGGGGGTAATGACAAGGCAACGCTCGACGTCTCCCCTGATCATCAACTCCTTGCAAAACAGCCCAGCCATGATCGTTTTTCCAGCGCCCGGATCGTCCGCCAGGAGGTAGCGAAGAGGCTGCCGCGGCAGCATCTTCTCGTAAACGGCCTCGATCTGGTGAGGCAGCGGATCCAGGTTGGACGTCTGAACCGCCAGGAAAGGATCGAACAAGTAGGCGAGTGAGATCCTTCGAGCTTCGGAGACAAGGCGGAAGAGATAGCCGTCGGCATCCATCGACCACGCGCGCCCTGCCTGCTCGACCAGCAGGCGCGGCTCGTCGTCACGGTAGAGAAGTTCGTGGTCCGCCCTTCCGGTCGACTCGTCCGTATAGGTCAAGGTGATCGCACTCGATCCGTGCCATGCGACGTCCACAACCTTCACGCGGCGATCGCCGAGCACGCCACTCACGAGCGCCCCTCGGGTGAGATCCTCCAGCCTTGCCACACCTACTCCGTTCTGAGGGTCACGACCGACCCTCCAGTTCGTACGAACGCGTCGGAGCCGTGCTGCTCGATGAGGTCGTCACCATTCTCGGGGTCACGCCGGGCACAGGGACAGACTATTGCTGGCATGTATCGCCGCTAGAGGTGAAATCTGCCCTGGCACCTGCCGGCTACGCGGCACGACGCCCTCGCAGAGCCATCGACGTGTGGAGACGTGCCCGATCTTGAAGCAGACCGAGGACTTCAGGACCGCCGACGTCACCGATCGGCTCCAGGCCGACGGCGGCACTAGCGGCGTCCAGTGCGAGGAGCTTGTCTCTTGCCATCGGAGACGCACCCAGGCTCGCCAGACGCCACGCTTCCTGCCGGGCACTTTCGGCCGCATCCTTGTCCCCTTCGATGAGGGCGGCCCGCCACGAGTTGCGCGAGAGTGACTGCAGGCCGCTGCGGATATGCCCACCAAGAGCACCGCCTGCACGCTCGTCGCCAAGCGACCGCCAGTTGGCCTCTAGCTCTTCGATGGCATGACGGCCGACACGGATCAGCCGGCTCGTCTCACCCGTGTCCCCAGCATGGGAGACCTGCTCGGCTTCATCGAGCAGGACGCCGACTCGCTGTGATTCCGCGTTCAATCCCCACTCGACTGGCAGGAGGCCAGCCCCGAGCGTCAGCTCCGCTGACCTCGCTGCGAGAACATCGGCTCGCCGGAGCCATCGCTCGGGATCGTGAGTGCTGTGGCTGAACTTCCGCAGCCAGCTCGCCTCGTACATGAGGAGCTGCTGGTTCCACCCTTCGGGCTCGGTCTCGCGCTCTGGATCGCCGTAGGCGTCGAGAAGAGATCGAGTCGATCGCAACAGTTGCCATCCCTGGCGGAGGTCGCCAACCGCAAATGCGAGCTGCGCTGCCTCGTGGCCAGCGCGCAAGCCATCCGAGAGAACGGGGAGACGGCATTCGGCGTCAGCGCGCGTGTAGCCAGTCAGAACGTTCGCTGCGTGCCGGATCGCCTCGACGCCGGCAATCGTTCCGGCAGGGTCCCGGCGCTCGCGGCCGAGGATCGCCGTTAGAGCGAGGATCTTCGACGTCACTTCCGGGGGTGCGCGGTTCATCCTGCTGGTGGCATCCCGGAGCAGGCCAAGGAGCTCGGGCGCCTCCGGCCTCCCTGCCCGCACGGCGGCCCGCACGCAGTCGAGCGCCTGGCGGAGACCAACGTCGGAGGCGTCGAGGAGCATGAGCGCTTCGAGTCCCTCGCTCTGCAGGTCGTCGAGCAGGGCCAAGTGCCGAGGTCCGAGCGATCGCTCGACAAGAGTCCGCGTCGGCTCAGCCTCTTCGAGGCGGAAGTTGGCGACGGTCAACATCGACCACGCTCGCCTCCGTAGTCGCCTCTTGTCTTCGCGGGTGGGCGGCACTGGACCGGTTGGTCGCAACCCGTGCTCATACTGGTACAGCAACAATGCGACACCATCGAGAGAGGGCAGGTCGATGGCATCGGCCCAAGCCCACAGCAGCACTCGTGTCAGCCTTCGCCGATCCTTGTGCGAGAGCGGTGGGACGAACGGGTCGCTGAGGCTCGACGTGGAGCGCTTCACCTCGAGCCTGGGCGCGCTGTCTGCAAGGCGATCGAGCAACTCACCGATCAGTTGCTGGACGCGCCGCTTCGTCACTCCCCGCTTCTCGCCCCAGGTTCGAAGCGTCGGGGCGATGGTGGCCAGCGGTTCCGGCATCCGGCTCAGCCCATAGAAACGCAGCGCCGCGTCCACCGCCCGGCGGTCCTGCCGGTCGGACTCGATCCACTCCGCGTAGCGGTCGCAGAGGTAGCCGAGCCCGTAGCCGATGTACGACGCCAGCGGCTCAGGGGCGTTCGTCGCGTCAAGCGTTCCTGCGCGCGCCTTTCGAAGCTGCTCCAGCATCAGCTGCAGCTCATCTGCGCGCACGTAACAAATATACGAAATCTGGCAGCTGACGCGTGATGCCGGCATGCGTACGGTCGGCATCGTGCTGCTCAGGTCGGGTGGCACTGAACAAAGGAGCTGCCCTTGCCCTGTACCTGTCGGAACTCGGACCCCAACTCGTCCCTCCCTGCCGGCGCCGACGGCTGCGAGGTCACCCCGGAGGCAGCCCTCCGGGAGCTCGCTGTGCAGACCGCGGCGCTTCGCCATGCCCTCCTCGCCCCGAACCTGCTCGGCACGCGAGGGGCGCAGCTCGTCGCTCCGGCTCCGGTGCCGCTGCTCGGCGACTGGCTGGAGCTCGGACCCGGTCTCGGTAACCGCGCGCTGCCCGAGACGGAGGAGGACGACGACCCCATCACAACCACAACAAGGAAGGAGCCCTCGTATGGGTATCTCTAGCAACGAACTCGTCCTTCGTGACTCCTCGGCTGTCGTCCAGCCGAGGGCCATGAAGGCCCTCACCCGGCGCGAGCAGCAGCGGCGCACGCAGCTCATCGACCGCGTCCTCGAGCGGCGCTGCGAGGTGCAGGACCACCTCGACTACGTCGCCGCCGTCGAATACGCGACCGAGAGCGACGTGCACTCGGTCGCCCGGCTCGTCCGGAGCACCCGGGAGGAGGTGGACGGCGACCCACTCGTCGCCTCCGCTGTGGCGCCGCTCATGAACACCGCCGTCAACAAGGTGCAGGCCCACCTGCAGCACACGTTCTAGCCAAGGGCCGCCCGGGGCATCGGAGGAGACTCCGGCGCTCCGGGCGGTTTCCGCGTTCGGAGGCAACCATGCAATCAATCGGAACCACCACCAAGAAAGCCATCAGGCGCCTCATCGGCGCTCTGGAGTCCATCTGCCGCGAGCCGCTCGGCGACCAGGAGGGTGAGCAGCCGCTCGACCCGTCGATCCTCCTCGGCATAGACCGCCAGGCAGAGCGCGTCGCCGAGATCTACGACGACCCGCTGGCGGGGGAGTACGCCCGGCGCCTCATGACCGAGTCAGCCCGTGCGGTCTTCAAGAAGTTCGACGGCGTCCGCTCCGCCGAGACCGCGGCAGAGACCGAAGCGACAGCCACCTTGCTGCAGCAGCCACCGCGGGGTCGAACGTGATCGCCGTGCTGGTCGTGATCACGGCGGTCGTGGCCGCCGTGATCACCATCCGGATGCGACGTGCCCATGTCGCTCGCGATGCCGCCGCGCGAAGGCTCGTCCAGTCGGAGCTGTGGCGTAAGGAGCTCGGCAACCGGGCCATCGACCACGCCCTCTTCACCCGCCGGACGATCGACGAGGCCATCGACGAGATCAAGCGCGTCGCTCACCAGCAACGAGGTGAGAGATGAGGATCGTCGTCCCCTCGCCGGTCGTCGTGGCCGGTGATCCTCCGATGGTGCGCGGTCGATGAGCGAGCTGCCCTCACCCTCGCAGTGGCCGAGCAAGGCGCTCGGGATCGCCGTCACGTTGCTCGTGGCGGCGATCGTCCTCTACTGGGCGACCCGGCTCGTGGTGAGGTCGCTGCCGGCGCTCGTCGTGATCGCGGCCGTCGTGATCGCCATCGCCGTCGCTCGCCTCGTCCTCCGCCGGCGGCGCGGGGACTGGTGATGGCATCGGCTCTGTCGTGTCCGGTCGGCGTTGTGGAATCGACAACGACCCTTGACAACGCGAGGCCGATGTCCCTTACTAGGGGGCACTCTCAGTGTGCTGCCCAAAAGCAGCAGCACCTACCGGCGCGGTGGACCCGGCGGAGTCCTTTTCACTCAAGGGTTTCCACCGGCGCGCGCCCTGACGCATGCAAGGCGGCTGAGGCACGAAAGGAGGTGGAGACATGAGCAGGACCTATCACCATGGGGAGCGCCGCATCCGCGTGCGCTCCATCCGCAAGGAGAACCCGGACGCCAAGAAGATCGCCCGCGCCTTGATCGCCTACGCACGCGCTGAGGCGGAGAAGGAGGCGCAGGCCGCCACCCGCCCGACACGGCACGTCGACGCCGCCAACCTCAAGCGCACCAACTCCCGCGACGCCAAGAAGGGAGACGCCGCGTGAGGAGGAGCCGACTCGTCTGGCTGCGCCTTCGCTGGCCCCGAGAGGTCACTCCCGAGCAAGCGCTCGAGGCCTGCCGCTCGCTCGCCGGCACCGGCGGGGCGCCGATCGTGATCGAGGCGCTCGGGAACGCCGGGCGCGTCCATCACCGCCTCGGCGTCGAGCAGGGCCGCGAAGGCATCGTCACCCGCCAGCTCAGGTCGGCGCTTCCCGGCGTCGCCGTCGAGCCGACCGGGGCAGCCGCTGGCCCGGACCAGGGAGGCTTCGACGCGGTGCTGGCAATCCGCTTCAGTACGCGGCGCCGCGCCATCCTGACCGACGACCTGCCGGGGTCGAGCCGGACGCTGCTGAGCGCCCTGTCCGCCGTCGGCAAAGACGAGTACCTCCTCCTGCAGTGGATTCTCGGGACGCACCTGAGCCCTGCCGCCGTGCCGACGAAGGCGATCGCCCACGAGTCGTTCGTGGCCCTCACGATCGGCACGTTGCTCGGCTCGGGCGAGCCCCTCGACGCCGAGGAGCGAAAGGCCCTCGCCACCAAGCGCGCTGAGCCCGGCTGGCGTGCGATCGGGCGCCTCGCCGTAGCGGCGGAGTCGAAGGAGCGGCGCCGCCAGCTGCTCCGCCACGCCATGGGCGCCCTCAGGACGCTCGATGCTCCTGGTCTTCGCGTGTACGGGCGGGCGATCGACAAGACCTCGGTTGACCGGCCGGACGCACTCTGGTGGCGCCTGCGGCTGAACGTGAGAGAGGTCGCCGCGCTCTCGGCGCTGCCGATCGGAGCGACGAGCGAGCTGCCCGTCGACTCGGCCGGCAGCCGCCAGCTGCCGCCGTCGAAGGCGATCGCAGAGCACGGGCGAGTTCTTGGCGAGGCTACCTACCCGGGTCGGGAGCGGCCACTCGCCCTCGGCACCTCGGACTCTCTCCGCAATCTCCACATCATCGGCCCGGTCGGCGTCGGGAAGTCGACGGCTGCCTTGCACCTGATCGAGCAGGATCTTGCTGCCGGTCGCGGCCTGGCGGTGATCGAGCCGAAGTCAGATCTCATCCGCGACGTCCTCGCGCGGATCCCCGAAGACCGCCTCGACGACGTCGTCGTCATCGACCCGACGGACCCGACCGGGGTCGTCGTCGGCTTGAACCCGCTCGCCTCGATGGGGCGCCCACCCGAGCTCGTCGCCGACCAGCTGCTGAACGCCTTCCATGTCCGCTTCGCCGACTCCTGGGGGCAGCGGACCGCCGACATCATGGGCAACTCGTTCGCCACGTTGGCACGGGTGCCGGGGATGACGCTCGCCATGCTGGCGCCGCTGCTCACGAACCCGTCCTTCCGGCGCCGTGTCGTGTCACAAATCCACGACCCGCTCGGCCTCGAGCCGTGGTGGGCGAGCTATGAGGCCTGGAGCGAGGCGGAGAAGGCCGCCGCCATCGCCCCGACGCTCAACAAGTGGCGGAACATGGTGGTGAACCCAATGATCCGCGGGATCATCGGCCAGG
>JAJYVX010000181.1 GCA_021791795.1 Actinomycetes bacterium | reverse complement strand
CATGTCTCTCGACCTGCCGGACGGCCTCTTCGCCGTCGTCGAGTTCCAGCACGTGAAGCCCGGCAAGGGCGGGGCCTTCGTCCGCACGAAGCTGCGCAACATGCGCACCAAGGCGGTTCTCGAGCGGACGTTCCGTGCCGACGAGAAGGTCGAGCAGGCGATGATCGAGAAGCGGGAGATGCAGTACCTCTACCGCGACGGCGAGCACTACGTCTTCATGGACAACACGACCTACGACCAGCTTCAGGTCGAATCCGCTTCCCTCGGCGACGCCGCCTCGTACCTGAAGGAGGGCGACTCGGCCGTGCTGCAGATGTACGCGGGCGAGATAGTGGACGTCGACCTCCCGGCTGCGGTGGAGCTGACGATCTCCGAGACCGAGCCGGGCATCCAGGGCGACCGGGTCTCGGGCGCCCGCAAGCCGGCGACCCTCGAGACGGGCCGCGTCGTCCAGGTGCCGCTGTTCGTGAACCCGGGTGACCGCATCAAGGTCGACACCCGGTCCGGTGAGTACATCACCCGGGCCTGAGAAGCGCTCCACGCACCGGGAGACCGGCGAGCGGCGCCGCTCGAGGGAGCGGGCGCTCGAGCTCTGCTACGAGGCGGAGTCGAAGGGGGTCACGCCGCTCGAGCTCCTCTCCGACCTCCCCGTACAGCCCGAGTCCTACGCCGCCCGGATCGTGACCGGGGTGTCGCGCCACCAGCGCGAGATCGACGCGCTCGTCTCGGCCCACGCCTCTGGCTGGGCGCTCGACCGCATGCCCGGAGTCGACCGCGCACTCCTCCGTGTCGGCGTGTACGAGCTCGCCTACGAGCCCGACGTGCCTGTCGCCGTCGTGATCGACGAGGCCGTCGAGCTCGCGAAGGACTACTCGACCGAGGACTCCGGCCGCTTCGTGAACGGGGTGCTCGCCTCGGTGGCCGCCGAGAAGCGGGGCGAAGGAAGGGACGCGACGTGACCGGGTCCGACGGCGACGGCGCGGCCACGGAGGCCTACGCGCAGGCCGGCGTCGACTACGCGGTCCTCGACGGGGCGAAACGGGCCGCTCTCAGCGCCGCCGCCGCCACCCTCGATCTGCCGGCCGCCCGCGGGGCCTCGGTTCTCGCCGAGAGCGTCGGCGAACCGGCAGCCCTCGTCGATCTCGGAGGGCGGCATCTCGCCGTCGTGCTCGAGTGCCTCGGGACGAAGTCGACCGTCGCCCTCGAGGTGGACGAAGCGCTCGGGCTGGATCGCTTCGCCGACGTCGGCGTCGACGCCGTGGCGGCGATCGTGAACGACCTCTGTTGCGTCGGCGCCGTCCCGCTCACGCTCAACGCCTACTTCGCCACGGGCTCGTCCCGCTGGTATGCGGGGAGACGGCACGAGTCCCTCGTGAGCGGCTGGGCGCGCGCCTGCGTCGAGGCAGGGGCCGCCTGGGTCGGTGGGGAGTCGCCCACGCTCGCCGGCATCGTCGCCCCCGAAGGGATAGACATCGCGGGCTCGGCTCTCGGCGTCGTCCCCGCGGGGGCCGAGCCGTGGCTCGGGAGCGCGCTCGGCCCGGGCGACGAGATCGTCCTCGTCGCCTCGAGCGGGTTGCACGCGAACGGTGCGTCGCTCGCCCGCCATCTCGCCGGCGAGCTCCCGGACGGTTGGGCGACCGAGCTGCCGAGTGGGCGGCTCTTCGGGGAGGCCGTGCTCGACCCGAGCGTCGTCTACGTGAAGCTGGTCGAGGCTCTCCAGCGCCTAGAGGGCGCTCCTGTGCGGTACGCGAGCCATGTGACAGGGCACGGGTTCCGCAAGGTGATGCGTGCTCCGCGCGAAGTCTCGTATCGCATCACCGACGTCCCCCCGGTGCCCGAGGTGCTCGAGTTCATCGCGGCGAGGAAGGGTCTGTCGCCGAAAGAGGCCTACGGCACGTTCAACCAGGGCGCGGGCTTGGCGCTCTTCACCGCTCCCGGCCGCGCCGCCGACGTGGTCGCCGCGGCGTCGGGCCTCGGCTACGGGGCGCTCGCCGCCGGGCAGGTGGAGGACGGTCCGCGGAGGGTGGTGATCGAGCCTGTCGGGGTGAGTTTCGCCTCGAACGAGCTCTTGCTTCGCTGAAAGGTCGTCGCCCGGCGCCGCTGGCGGCGCTAGGCTGACTCCTCGGACGTGAAACGGGTCCCGAGAGGCTCGTACGGACGAAAGGAAGGCCAAGTGGCCGAACGAGAACGAAGGCTGACGCGCCCGGCTGGGCGCGTTTTTGTTGCCCGCTCGCAGGTGATGGACGCCGACGAGGTGTCCCGGGCCTTGAAGCGCGTCGCCCATGAGGTGATCGAACGCAACAGGGGGCTCGACGACGTCGTGGTCGTGGGCCTGCAGACCGGCGGGGTTCCCCTCGCCGAGCGCCTCGTGAGGCTGCTCGGTGACATCGAAGGGGTGAACGTCCCCCTCGGCACGCTCGACGTCGCCTTCTACCGGGACGACATCGGGCTCCGCCCGGTGCTGGCGGAGGAGGTCACGTCGATCCCGCTCGACCTGACCGGGAAGACCGTCGTCCTCGTCGACGACGTCCTCTTCACCGGGAGGACGGTGCGAGCAGCGCTCGACGCACTCGCCGACCACGGGAGGGCGCGAGCCGTGCAGCTGGCGGTCATGGTGGACAGGGGACACAGGGAGCTCCCGATCCGGCCCGACTACGTAGGCAAGAACCTACCGACCCGGCGCGACGAGCTCGTCGACGTGGGAGCCGACGGCGTGGTGCTCGGCGAGTTCGCCGACGAGCGTGGAGGTGGGCGATGAGCGACAGAGACGAGAGAAGACACCTGCTGTCGATCGCCGACCTCGACCGGGAGGGCCTTCTCGAGCTGCTCCGGCTCGCCGACGGCTTCAAGGAAGTGGCCGAGCGGCCCATACCGAAGGTCCCGGCTCTCCGGGGCAAGACCGTCGCCACGCTCTTCTTCGAGGCCTCGACGCGTACGCGGCTCTCGTTCGAGACGGCGGCGAAACGCCTCTCCGCCGACACCATGACCTTCACCGCGGCGACGTCGTCGCTCTCGAAGGGCGAGTCGTTGCGGGACACCATCGAGACCATCGATGCCATGGGCGTCGACGCCATGGTCGTGCGCCACTCGTCCGCCGGCGCTCCCACCCGGATCACCGAGTGGACCTCGGCAAGCGTCGTCAACGCCGGCGACGGCCAGCACGAGCACCCCACCCAGGCGATCCTCGACTGCTACACGATCCGCGAGGCGCTCGGGCGGGACGACCTCACCGGGCTCCGGGTGGGGATCGTGGGCGACATCCGCCACAGCCGGGTGGCCCGCTCCGACGTCCTCGCGCTCGACCTGCTCGGCGCGGAGGTGGTCCTCGTCGCCCCGCGGACGCTGCTCCCGCCCTCGCTCGAGGGATGGCCGGCGAAGGCGACGGCGGACCTCGACGACGTGATCGACCAGCTCGACGTCGTCTACCTGCTGCGCATCCAGCGCGAGCGGGCGAGCGCCGCGCTGCTCCCGTCGCTCGACGAGTACCACGAGCGCTTCGGCCTCACGCGGGAGCGGGCGAGACGGCTCCGGGAGAGCACGCTCGTCATGCACCCCGGGCCGATGAACCGGGGCGTCGAGATAGCCCCTGAGGCGGCGGACCTGCCGAGCTCGCTTATCACGCGTCAGGTGCGAAACGGAGTCCTCACCCGCATGGCCATCCTCTTCCACCTCCTCGGTTCGCCCCAGGGCCTCTCCGCCATGAGGGGGGAGACCGCCGATGCCTGAGCGAAGGATCCTCATCCGGGGCGGCACGGTGCTGGACGAGCTCGGCGAGCGTCGTGCCGACGTCCTCGTCGACGGTGCCACCATCGTGGCGGTCTCCGAGGGGCTAGAGGCTCCACAGGAGGTGACCGTGCTCGACGCAGGCGGATGCCTCGTGGCGCCAGGCCTCGTCGACCTGCACACCCACCTGCGCGAGCCGGGCGGCGAGGTCGCCGAGACGGTCGAGAGCGGGACGCGTGCAGCCGCCGTCGGCGGGTACACCGCCGTCGTCGCCATGCCGAACACGGAGCCGGCGCTCGACAACCCTTCGGTCGTGCGGGACGTCCTCGCGCTCGGCGAGACGGCGTCGGCCGAGGTGGCCGTCGCCGCGGCCATCACCATCGGGCGCAAGGGCGAGCAGCTCTCGCCGATGGGCGAGCTCGCCGCTCTCGGCGTCAGGCTGTTCACGGACGACGGGCGCGGGGTGCAGGACGCCGGGATCATGCGGAGAGCGCTCGAGTACGCGAGCGACCTCGGTATCACGCTCGCGGAGCACTGCGAGGACGAGCAGCTCGCCCGCGGAGGTCACATGCACGAGGGCGCCTGGTCGAGCCGCCTCGGGATCCCGGGCCAGCCGGCGCTTGCCGAGGAGGCCATGGTGGCCCGTGACATCGGCCTCGTCCGGTTGACGGGCGCACGCATGCACTTCCTCCATCTCTCGAGCGCCGGCTCGGTCGAGCTCTTGCGCCGGGCGAAGCAGGCCGGCCTCCCCGTCACGGCCGAGGTCACCCCTCACCACCTCGTGCTCACCGACGCCGAGGTGGCGAGCTTCGACCCCGTGTTCAAGGTGAACCCTCCGCTGCGCGCCGGAGACGACGTGGCTGCAGTCCGAGCCGCTCTCCTCGACGGCACCCTCGACGCCGTCGCGACGGACCACGCGCCGCATCTCACAGAGGAGAAGGAGGCGCCGTTCGACCAGGCGCCTTTCGGGATGACCGGCCTCGAGACGGCGCTCAGCATCGTCACGACGCACCTCGACGGCTCGCTCCCGCGGGCAGATCTCTTCGCCGCCTTCTCGTGGCGGCCCGCGCGCATCGCCGGGCTCGACACCGCTTCGGGCGGGAGGCACGGCGGCCCCGTGGTCCCCGGGAACCCGGCGAACATCGTGGTGTTCGACCCGGGCGCCGTCTGGACGGTCGACATCGGGGACATGGTCTCGAGGAGCAGGAACAGCCCCTTCGGCGGGCGGAAGCTGCAGGGCCGCGTGCGCCACACCGTCTTCGAAGGAGAGCCGGTCGTCGTAGACGGCAACGCGCAACGATGAGGCGAGCGCGTCCGCCAGCACTCCTCGTCCTCTCCGACGGGGAGGTGTTCGAGGGCGAAGCCATCGGCGCCCTCGCCGACGACGGCGCTGCGCCCCTCGGGACGGGAGAGCTCGTCTTCAACACCTGTCTCTCCGGTTACCAGGAGGTCCTCACCGACCCGTCGTACGCCGGCCAGGTGATCGCGTTCACCTACCCGCACATCGGCAACTACGGCGTGTCTCCCGCGGACGAGCAGGCCGGCCGCCCGTTCTGCCGCGGTGTCGTCGTGAGGGACCTCACCGATCGCCCGAGCAACTGGAGGTCGTCCGAGAGCCTCGAGAGGTTCCTCGTGCGCCATGGGGTCCCCGGCATCGCCGGCATCGACACGCGGCGGCTCACGCGCCACATCCGTGAGGCGGGCGCCATGGGCTGTGCGCTCGGGACTGCCGGCGAGGCGGAGCTCCTCGCCGCCGCCCGTGCCGAGCGCGGGACCGAGGGAGTCGACCTCGTGTCGGAGGTGACCACGGACGCGCCCTACCGTGCCCCGTCGAGCGGGGGATCGGGCCTGCGGGTCGTCGCCTATGACTACGGCATCAAGGCGACCATCCTCCACAACCTGAGCAGGGTGGCCGAGGTGGAGGTGGTGCCTGCCACGACGCCCGCGGCCGACGTCATCGACCGGCGGCCCCACGGCGTCTTCCTCTCGAACGGCCCGGGAGACCCGGCTGCGCTCGGCCACCTCACCTCCGAGCTCCGCTCTCTCGTGGGGGAGGTGCCGATCTTCGGCATCTGCCTCGGCCACCAGCTGCTCGCGTCGGCCTGCGGCGGCCGGACCTACAAGCTGCGCTTCGGCCACCACGGCGGGAACCACCCCGTGAAGCGGCTCGCCACCGGATCCGTCGAGATCACGAGCCAGAACCACGGCTACGCCGTCGAGGACGGTACCGTCGCCGGCTCGCTCGTGACCCACGTGAACCTCAACGACGGGGTCGTGGAAGGA
>JAJYVX010000180.1 GCA_021791795.1 Actinomycetes bacterium | reverse complement strand
AGGCGCTCGCGGAGCAGGTCGGCGTGGCCGTTGTGACGGGCGTACTCCTCGACCATGTGGACGACGACCTCGCGGAACGAGAGCTCGCCATGCCTCTCGTGCACCACCACCATGTCGAGGTCCGGGTGCTCGGCGAAGAACGCCTCCGCATGGGCCACTTCGTCCTCCCATGCCTGAAAGGCCTCGCTGACCGTCTCGTCGTCGGCGACCGCTCCGTTGAAGGCGGCGTCGATGTCGTCGCCCGTGCGGAACCGCCAGCCGGCGTCCTCGCCCGCCAGGACCTCGCGGAACCAGTGCCGCTCGACGTCGGCCATGTGCCGCACGAGACCAAGGAGGGACATCGTCGAGGGTTCGGCGGAGCGCTGGGCGAGCTGGCCGGCAGAGAGGCCTGAGCACTTGAGCTCGAGCGTCCGGCGATGAAACGAGAGGTAGTCGGCGAGCACCGACCGTTCGCCGTGGTCTGTGGTCTCGCAGTTGCGGGGGTCCTCGTCGGAAGGGACGAACATCCCGGCCCGGGGCTTTCGCGCTTCGGCCATCGGCCGATCATGTCACGACTGTGCCGGCGGTCGATCCGGCTGACTCCCGGAACGTGTCCGCATCGCCTCCATTCGGACTAAGAACAGGGACATGAGGTCAAACGCGGACGGAAGCTCCAGCTCCGAGTCGTCCCTCGTGGCAGCGGCGGAGGACTTGGCGGCCACCCTCCTCGACGAGGCCGAACCACGGCGCAGCCGGCACGAGCGACGGCAGTCGGCACGGATGACCCGGATCCTCGGCGACCCGGACGGCCGCGGCCTGATTCTCGCGCTCACGGACGAGGTGCTGCGCATCCGGTCGCCCCGGCGGGCGGGCGAGGTGCTCGCCGGGCTGGTAGGGCATGGCGAGCCCGGCCGCGGCACCGCGTCACTCGGGCCGGTCGACAAGCTGTCCCTCAAGGCCGGGGAGCTCCTCGCTCCGCTCCTGCCGAGCATCGTGGTTCCGCTCGCCCGTGAGCGGGTGCGCGCGGAGATGGGCGGCGTGATCCTGCCGGCAGGCGAACGCGAGCTCGCGCTGCACTCGGCGCGACGGGCCGCCCGGGGCATGAGCCTGAACGTCAACGTGCTCGGCGAAGCGATCCTCGGCGACGAGGAGGCCGAGCGCCGCCTGCAACGGATCATCGACACGCTCGACCATCCCTCCGTCGACTACATCTCCGTCAAGGTGTCGTCGGTGTGCGCGCAGATCGATGTCGTCCGGTTCGGTTTCGAGGTGGAACGGATCGCCGGGAAGCTACGCCTCTTGTACGACAAGGCCAAGAGCTCCTACCCGCCGAAGTTCGTGAACCTCGACATGGAGGAGTACAGGGACCTCGAGCTCACGCTGGCAGTGTTCAAGAAGGTGCTCGACGAGGAGCCGTACGAGCGCCTGACCGCCGGCATCGTGCTGCAGGCGTACCTGCCGGACTCCCTCGCGGCGGTGGAGGATCTCTGCAGCTGGGCGAGGGCGCGCCACGAGAGGAGCGGCGGCCGGATCAAGGTCCGCCTCGTGAAAGGTGCGAACCTCGCCATGGAGCGCGTCGAGGCGGAGATCCGTGGCTGGACACCGGCGCCGTTCGCGTCGAAGGAGGAGACCGACGCCAACTACAAGCGACTGCTCGACGTCGTCGTCGACCCGAAGAACGCCGACGCGGTGCGCCTCGGCGTCGCCAGCCACAACCTCTTCGAGCTCGCCTGGGCCGCCACGCTCGCCGGAGCCGCCGGCGCCCGCGACCGGGTCGAGTTCGAGATGCTCGAGGGAATGACCCCCGCGACCGCCGAGGCGACCGCGGCGCGCCTCGGCGGGCTGCGCCTCTACGCCCCGATCGTCGAACCCGAGGAGATCGAGTCCGCCATCGCATACCTCGTCCGTCGGCTGGACGAGAACAGCGCGCCGGAGAACTTCCTCGCCCACCAGTTCTCCATGAGCGTGGGATCGCCGCCCTGGCAGAGCGAGGCCGCCCGGTTCAGGCAGGCGGTCGCGGATCGCCACGATCGCCCTCAGCCGACGAGGCGCACGCAGGACCGGAGGACGGAGCAGCCCGCTGTGACGATCGGGCACTTCGAGAACGAGCCCGACACGGACTTCGTCGTGAGGGCGAACCGGGAATGGGCCGAGGAGCACCTCGCAACAGTGGCCCGCGAAGGCCTGCCCGACTACCGGCCGGTCATCGACGGCAGGCCGGTCGACGGAGACCCCTCCGACATCGGGCTCGACCCGGGGCATCCTGGGAGACCGCTATACAAGTGGCTGTCGGCTGACACGAGGGCGGTCGAGTCCGCCCTCACCGTGGCGAAACTCGCCCAGCCGCCATGGGCCGCCTCTCCCACGCTCAGGCGTGAGGTGCTGCACCGCGCAGCGGCTCAGCTCGCGCGGGCGCGTGGCCGGCTGCTCGCCGTGATGGCATACGACACGGGAAAGACGTTGCGCGAGGGCGATCCGGAGGTGTCCGAGGCGGTCGACTTCGCCCGCTACTACGCCGAGCACGTGCCCGAGGATGCGGCGTTCCGCCCCTACGGCACGGTCGTCGTGGCGTCGCCGTGGAACTTCCCGCTCTCCATCCCGGCAGGTGGTGTGCTCGCCGCCCTCGCGGCAGGCAACGCCGTCATCCTGAAGCCGTCCTCGGAAGCGGTGGCGGTGGCCGGCGAGCTTGCCCGGGCCCTCTGGGAAGGGGGTGTGCCGCCGGCGCTTCTGCAGTTCCTCCCCACCCGGGACCGCGAAGCCGGGCGTGCGCTCGTCACACACCCCGACGTCGGGGCAGTCGTGCTCACTGGTTCCTTCGAGACGGCCCGGATGTTCCTCGAGTGGCGACCGTCGCTCCACCTCCACGCCGAGACGAGCGGCAAGAACGCCATTGTCATAACCGCCACCGCCGATCTGGACGAGGCGATCGCCGACCTCGTGCGGTCCGCCTTCGGCCATGGCGGCCAGAAGTGCTCGGCTGCGAGCCTCGCCATCGTCGAGGCCCCGGTCTACGACGAACCGGCGTTCCTGAGGCGCCTGGCCGATGCCGTTCGCACGCTGCGTCCCGGCCCTGGCTGGGACCCGGCCGCGTCGATGGGGCCGCTCATCCGGCCGCCCGACACCACGCTCGAGAAGGGCTTCTCGGATCTCGGGCAGGACGAAAGATGGCTCGTGCGACCGGAGCCGCTCGACGAGCACCGCTTCTTGTGGCGCCCGGGTGTGCGCGTCGGGGTTCGGCCAGGCTCCTGGTACCACCAGACCGAGTGCTTCGGCCCTGTGCTCGGTGTCATGCGTGCCCGCGACCTGGACGAGGCGATCCAGCTGCAAAACGGCGTGCCCTTCGGCCTCACCGCAGGCCTCCACGCCCTCGACCCGACCGAGATCGAGAAGTGGCGCGACTCGGTCGAGGCGGGCAACCTCTACGTGAACAGGGGCATCACGGGCGCCATCGTCCGCAGGCAGGCATTCGGCGGCTGGAAGCGGTCCGTCGTCGGTCCCGGCGCGAAGGCCGGCGGACCGAACTACGTGGCGAGCCTCGGCGAGTGGGAGCGACCGGAGAGCGAGTGGGCTGACGCCGGGGACCGCCAGGCATATGTGGCCGCCTGCCGCGAGGTCTGGCGGAGCATGGAGCGACCGGTCGACGAGAGTCGTCTTCTCGCCGAGTCGAACGTCTTCCGCTACCGGCCGCTGCGCACGGCGATCATCTGCCGAGGCACGCAAGTGCCCGATGGCTGGGTCGCCCGCGCCCTCGAGGCGGCCCGGGTCGCAGGCACCGACGTCGTCGTTCTCGCCGAGGAGGCGCTCGCCGACAAGGCGGCAGCCCTCGCCGGCTCACCCGGCGCCGCCAGGCCCGACAAGGTGCGGCTCCTGGGCGAGGTCGACGACAAGGTGAGGCTCGCCGCGATCGACGCAGGCATGTGGGTGGACGACACCCCCGTGGCGAAGGACCCGAGACGGGAGATGCTGCGCTGGGCTCGCGAGCAGGCGGTGAGCGAGAGCCGCCACCGGCACGGCAACGTCACCGGGCGCCGGGCCGGCCTCGCCGGCTACCCACCCCCCGCTCAGTGGTAGGCGGCCCCCGGCGCGCGGCGGAGCTCGTGGAACTGGACCGGATCGTGCCCGTAGATCATGAACGCATCGTGCTCGCTTGCGAACTTCCGCAGCATCTCGCCGCTCTCCCGCGCCCTCTCGGGGTCAGCCTGTCCCAGCCAGGCGTCGTGCTCGAAATTGTCGCTGCAGTAGACCGCGTCGCCGCACAGCACGACCGTCCCGGTCTCCTCGAGCTCCAGCACGACTGACTGGTGCCCCTCGCAATGGCCGGGAGTCGGTAGCACCTCCACGCCGTCGAACAGCCGCGTCCTGCCGTCGAGCAGCTCGTAGCTCAGGCTCGGCAGGTCCCAGTACTGGTTCGGGAAGCTCGGATTGCCCTTTGCCTCCTCGTACTGGTCGCGCTGCACGAAGAACTTGGCGCCGCCGAGGAGGTCGTTGTTGCCGGCGTGGTCGAAGTGCAGGTGGGTGTTGATCACGTAGGAGATGTCCTGCGGCGCGATCTCGAGCTCGGCGAGCCTGTATAAGAGGCTGTCCTCCTTCCGCATCACCGGGACGAGCGCCTCGGCCGTGGGCGTGCCGCGCCAGGTCAGCTCAGGATCCCGCACGTGCAACCGGTTCATCCCCGTGTCGACGAGGACGAGGCTGTCGTCGCCGAGCCTTACGAGGAAGGCGTTGACGGGGATGTGCACGCGCCTGCCGTCGCTCACTCCCGGCGCTATGACCTCGTAGTCGCAACAGCAGTCGCCGAGCGGCAGGACGTAGAGCTCCATGTGTCGCCCCCTTCGTGCTCAATCGTTCCCGAGTACGGCGAGCGCTTCCCCGAGCTCGTCGATCGAGCTCAGGTTTATCGGATCGGCGACGAGGATGACCTCGTCTGCACCTGCCTGCGCCATCTCGTCGAGGGCCGCGGCGACAGCGTCCGCGCCCCCGCGCACCGGGGTCACGCCGTCCGGCACCCGCCGCTCTTTCGTCGCCGGATCGAGCTCCACGAGAAGACAGGCGCTCCGGTGGATCTCGGTCGGGTCCCGCCCCGCGCGCTCGGCGGCCGCGGTGATGGACTCGTTGAGCTTCGCGAAACCCTCCGCCGTGTTGGAGAAGTCGTCCCACCACGTGTTCCACCGCTCGACGTGCGGGAGGGCGATGGAGAGCATCCGCGGGCTGTTCGAGCCGATCATGAGAGGTGGACGCCTGAGCGGTGCGGGATGCAGCACGGCATCGCGCAGCTCGAAGAACTCCCCTCTCGTCGTCACCCTCTCGCCCGACAAGAGCCGCCGGACCATGTCGAATGCTTCGGCGAAGCGATCGACTCGCCGCGAGTACGGGTAGCCGAACGCCTCGAACTCTGCCCGGTTCCAACCACAGCCGAGGCCGAGGACGAGGCGACCTCCGCTGATGTCGTCGACCGCTGCCGCCGTCCGGGCGAGCAAGCCCGGGGGCCGGAAACCGGTGCATGTGACGAGCGGTCCGAGCTCTACCCGCTCCGTGGAGGCGGCGAGCGCTGCGAGCACGCTCCAGGCATCGAGCGGCCCCCGCTCGGGGCGGTCGTCGCCCCTGTAGAGGAGGTGGTCGCCGACCCATACAGAATCGAAACCCGCCGCCTCCGCCCCGACGCACATCTCCCTCAGCTCGCTCCAGTGCACGACCCGCTCCACCTCGGGCAGCTGCACTCCCACCTTCACGCGTCGCG
Organism: Actinomycetes bacterium; assembly: GCA_021791795.1. GTDB lineage: Bacteria > Actinomycetota > Acidimicrobiia > Acidimicrobiales > Bog-793 > JAKATT01. The sequence continues at coordinate 325 of JAJYVX010000180.1, read as the reverse complement.
GCACGGAGAGAGTCTGCCCCGTGGCTCGAACGGATGCGCCGGGCGCTCGTAGGCTGGGTCCATGGACATCCGTCGCGCACGGCCGGAGGAGTACAAAGACGCCGGCGAACTCATCGTGGCGGCTTACCTGGCACTTCCCGGCGGGCAGATGAGCGAGGGCTACGCCGACGAACTGCGCGCCGTCAGCCGGCGGGCTGCCGAAGCCGAGGTGCTCGTCGCCACTGCCGAAGGGCGACTGGCCGGGTGCGTGACGCTCGTGCCCGATCCTGTTTCGCCCTGGGCGGAGCTTCTCGAAGGCGGTGAGGCCGGCATCCGGATGCTCGCC
>JAJYVX010000015.1:23336-29656 GCA_021791795.1 Actinomycetes bacterium | reverse complement strand
GTCGGCCTGAGCGACGTCGCTCAACACCTCGCGAAGACGATCGTCTCGGTGACGCTGAAGTCGGCGGGCAAGAGGGTCGCGAAGGGAAAGAGCGTGGCCACCGTCGAGAGCGGCAAGTGGGTCGGCCCCGTGCCGAGCCCCGTCGCCGGCGAGATCGTGGAGGTGAACGAGGCCCTCACGACCGCGCCGGCAACGTTGAACGGCGACCCGTACGGGCAGGGCTGGATCGCCCGGATACGGCCGGACGACTGGGAGGCCGACAGCGGCGACCTCGTGACCGGCGAGGCGGGAGTCGAGGCCTACCTTCGTTTCCTCGAATCAGAAGGAATCGTCTGCGGAGAGGGCTGACATGTCGGACCACATCTGGAAGGGCTGCGTCGTCCCCGCGGAGTTGCTCTACGACGTCGGCCGCAACGTGTGGATCCGCTTCGAGGGCGAAGAGGCCGTTCTCGGCATGACCGACGTGGCGCAGACCGCGTGCGGCAAGCTCGTCCAGATCTCGTGGAAGGCCCCCGGGCGCAAGGTCGTGCAGGGCAAGCCCCTGTGCGTCATCGAAAGCGCGAAGTGGGTAGGTCCGTTCCAGGCCCCCTTCGGGGGAGTGATCGTGGAGACGAACCAGGCGGCCTTCGACGAGGACGTCCTCGTCGCGAACCGGGATCCCTACGGCGCCGGGTGGCTCGTGCGATTCCGCCCGGACGACTTCGGGTCAGAGCGGCAGCACCTGCTGGACGGCGCTGCCGCCTACGAGCACTACCGACGGATGATCGACGAGAACGACCTTCACTGCTACCGCTGTGCGGAGTGAGAGCTGTTGATTGTCACCCGCAAACCTGCGAATATGCAGAAGCGAGCAAGAGCTTTCACCGTCTTCGAGAAAGCGGCACCGCTGTAAGGGGGAGTGAAGTGGAGCCTTCACAAGTGGTGGAGTCCGCCAGGGAGCCCGGTCGCCAGCAGCGCATGTCGGTCATCTGCTGGAGCTCGGATCTCGACCGTGTCTGGCCCACCCTGATCCTTGCCACGACGGGCGCGGCGTCCGGACTGGACGTGAACATCTTCTTCACGTTCTGGGGCCTTCGCGTCCTGCAGAAGAACAACAAGAGGGTGACGGGCGGCAACTGGATGCAGATCGGCGAGTCGATCGTCGACCGCGGCGGCACGGGCCACCTGAAGCTCGGCAAGGTCCACTTCGGCGGGCTCGGCACCTGGATGATCAAGCGCCTGGCGAAGCAGCACAAGGTTGCCGACCCCGAAGAGCTCTTCCAGATGGCGGTCGATCTCGGGGTGCGCCTCTACCCCTGCCAGATGACGATGGACCTCTACGGCCTCTCGAAGGACGACTTCGTCGAGGGTCTCGAACCTCCGGTCGGTGCGGCAAGCTTCATCGAGATGGCGTCGGAGTCCGACTTCACGCTGTTCATCTGAGCGCCCATCACCTGGTGGTGGGCGAAGAGGAAGGGAACCGCTCGGCGCGCAGCGTCCTCTTCGACAGCACCGACCCGGTCGTGCTGCGGGCGCTGAGGCGGGTGGCCGATAGCGCCGGCCTGCGTGTGCTCGATGGCGCTTCGATCGAGGCGCCCGACGTCGTGGTCGTCGACCTCGACCTGCCCGACGCGATCGCCGTGGTCGAGCAGTCGAGACGGCAGTTCCCCCTGGCCTTCATCGCCGGCCATCTCGGCGTCCCGCAGCGTGAGCGGTGGATCGCGGCCGAGCGCGCCGGCTGTGACCTCATCGCGAGCCGTGGCGCCTTCGCGGCGCAGCTCGTGCGGAGGCTGCCCGCACCGGGGGAGGCTAGACGGCGCCGCGTCCGCCTGGCGGAGTCAGCCGACCTGCCGGGCAGGATCGGGCTCGTCGCGGGCGACGTGGCGACGCCTTGCGGTCCGGTCGCCCTGTACCAGCTGAGAGGGATCCTTCTTGCTGTGGAGGACGTCTGTCCCCATGCCGGCGCGACGTTGTCGCGCGGTGAGCTCACCGGGTCGGTGCTCACCTGTCCAGCTCACGGGAGCCAGTTCGACGTCTCAAGCGGGGAACGCCTCCGCGGACCGGCCGACTGCGCCATCCGGGTCTTCGACCTCGTCGAGGAGGAAGGCTCCGTCTACTTGATCCTTGGCCCGGACCTGCGCAACTGAGGGACCGGCGGCAAGAGCCCTTCAGGCGGTCGCCTTCACGCCAGGCGAGGGGCGGTGCCTCCTCCGGCGGCCGTGCAGAGCGTTCTGCCGGCTGATCTCGTCCGCCATCACCTGGCGGAGGATGTCGATCGCCTCGATGACCTCGCGATGCCGGAGCGAGTAGACGACGTTGTTCCCCTGCCGCTCGGCCTCCACCAAGCCCCGGTCGCGCAGGATCGCAAGGTGCTGTGAGGTGTTCGACTGCGGAGCGTCGATCACCTTGCACAGCTCTGTCACGTTGTGCGGGCCTTCCCGCAGGGCGTAGAGGATGGCGAGGCGCTTCGCGTCGTTGAGACCCTTGCACATGCCCGCGACGAGACGCTCGAGCTCCTCGCGGAGAAGCCGGTCGAGACTGTTCGCCATCGGCACCACGTCGCGATCTTAGCCGAGCAATATGTCGCAAAGCGCATATTCGAAAGGCCGCATCCGCGTGAGACCGCCTGCGCGGCGGGGTGCACACGCGATTGGGTTCGACCGAGCTCTCTCAGCCGTGCGACCTTCCCTCGAGCCCGGCGAGCTCGGCCTCCGACGCGCCCGGCGGCTTCATCTCGAACACCTGTTCCACCACTGTGTAGTCGTAGTAGCCGAGTCGGGCGATCGGCTTCAGGCGGGCGACGTCGAGCTTGCCGTCGGGCAGGATGAAGGCGTCGTCGACGTGCACCCGCTCGACGCGGCCGATGACGAGGTCCACCTCTGCCACCTCCTCGTTGGCCGGCAGGTGCAGCGTCTGCAGGTAACGGCACTCGAAGTGGCAGGGAGACTCCCCGACCATCGGGACGCCGGACTCCTTCCCGGCGGCCTTCGACACGCCGGCCAGCTCGAACTCGTCCACGTCCGGCGCCAGCGCGAGGGACGAGACGTTCACCGCGTCACGCAGCCCCCACGTCGCCATGTTCCAGGTGAACCAGCCCGTCTCCTCGGCGTTGCGCACCGTGTCCTTCTTCCCGCCGAGCACGGACTGGTTGGCGGCGAACATCACCATCGGCGGATCCCACGTGAGGTTCTGCCACTGGCTGAACGGGGCGAGGTTGGCGACGCCGTCGCGTGAGAGGGTCGACAACCAGCCGATGGGTCTCGGCACCGTGCAGCTCTTGAAAGGGTCGTGGCTCAGGCCGTGCCCAGCGTCCGGGTGGTAGTCCATCCGGGGAAGATAGTTCGAGCGTCGAGCTCCCGGCGGAGTCCGTACGACCGCGCACGGCGCGGCCTCCGCTCTCCTGGATCCGGGCGGCGGTCGGCGCGAATCATCGGATGGTGTCGACGTACCTGAACTCGCTCGTGGGTGCCGGCCTCGTCAAAGCCGCGAACCTCAACCGAGACCGAGCAGGTAGCCGTCGCCCGTCGGCCCGACCGCGGATGCCTCGCATCGGTCAGGCGGGATGCAGGTGAGCGGGCCCCATGACCCGCCCTTGCCAAGCCCCGACGGTGCGACCTGCTGGCTCCAGGCAGAACCGGAATTGTCGGTGGCAAAACCCACCATCGCCCCACCGGAGCTCTCTCCCACCACCTCGCAGTCGCCCGCCTTCGGGCAGGCGAGCGAGGTCGACCCAGCGGCGTCGAGCGCAGTCGGGAACCTTGCCGCCGCGGTCCAGTTCGCACCGGCATCGGCAGTCACGAGGGCTGTCGGCGTGCCGCTCGCTTCGGCCATCATCAAACAGGAGGTCGACGATCCGCACGAGGGCCCGGTCATGAGCAGGACCGACGACGGCAGGAGCGACGCCGACCAGGTCGCGCCGGAGTCCTTCGAGAAAGCCGCCGAGTCGGCATTGGTCAGGACGCAGGTGGTGGTCGACGGGCACGCCAACTGGTCGAGCGTGGCCGCGAATCTTGCCGGAACGGCCAAATGCTTCCAGGAGATGCCCCCGTCGGCCGTCGCGTAGGCGCGAGTCTTCGCATGGAGGGTGGTCGCGTTCAGGAACGTGATCGCGACGTAGCAGACCTTGGCGGTCGGGCAGGCAAGTGATGCCTCGCCCGAGACGACCGGTCCCCCGAAGCCGAACAGGCTGCGCCAGCGCGCACCGCCGTCGGTCGTGCGGACGAACTCGGCCTTGCCCGACGCGGTGAACCCGAGAGCGTCGCACGTCTTGTCCGCCACGCAGTTGACGTCCGTCAGAGCGGCGAACGGCAGGCGGTAGGGCGACCACGTCCTTGCAGCCGCGGACACCTCTGTCACACTGCCGCTGTTCGTGAACGTGCCTGCGACGCACCCCACCGACCAGCAGCCGAGGGAGTACGGCAGCGCGCCCGCCGGCGTCCCGCCCACCGTCCAGCTCGTGCCTCCCGTGCCGGACGCCACGAGCCGGGTCGTGTAGTCGTCTATCCCTCCGGCGGTGACACATCGCGCGATGGTGGGGCAGCTGAGCAGGGAGGTCGGGTTCCAGCCTGTGAAGGACAGGACGACGAGCGCGATCAGGTTCTCCGAGATGGAGAGGCGATAGGCCTTCCAGACGAGACCGCCGTCGGTGCTGACGTCGGCTTCGAGAGGCACCTCCGGGAGTCTGAGCGAGGCAGAGACGGCGACGCAGTGGCTCGCCGATCCACACGCCACCTCCCAGAACGAGCCCCTCGGCGCCTTCGTGAACGCTTCGGACCAGGACTTGCCGCCATTGTCGCTGACGAGTGCCAGCCGACCGCCGCTGCTCCCGGAGACAGCACCGACCGCGACACAATGACGAACTGTCGGGCACGAGATGCCATTGAGATGCATACCCGTGATCGTGGGCAGGTGGACGCTCTTCCATGCCTTGGCTCCGTCTGTCGTCATCTCCAATCCGCGGGGGCCGTCGACGGCGAAGCACTCAGTCTTGGAGGGACAGGACGGGCTCACGAACTCGGTGCCAAAGGCGCTCGCCGTGTTCCAGCTGACGCCGAGGTTGGTGGACACAAGAGTCTGGAGAGCTCCCGAGGCGGCCCTACCACCTGCGACACAGAACGCCGAGGTGTGGCAGGCGAGCCCCTCGACGGTCAGGCTCGCCGAGCTGAGAGCGGACCAACCGGCACCGCTCGTGCGCGTCAGGTACAGCACTCTCGCCCGGCTGGTCGATGAGCTCGGCACTCCCGCCAGCAGACAGGTGCCAGCGGCGGGGCATGAGAGATCGGTACCGACGAAACCCGCAGGGAACGACTTTGCCGCCGACCAACTCGTGCCTCCGTTCGTCGAGACGAGGAAGGTCTCCCTGTTGCTCGGTGCGAGCGAGAGGGCGTAGCAATCCCCGGCGGATGCACACGACACTGCGACGGGCACCAGGTAGAGCCGCCCGAAGTGAGCCTGCAGCGACCAAGAGGCGGCGGCTCTCGTCGGGGTCGCCGCGCTGGCCGAGCCTCCGAGGGCACCTGTGAACGCCAGGATGCCGGCGAGGAGGACAGCTCGCATCCGCGGTGCCGTTCTCTTCCGATCTTTCACGCTTCGAGTCGACCGTCCCATCGTCCTGCCCCTTCCGACGACGAGGCTCCTTGCCAAGCAGAGCGACATGAAGACTACGCCGCCGTCTGCCGGAGCGGAAGACGTTGTCGCGCTCGGAGAGGGAGAGCTACCATTTGCTCGCGGGCCTTGAGGCAGGTGAGCGGTCGAGGCGGAGCCGAGGCAGACGGGTGTGCGTCATGTCGCTTCGTAAGTGGGTAGTTCTTCAAAGCGGACTCTTCAAGGTTGCGTGCGCGTCATCGCTCGCCCTGGGCCTGCCGCTCGGGTTTGCCGTCGTCGGCTCGAGCGGCGCTCCGATCCCCCACATGGGCCCGAGCCTCGAGCCGGTCGGCGGAGCCGCTCGCCTGCCGGCCGGGTCCACGCGTCTCCAACCACTCGACGGAGATCGTTCCCTCCGTCTCGACGTCGTGCTGGCACCGCGGAACGGCTCTGCGCTAGAGCGCTTCGTCGCCTCCGTTTCCACACCCCGGTCACCCGCGTACCGGGAGTACCTCGCGCATGGACAGTTCGGCTCCCGATTCGGACCGACCATGTCCACGCTCCGGCGCGTGCTCGGGACCTTGCGCGGCCTCGGCTTGAGACCCGGAGCCGTCACCGCCAACCGTCTTGTCGTACCCGTCGAGACGACTGCGTCGACGGCGGAGCACGCGTTCCACACGTCGATCTACCAGTTCCGCCTGCCCTCGGGCAGGGTTGCATACGGCGACGTCTCTCCGCCGATGCTGCCGAGCTCGATC
>JAJYVX010000015.1:539-23326 GCA_021791795.1 Actinomycetes bacterium | reverse complement strand
AGCTCTTCCCCACCAGGCTCAGGGGGACTGGCCACGGCCTCGCCGCCACCGTGGGGAAGATAGGCGCCGTGACCGCCACCTTTTTCCTCCCACTGATACTCATCGCCCTAGGGGCCCCCGCCATGCTCGCCGTGGTGGGGCTGGACGACGTCATGCGCCTCTACCCGGCCGGATCTGCACTGCCGCAGTCATCGGCGCGAGGCCACTCCGGGGCTCTGCCGACTGCCGTCCGTATGACCTCGGCGGGCATCGGGGCAGGCTTCACCGCCGGTACAAGAGGTCCTGTGCCCTGCAGCGCGGCTTCGAGCTACGGCGCGGCAACGGCCAACGTGCTCGCCTCGGCTTACGGGCTCGATGGCCTCTACAGGCGCGGCGACCTCGGCGCGGGTGAGACGATCGCCATCTTCGAACCGGCGGCCTTCGCCCCTTCCGACGTGGCCACCTACCAGGACTGCTACAAGACGAGCACGAGGGTCTCCGTCGTGAAGGTCGACGGCGGCACGACGGTCGGCTCAGGCACGCTCGAGGCGACGTCCGACGTGGAGGACGTGATCGGCCTCGCGCCGAGAGCAGCCGTCCGCGTGTACGAGACCGCGAACTTCTTCGAGCCGAGCTGGCTCGACGACTGGGCGCGGATCGTGGACGACGACACCGCTCAGGTGATCAGCACCAGCTGGCTCTCCTGCGAGCCGCTCGAGCCGAGCGGCTTCGCCGCGGCCGAGGAGGTCGACTTCGAGCAGGCGGCCGCGCAGGGACAGACGGTCCTCGCCGCCGCGGGCGACTTCGGCTCCGAGGAGTGCGATCAGTTCGACGGCTCCCACGCGCTGAGCGTGGACGATCCGTCGAGCGACCCCTACGTCACCGGCGTCGGCGGGACGCAGTGGTCGGGCCTCCTGCCGCCTCGTTCGGGGGAGACGACATGGAACACGGTCGGAGTCGGCGCGGGCGGCGGAGGCATCTCGACTCTCTGGAAGATGCCCGCGTGGCAGAAGGGACCCGGAGTCCTCAACGCCTACTCGAGCGGCACGCCGTGCCACGCGGGAACGGGGGGGCACTGCCGCGAGGTGCCGGACGTCTCGGCGCTTTCCGGCTACCCCTACTACGCCTTCTACTGCAGCAAGGGTGACTGTCACACCGACAACATCAATGGGTGGGGCTCCTTCTACGGGACCAGCTTCGCCACTCCGCTGTGGGCTGCGTCGATCGCACTGAGCAACGAGTCGTGCTCGCGCGCTCCCGCCGCCGGGTTCCTCGACCCGGCGCTCTACAGGTTGGCGGCGGCTGGTCCGACTGTCTTTCACGACATCACCACCGGCGACAACGACTTCACGCGAAGCCACGGCGGCGACTACAAGGCGACGGTCGCCTACGACCTCGCGACCGGTCTCGGGTCTCCGCTCTTCACCACCGGCTCGTCCAAGCCCGGTCTTGCCCGCCGGCTCTGCCGGCTCTTCAGCCTCCCCTCGTGGCCGATGTTCCACTATTCGGCAGCTCATGACGGCTTCCAGCCCGGCGAGACGCTCCTTTCGCCCGCACGGGTGAAGTCGTTGAAGCGCCGCTGGGACAAGGGCAACAGCACGGCTCCGATCGTGGTGGCCGAGCAGACGAGGAGCGGTTCTCCGACGGACGTCGAAGTCGTTTCCACGCCGACCACGCTCGACGCATACCGGGCGACGACCGGCACGCTCTTGTGGCGGTTCACGTACAAGCCGGCCGGTCCCGTCGCGGCGACGTCTGCGCCGGCCGCCTCGGAGGCGACCGGACTCGTCTACGTGGGCTTCAGCGGAGCCTCCACGGTCGCGGTCGAAGCTGTGCATGCGTCCACAGGCAAGCTCGCCTGGAAGGTCCCTTGGCCGTCGAAGGGCTCGGCGAGCTGCGCTGCACCACGCGCTTCGATCGAGGGCCCGCTAGCGGTCGCCGGCGCCCACGTGCTCGGCCAGACCGCCGGTGGTTGCGTGTTCGCCCTCAACGCCACTACCGGCGCGACCGTCTGGGTCACCGACGGCACGACCGGCGTCAATCTCAAGGGTCAGACAGCGCCCACGTATGTCGCCTTGTCGCACCCGGCGCTGACCGAGGTCGTGGTCGGCACGTATTACACGGGCTCTCCGGCGAGTGGCGACCTCGTGGCTCTCGACGCCGCGAGCGGCTCGCTCCTCTTCTCGCACGCCGCCTGTGACAGTGGCCAGTCGACCCCGGTCGTGGCCGGCGCGCTGATCGTGGCGGATGGCCCGCACGGATTGTGCGCGATCTCAGCCCGCACAGGAGGTCTGGCGTGGCACGACGCCTGCGGCTCGAGCGGCGCTGTCAGTCCGGCCGCCGCGGGAGGCAAGGTCTTCGCCGTGGGTGCCTCGGGCGCCTACGGCGGCAAGCTCTGTGCTGTCGCGGAGTCGACGGGGAAAGTGGTCTGGTCTTCCGCCGTAGGTCCGGCGTCGTCGCCGGCCGTCGCGGACGGGGTCGTCTACGTGACCGCGCCGAAGCCGCCGGTGTCGCGTCCCTGGGGCCTGGTGGCCCTTGACGCCGTCTCGGGCAGCGTCCTCTACGCGAGCGACGCCACGACCCCTCTCACCTCGCCGGCCGTGGCGCACGGTTGGGTGTTCGCCGGCGCGGCGGGTTTCGCTCTCTAGGCAGGGTCCGCGCAGAGCCGTCACCCGGAGACGAGCCTCCGCCCAGTTCCCGCAGCGCCGCCAACTCGGTCGGCGATGGCGGTGAGGTCGACAGGACCTCGGGGACCGAGCGCAGATCCCATCCCGTTGCCTCCCTCGCCTGCTCGAGGGTGACTCCCGGATGCAGGTGCGTCATCTCGAGCTCGAGGCTCTCCCGGTTCGGCCGGAGCAGTCCGAGATCGCTTATCACGAGCGTCGGGCCGCCACCGCGGAGCCCGAGCCTCTCGCGGTCGCCGTTGCCGCGGCCGTGGCCCACCGAGGTCACGAAGTCGAGCTCGCGCACAAACGAACGAAGGCTCTGGCGCATGACGATGATCACCTCCCTGCACGAGGCGGCGATCTCCGGCGCTCCGCCCGCACCGGGCAGCCTCACCGACGGGTTGTCGTAGGGTCCGATGACCGTCGAGTTGAGGTTGGCGAAGCGGTCCATCTGCGCCGCGCCGAGGAACCCGACGTCGATGCGGCCACCCTGCAGCCAGTAGTTGAAGATCTCGGGAACCGAGACCACCGAATCGGCTGTCTCCGCCAGCTCGCCGTCCCCGATCGAAAGCGGCAGGCGGTTGGGTTTCGCGCCGATGGTGCCGGATTCGTAGACGAGCACGATGTCGCCGACGTGCGTCCGCCGGGCGAGGTTGGCGGCGACCGAGGGGAGGCGAGCATGGCGTTCGCATGTCGCATGAGAGTCCGCATGTCGCACGGCATGGCGCCGACGGTGAACCCCAGAGGACTGCACGGCCATCTCGGAGATCTTCTCATTGTGGGCAGCTCCACGTGCGATCTCGGCGGCTTGGCTCTTGAGCGACGCGGCCATGGGAGCGGAGGGCCTCCCATGACGGAATTGACAAGTCAACCCGAGCAGGCAGTGCGGCTTGATCCGCCCTACGACTATCCCGGGTACCGCTCCACCGCCTTGCGGGCGCCGAAGAGGCCCTTGATCGCCATGGCCGGGCAAGGCTTCGCCGAGGTGCTCTCGGCAGAAGTCGAGCGCTACGGCGAGCGCCTCTCAGGCTTCGACCTCTCTTCGGCGCTCGACCCGAGGGCCTATATCGGCTTCGCCGGCGACTTCGTCGACGCCGTGGTCGCGCGCATCCGTGGGTGGGCGACGGCGAGGGGATCCTCTTCGGGTTCTTGAGGACTGGTCAAGCGTCCCTCCGTGCCATCCGGAAAGCGCCGACCGCCGACCAGACGACCATCCACCCCACGATCACCGCCACCATCGCCCAGGTGGGCATCGGTGGTATCGAGAGGGCGCCGCGCCCGCCGAAGAGGGCGGCGCGCGGGCCTCCGCCGCCGTTCGCCGAGCCGAGCGCGATCGGCCGTAACTGGTCCATCGCCAGGCCGACGACGAGTCGCTGCCCGTTGATGAAGTAGGGGATGACGTTCGCCGCGAGGATCGGCGTCACGATCAGCTGGAGGGCGATGAGCGAGATCGTGGAAACGGTGCGCTGCCCCGTGAGGGAGCCGAGGCCGAGGCCGGCGAGGAAGCCGATGGCGACCTCCAGCTCGAGCCACGCCCCGATCTTCGCCATCTCGTTGACCGCAGGGTTCGACTGGGTCACCTCGGCGAGGGTGTAGGTGCTGTAGATCGTGCCGATGTGCTTTCTCACCTCGGCTCGCGCCTTGCGCACGGCCGCCGGTTGTTCGGCGGGCGAGGAAGGTCCGAGCTTCGCGACGGCACCGCTGCCGCCACCCGACGCGAGGAGGGGCAGGCCGGCCAGCTGGGTCGCCTGGTTCGGATGGGTGAGGAGCCAGCTCTCGAGCTGGCCCTCGCTGAGCCGCATCGGGACGCTCACGCCGTTCATCCGCGCCGCTGTCGGCTCGGGCAGTCCGGCGAAGCTCGTCACGAGGCACACCACGGCGAAGCCCGCCCCGGCGAGCGGCACCAGTATCGACAACCCGGCGGGGATCCGCGCGAGGTAGAGGGCGACCCGGTTGCGACCGGTGACCACGAGCTGGCGGAAGACGCCCTCACTCAAGTCCGTCGCGCCCGCCGTCGCTCCGACTGTCGCAGCGATGATGAAACCGAACTCCGCCATGGCGTTGGTGAGGCCGGAGAAGAGGCCCGGCGAGCCGGCTGGGCCGAAGCTCGAAGGGTCGACCGCATGGAGGAGCAGCCTGATGCCGAGCACGAGAACCGGGAAGCCCACGGTGAGGAGGACGACGGTGATCATGAGCCCGGTCCGCTTGCGCAGCTCGAGGAGCTTCGTCGAGACGAGGTCCGGTGTCGGTAGCAGGGCTGAGAGGCCTCGCCCTGCGCCAGGGGGCGACCCGTCGGCTCCGAGGGGAGGTCGCGGCGCGGCTGCCTCGGCGCCGGTCACTGCGAGCTCGCTCACGGCGTTCTCCCGAGGCGGCTCGTGACGGAGAGGAACCAGTTTTCGAGCGATGCCCTTGCCTCCTCCAATCGGTAGACGGAGATCTCGCGAGAGACGAGCAGGCGGTTGATCGCGGCGATCTCCTCGCGCGTCGCGCCGGAGCGAAGGGTGACGCCGACGACATCGCCGTTGACCGTGACGCTGTCGGCGAGATGCGCCTCCTCGAGCAGTCGGACGGCTGCGCCGGGATCGGAGCACTCGACGCGCACGGCCGCGGCTCCGGCTTCGCGCAGGAGCTGGTCGATCGACCCTTGCCGCACGATCCGGCCGCGGTCGACGATCGCCACGGCGTCGCACGTCCGCTCCACCTCGTCGAGGAGGTGCGAGGAGAGCATCACGGTCCGGCCCTCCTCGACGAGGTTGTCGATCATCGCCCGCATCTCGCTCATGCCGGCCGGGTCGAGGCCGTTCATCGGCTCGTCGAGTATGAGCAGCTGCGGATCGCCGAGAAGGCAGGAGGCGACGCCGAGGCGCTGCCGCATGCCCATCGAGTACGACCGCACCTTGTCGTCGGCTCGGCCCGCCAAGCCGACCCGCTCGAGCGAGGGGGCAATGCGATCCCCGGCCCTGGCGCCGCGTGCCGCCGCGAACACCCTCAGGTTGTCGCGTCCCGAGAGGTGCCCGAAGAAACGGGGCTCGTCGACTATCGCACCCACCCTCGCGAGCGCCCGGCCGCGGTCGGCCGGCACCGGTATCCCGAGCAGTGCCATGCTTCCGCTGTCAGCCCTCGTGAGCCCGAGCAGTGTCCTGATGAGCGTCGTCTTGCCCGCGCCGTTCGGGCCGAGGTAGCCGAACGCGCAACCTCGCGGCACGAAGAGCTCCACGTCGTTGACGGCCGCATTCGCACCGAAACGTTTCGTGAGACCGTGGGTCTCGACGGCCCAGTCACCTTGGGCGAGGGATCTTGACCGCACCTGGCGGCGAGGAGCGGGCTCCGAGGGGCGCGGCCGCTGCGCGAGGTCAGCGGTAGGAGACGCAGCCTGGGGCTGCGCTGCGCGGGGCTCGTCGCGCACCTGCCGGGCTTCTCTCTGGCGCATGATCCGCGTGACGAGGAACACGATCGCAGCGACGAGGAGGAGACCGAGGAGGACGAGCCCGAAGCGGAAGTGCCTGTGCGGCGCCGTGGCGGCCACGACCGCGACAGTCGTCAGGTCCATGCCCGAATGGTGCCGGAACGACTGCCGCGAGTCGTCAGGCCGGAGGACGAAACGCGCGTCATCCCGTGGAGTGACGCTAAGTGGCGCTCACCAGGCCGGACTCGTATGCGAGGACGACGAGCTGAGTCCTGTCCCGGGCACCGAGCTTGGTGAGGATCCTGCTCACGTGGGTCTTCACCGTCGCCATGCTCACGTGCAGGCTTCCGCAGAGCTCGGCATTCGACAGTCCCTGTGCCACGAGTGTGAGGACCTCCCGTTCCCTCTCCGTTAGCTCGGCCAGGCCCTCCGGGGCTCTCTCGCGAGCGGGAGCACGCTCGACGAAGTGGGCGATGAGCCTCCGCGTGACGCTCGGCGCGAGAAGCGCCTCTCCCTCTGCCACCACGCGGATGGCGCTCAACAGCTCCTCGAGCGGCCGGCTCTTGAGAAGGAAGCCGCTCGCTCCCGCCCGGAGCGCTTCGAACACGTACTCGTCGAGGTCGAAGGTCGTGAGGATGAGCACCCGTGGGTCGTTCGAGCCGCCGCCTGCGGTTATGCGCCGCGTAGCCTCTATCCCGTCCAGCACAGGCATGCGCACGTCCATGAGGACGACATCCGGCCTGAGCGTCCCCGCCAGCTGCACCGCCTGGAGGCCGTCCGCCCCCTCGCCCACCACGTGCATGTCCTCTTCGGAGTCGACCAGCGAGGCGAACGCCGTGCGTATGAGCGCCTGGTCGTCGACGACGAGCACGCTTATCGTCACCCGGTTCCCTCGAGGGGTATGCGGCCGGAGACCCTGAAGCCGCCCCCTTCGCGGGGGCTGGCCGTGAGCGTCCCGCCGAAAGCCGTCACCCGCTCGCGCATGCCGAGGATGCCGTGACCGGTGCCGAAACCGTGGGCCGGGCTCCCCGGCGCCACCCCGTCGTCGGTCACCTCGACGACCACTTCACGAGAGCCGACCGACACTTCGACCACCGCGTTCGCGCCCGGTGCATGCCTGACGACGTTCGTGAGGGCTTCCTGCACGACCCTGTAGACGGTGAGCTCCAGTGCCGGCGAGAGCGCGAGGTCGTCCCCCGAGACCCGTAGCTCGACCGCGGTGCCGGAAGGACGGATGTTGTCGATGACGTCCTTCAGGTCGACAAGTCGCGGGGCAGGCGCGAGCGCCGGCGCGGTCTTCTCCTCGTCCCGCAGGAGGGCGAGGACCACCCGCAGCTCGTCCTGTGCGGTTCGCCCGATCGTCTCGATCGACTCGAGAGCCGCAGCGGCCTTGTCGGGCTGCCGCCCCATGAGACGGCGCCCGACGCCCGACTGGACGGTGATCACCGCGAGGGTGTGCGCGACGACGTCGTGCAGCTCCCGTGCGATGCGTACCCTCTCCTCGCGCACCTGCTGCCTGGCGCGCTCGATCTCCGCTTGGCGTTCCCGCTCGGCCTGCGCGGCGAGTCCCGCCAGATAGCGGCGCCTTGCCGCCACGCTGTCTCCGATGAACCACGCCGCGACGAGCGGCAGGAAACTCTCGACTGCGTCCGGACCGAGCGGGATCACGGGCGTCCGCACGAGCGCCGAGACGAGCGCCGAGCCCAGACCCACCGCCGCGGTGACGGCGACCGGCACGGAGACCTTTCGCGGCCTCTGGGTCGCGAGGTAGTAAGTGGCTACGCCGAGGACGGCGCTGAAGGCGACGAAGCGGCTCGCCGTCGACATCTCCAAGGCGGCTCCGGTGGCACCGACGGCCATGACACCGATGGGCCAGCGACGCGCGAAGAGGACCGGCAGGCAGGCGACGAGCTCGAGGGCGAGTCGCGGGCTGCGGAACGCCGGCGTGCGGACCGCCATGGCGAGCACGGCGAGGGACAACATGCTGGTGAGGAACAGCAGGGCTGCAGAGAGAAGGCCGGTCTCCGACAAGCTTCGACGGCGCGGCACGCCCGGTTGCTCCGACGCTTCGCCGACGGCTGTGTCGGCAAGAGGACCTCTTGCCACAGAAGAAACGGTACCCGTCACCCGAGCGGCCTGGCATCAGCCCTGAGGATGATCCGCTCCGCTGCCCTGAGGAGCCTCGCCGCCCTCAGGAGCCGTAAGGTGTGACGGAACGCCAGTTCGGGCGCGACGGCTGGAAGCGTCCGGCGGGGCCTTCACCGAAGAGGTGGAGCACGTTCGCCGTGAGCTGGCGCATCGTGCCGGCAGGGCACTGAGAGGTTGGCGGGCTACAGCTGGCCAGGGTCCCCACCCAGATGTTGTCGCCGCTGTCGAAGATCCCGGCGAGGCTGTGCGGGTAGGTGTAGTAGGTGACGTCCGAGTAGGTGTAGCCACCCCACTGCCCCTGGTTCGTGTAGACGTGCGAGAGCGGGATCGGCGAGTGGGCGAGCACCTGGATGTTCCCCGGCATCGGTCCCTGGGGGTACAGGTGCTCGAAGTCGGAGTTGATGGCCGACGGTATGAGCGAGCCGTTCTTGAGGCCGGTGCCCTGGAAGAACCACGAGCTGGCGTCGTAGACCTTCATCGGCGCGCTCGGCTCACCCGGCGGGAGGAAGCCGCTGTAGAGCTGCCCGAGGAAGGTCGTCGCGTCCCAGTTCGTGGGCGGTGCGGCCCACGTGTTGCCTGTCACCTGCCAGGGGCTCCCGTGTCCGTTGAGAGGGTCTTCGGCAGGGTTGCGGTAGTCGACCACCTCCCTTGCGGGACCGAGCGGAGAGGCCTGCAGCCGGGCATGCCGTACGAGGGTGGCCGCTCCGAAGAAGGCCATGTTCACTCCGGCGGAGGCAGCTTGGAGGACGCCGACGCGCTCCGAGTTGGTCCAGATCTCGTCGTGGTCGAGAAAGACGATGGCCTTGTGCTGCTTGAGGAAGCCAGGATGCTGCGAGATGCAGACGTCCGTGCAGTAGGTGACGTTGAGCCCCTCCTCTTCCATGAACTCGATCATCGGGTACTCGTTCGGGAGGAAGTCGGACGAACCGTTTCCCGCGTAGGGGCGGTCGAACGAGACGACGCGGGACCTGTTGCAGGGCGGGTACGTCTGCGAGTCGAGGATGCACGGTCCCTCACCCTGGTAGAAGTCGTAGCCGCCGTAGGTGTTCCAGCCCTCTTCGACCATCGAACGGTTGACCACGAGATAGGTGGCGGTGCTGCTCGGGTCCCAGATCGTGAGGAGCACGTAGGACTGCCGGTTGTCGGTCCCGACGAGCTTCAAGAGGTAGTCACCCGGCACGAAGGCGGAGGTCACGTCGAAGGTGAGCGACCGGCTCCAGTTGTCGCACGAGACCATGTTCGTGCTGTGCTGGACGGTGCAGGGCGGCTGCACCTTCCCCTTCACGGTGCCCGACTGCCAGACGGCGCGTGCACCCGTGCCGCCGTACCAGCCCATCCGGTAGGCGACGACGTGGAACGTCGGCTGATCTGTCGAGACGTAGAGCCCCACCTCGTCGCCCTGCTTCGCGTAGTTGAGGTTGGCGAAGCCGCTTATGTAGCCCGGCCCCTCGTTCGTTATCTGCCAGGACGTGGTGCCCGGCTTCTTGTTCTCGGCGATCACGGCGCTCGACTCGACGCCGCCCGGGCCGAGCCACGTGCGCACGGCTGCGGTTGCCTTGCCCCTCTTCTTGGCGGCCTTCGGGGTCGTGGTGCTCGAGCGGTGACCGAGAGAGCTGCCGCCCGAGGAGCACGACGCGGCGAGAAGGCTGACGACGGCGAGCAAGACCGGCGCGGCGAGCCGGCGGCTCACCTTTGATCTCCGCTTGAGAGCTGACAAAGCCAAGGCGGGCGCTGCGCCTCCCTCGAGGGACGGACCGGCGGTGCCCGCTGCCTTAGCAGGCGGCACCTGGGCCGCGACAGTAGCGTTCCCCCTCATCGTGGAGCCCTCACCTCCCGACGCGAAGAGACGTGCTGCGGCGGAGTGCACCCGCGGCCTCGTCGTGGTCGTCGGTTCGGTCAACCGAGACCACCTCATTTCTGTGGAGCGACGGCCCGCAACGGGCGAGACGGTCATCGGGGCGCGGCTGTCCGCCGCCCCCGGGGGGAAGGGGGCGAACCAGGCCGTCGCGGCGTCGCTGCTCGGAGCAGAGGTCGCGATGGTCGGTCGGGTCGGCTCAGATCCCGCCGCGGACGAGGCGAGGCGCGATCTCGAGGATCGAGGTGTCGGTACCGAGCACCTCCTGCAGACGAGCGGTGTGCAGACCGGGGCCGCGTTCGTGATGCTCACGCCTGACGGGCAGAATTCGATCATCGTCGCGTCGGGCGCTAACAGCGAGCTCACCGAAGAGGATGTCACGTGCGCAGGGGCGCTGATAGGAGCGGCGGCCGTTGTCGTGCTCAGCCTCGAGGTTCCATCGGCGGCAGTGGCCAGAGCCGCATCACTCGCCCGGAACGGCGCTCTCGTGATCCTGAGCGCAGCCCCGGTGCATGCAGTCTACGACGGTCTGCTTCGCAGCGTGGACGTCGTGGTGGTCAACGAGCTAGAGGGCGCGCAACTCGCGACCCGCACAGAGAAGCCGCCCTCTCTGCTCGTGACGACGCTCGGGAACCGGGGCGCTCGCGCAGTGGCAGGCAGGAAGGAGATGACCGTTCTCGCTCCACGGTCGAAGGTGGTCGACACCACCGGTGCTGGCGACGCATTCGTGGGTGCGCTCGCCGCATGGCTGGCCCTGCACGATCATCCCGCAGCGCCGCTGCGGGACGTGATCGAGCGTGCCCTGAGAGCCGCCGTGGCGGCCGCGTCCTACTCGGTGCGTGCGCTCGGCGCACAGCCCTCCTACGGGACCGCGGCGGAGGTCGGGCCGCCCTGGACTTGAGCCGGGCATCGACACCGGTCCCTGCCCGCGCTTCTTGCGAGTACTCCTTGACGCTGTGTTCTGTGCGTTGTATACAGTGTGCCCATGAGCGATCTGACTGTTGCACCGGACAAGGTCACTGTCGAGGTCGTCCGTGCCGGTTTGATCGCGGCCGCCGAGCAGATGGCCACCGTCATAGAACGTTCGGCTCGCTCGCAGGTCATCCGAGAGATGCTCGACTACTCGACGGCGGTCTTCGACCTGAGCGGGGGAATCATCGCCCAGTCGTGCCGTATTCCGGTGCATCTGAACTCGATGACACGAGCGCTCCGGATGATCCTCGAGAAGAGGCACCCGATCGAGGAGTGGTCGGACGGCGACATCATCGCTACGAACGATCCGTACCTGGGGGGCCAGCACCTGCCGGACGTGATGACCTTCTCCCCCGTCTTCGCCGATGGTGAGCGAGTCGCCATATGCGGAACGCTTGGCCACCAGCTAGATCTCGGAGGCCGCGCCGCCGCCAGCTACGGTGCAGACGCGACGGAGGTCTTCCAGGAGGGGTTCCGGATAAGCGGGTCACGCATCGCGGACAAGGGCACCTTCAACCAGCTCTTCTTCGAGCTGCTGAGCGCCAACATCCGCGTGCCGGAGAAGACACTTGCCGACCTCCGGGCGCAGATCGCGTCGCTCGAGATCGGCAAGTCCGACATCCAGCGGCTCGTGAAGCGCTACGGCGTGGACGGTTTCCTCTCCTCTCTCGCCGACCTCGTTCGTCAGTCCGAGACGCGCATGAGGCAGGTCATCGAGACGCTGCCCGACGGAGTCTTCGTCGCCGAGGACTGGGTGGACGGGGACGGACTCGGCGACGAGCCCGTGAGAGTGTGCGTGGCCATCAAGCGCGACGGTTCTGACCTGATCGTGGACTTCGCCGGAACCGGCGAACAAGTCCTCGGTCCCATCAACTGCCCGCTCGCAGCCACGGAATCCTCTGTCTACTACGCGGTCATCGCGATGCTCGCGCCGGACGTGTCGAGCAACTACGGCTGCTACCTGCCGATCCAGGTCATCGCGGAAGAGGGCACGATCGTCAATCCCCGGGAGCCGGCGGCAGTCGTGGGTCGCAACGTGCTCACTCATCGGATCGCGAACGTCGTCACCGCTGCGCTGAGCGGCGCACTGCCGGACAGGGCGGTGGCCGCCTACTACGGCAACTCCAACGTCTACATCTTTTCCCAGCGAGGAGGGCAGGGCCAACGCAAGGTCCTCTTCGAGATCGAGGTAGGCGGCTGGGGTGCTTCGAGTCGTCGCGACGGCCACGACTGCCTTTCGGCAGGGGTGCACAACCTCATGAACGTCCCGATCGAGCTCACCGAGCAGGAGTTCCCCGTGCGGGTCGTCAGCTACTCGCTGAGGCCGGATTCCGGTGGCATTGGCCGGTACCGCGGCGGACTCGGGGTGACGCGCGTCGTCGAGGTGCTCGAGGAGTGCGAGTTCTCCAGCCAGTTCGACCGAGTCAAGTTCCCACCACCCGGATGGGCAGGCGGCGGTCCAGGGGCCACTGCTCGCATCGCCGTGGTCCGCGACGGCAAGGAGCAGGAGCTGCCGGGCAAGGTGCTCGCCTTCCCTCTCGTCCGCGGCGATCGCGTGATTCTCGACACACAGGGCGGCGGAGGTTTCGGAGACCCGGCGACACGCGACCCGGCCGCCGTGCAGCACGATCTCGTAGAAGGAAAGGTCACCCTGACGTCGTCCGTCGGACAACTCCATGTCGGTGCCACCACGACCATCCCGGGAGGAGCGTGATGCCCGGCCAGTGGCTTGTCGGGGTCGACGTCGGGGGAACGTTCACCGATCTTGTCGCGCAGGAGGTCGATGGCGACGGGCACGTCCACCTGAAAGTCGCCACGACGCCGAAGAACCCCGCAGAGGGCTTCTTCAACGCCATTACCGAGTTCGTCGATGTGAGCGGCGCCGCTCGGAGCGAGGTGGCGACGATCTTCCACGGGACCACGCTCGTGACGAACGCCATCATCGAGCGCCGCCTCGCTCGCACCGCCCTCGTGACCACTCGGGGCTTCCGAGACGTGCTCGAGATCGGTCGACACTGGCGATCGGACCTGTATGACCCCGACTTCCAGCGTTCGGACGTGCTCGTGCCCCGAGTGCTGAGGTTCGAGGTGGCTGAACGCCTCTCTGAGGACGGCTCGGTCGTCGAGCCGCTCGACGACGAGAGCATGCAGTCGCTTCTCCAAGAGCTCCGAGAGTGCGAGGTGCAGTCGGTCGCCGTCGTCCTGCTGCACTCCTACGCCAACGACTCGCACGAGGTCGCCCTCACCGACAAATTGCGCGAGGTGGCCCGGCATCGGTGGTTCGTCTCGGCTTCCTCGGAGGTGGTGCCCGAGCCCCGCGAGTACGAGCGAACGGCGACAACCGTTCTCAATGCTGCGCTGATGCCGCTCGCGCACGAATACCTCACGTCCCTCGAGGGTGAGTTGGAGGTCGCCGCCGGGGGCTGCAGGCTCTTTGTGACGAGTTCGAACGGAGGAGCGCTCACACCCGCGGCGGCACGGCGTCGACCGGTCACCCTGGCGCAGTCGGGACCCGTCGGCGGAGTTCGCTCGTGCCTCGAGATGGCGGCCGCGCTCGGACACTCCAACGTGATCGGCCTCGACATGGGAGGCACGAGCGCAGACGTGACTCTCATCGAGGACGGTGAGGCTCGCGTTGTCACCGAGCTCGAGGTCGGGGAGCTCCCGGTTCGTACGCCATCGATCGAGATCCACTCCGTCGGTGCCGGCGGAGGCTCCATCGCCTGGATCGACGAGGTCGGCGCACTCCGCGTGGGTCCGCACAGCGCCGGCGCCAACCCGGGGCCGGCCTGTTACGGGCTGGGCGGAGTCGCGCCGACCGTGACCGACTGCCATGTGGTGCTCGGACGCATCCCGGCGGGACAGTTGCTCGGAGGCTTCCTCCGCCTCGATGTGGAGGCGGCGCGGACGGCGCTCGCCGAGCACGTGGCGGACCCGCTCGGGCTGAGCGTCGTCGAAGCCGCCCAGGGCGTTCTCGACGTGGTGAACGCCGAGATGGAGGGCGCGATCCGAGTCGTCCTGCGGCAGCGGGGTAACGACCCTCGGGATTTCGCCCTCATCGGGTTCGGCGGCGCGGGACCGCTGCATTCCGTCGAGTTGGCGTCCCGCCTCGGTATTTCCACGGTGATGCTGCCGCGTCACCCGGGGACGTTCTCGGCGCTCGGGCTGCTGACGAGCGACCTCAGGCAGGACTTCGCCCTGAGTGGTCGCGTGCGCAGCGACAGCCCTGACGCCGCCGCGCAGCTCGTCGCCATGTTCTCCCGACTGGAGACGACTGCCCTCGAGCAGCTCGGGGCGGAGGAGGAGTTTGGTGGGGATCTCACCATCGACAGGAGGTGCGACGTCCGCTATGTCGGCCAGGCTTACGAGGTTGCCGTCCCGCTCGGCCAGGGACAGCTCGACGACGGATCGTTCGACCGGATGGTGAACGACTTCCACCGGCTGCATGAGAAGGCCTACGCCTTCTCGAACCCCGAGGATCCCTGTGAGGTCTACGTCGGGCGGCTGTTCGTGACGACTCCGGCAGGTGCTCGCTGGAGCGAAGTCGGGCGCTCTGGAGAGAGTCCACCCGCCATGAGCTCAGGGCGCCGCGTCCAGGTGCACTTCGACGGTACCGAGATCGACTGTCCCGAGCTCGATCGATCCGAGCTGCTCCCCGGGGCGTCGACGACCGGCCCGTGCATAGTCGTGCAGCAGGACTCTACGGCACTCATCCCGCCGGGTGTGACGCTGCGCGTGACGCCGGCCGGGGACCTGCTCCTCACGGACATCCCGGCGCTATGACCCGGCTGCCGATCGAACTGGTCGAGACGCGCCGCGTCCAGCTGCCGACCCGGACCGACTTTCGCTGGAACGGGCTGGAACGGCCTCTCGGCGAGGTGCTCGTCGTCCGCGTCTCGAGCGGTGAGCACGAGGGCTTCGGCGAGAGCGTCCCCTTGCCAGACTGGGGTGGCGCCTTCGGTTCACCCTACGGCGAGACGGTCTCCATAGACCAGATCGTGATCCACGAGCAGCTGGCGCCGTTCGTTCTCGGACGCGACGCCATGGCGATCGGGGAGGTCCTCGCGTCTGCCCGCCGGGGAATCATCGGCTATCCCTACGCGCTCGCGGCCCTCGACATCGCCCTGCACGACCTCGTCGGCCGCGCTGCTGGCGTCCCCGTGCACATGCTCCTCGGCGGACGGGCGAGACGGACCATCCCTCTGGCCCACATGATCGGGCTGATGCCTGAAGAGCAGGCGCTCGAGGAAGCGAGTCGCTGCCTCGAGGAGGGATGCCGAGCCTTCCAGGTGAAGACCGGCCCCGATGCGAACCGGGACGTCTCGCTCGTCGGGCGCCTCAGGGACCTCTGCGGCGACTCCGTGGTGCTGCGGGTGGATGCCAATTGTGGCTACGGTCCGCCGAAGCGTGCCCTCGACATCGTGAGGGCACTCGGGGACGCGGGTGCGAACTTCGTGGAGCAACCGGTAGGCGGGCGCGAGGAACTCGCCATGGTGACTCGCCACTCCGCGCTGCCGATCATGGCGGATGAGGATTGCTGGACTCCGCACGACGCGGTCAGGCTCGTGGCGGACGGTGTCGCGGACATCATCTCGGTCTACGTTGCCAAGAGCGGCGGGATCGCCGGCGCCAGCACCGTGACGAGGGTGGCCGCTGCTGCCGGCTTGCCTCACGACCTGAACGGCTCCCTCGAGACGGGAATAGGCAATGCCGCCAGCCTGCAGGTGGCCGCAGCAAGTCAGGCGGAGCTCCTCGCCTCGGTGCTCCCCGTGAGCGCTCCGACGTCCAGCGGGTCGACTGCGGCATTTGGCCGGTACTTCACCGACGACGTGATCACTTCGCCGATGAAACTGGTGGACGGCAGCCTCGAGGTGCCGGACGACCCCGGGCTCGGCTTCGAAGTGGATCGTGGCAAGCTCGACCACTACACGGTGGAGCGCCGGGAGAGCCGTCTCGGAAGCGGCGGCGAGGCGGAGGCGAGCGGAGAGTGACCAGGGTCGGTGTCACCTGTGGTGGCGAGTGGTGGGGCAACGAGGTCTTCCGGGAGGTTGAGCGGGTCGGATTCGATTCCATCTTCACCGGGGAGCACATCGTGTTCCACCGGCCCATCCTCGAGTCGGTCTCGGTCGTGGCGGCGCTGGCGGGGATCACCGAGCGGGTCGACATAGGAATGGCTGCCATCATGCTGCCCCTTCGTCAGCCGACGATCCTCGCGAAGGAGCTCGCGTCGATAGACGTCATCTCCCGTGGGCGCCTTGTCGTCACCGGTGGTGTCGGGGGCGACTACCCGAAGGAGTTCGAGGCATGCGGCGTACCGATGGCGCGGCGCGGCCGGCGCACCACCGAGATGGTGGAGATCATGCGCCGCTACTGGTCGGGTGAGCTGTTCTCCTACCACGGCGAGATCTTCGACTTCACCGATGTCTCCATGGATCCTCCTCCTCCGTCGCCCGGCGGGCCGCGGATCTGGTTGGCCGGCCGCTCGGATGCGTCAATCCGTCGTTCCGTGCTTCTCGGTGACGGCTACATGCCGTACATGTTCACGCCGGAGCAGTGCCGCGAGGCATGGCTTCGCCTTCGTGCGGCGTCCGAACAGCTCGGCCAGCCGCTGCGGCCGGGCTTCGCCATGTCGGCACTGATCTACGTGTCGCTGCAGGACGACGAGAAGTACGCCCGCCGCTTGGCGATCGAGGACCTCGCATGGCGCTACAACCAGCCGTTCGACCGGATCGTCGAGAAGTACTGCGTCTATGGCAACCTCGACCGGGTGCTGACGGGGATCAAGTCCTACGTCGACGCCGGAGTCAATTACCCCGTGCTCCAGCTCGTGCGAGAACGCGGTGCCATCGCCGAGACGGTGGCCCGCTATGGCGAGGAGATCGTTCCAGCCGTTCACGACTTCGCGGCGGTGACGGTCGATGACTGAGCTCGCGCTGCCCTCCGAGATCCTCGACGGCGACCTGGTCGTCGGTCGTGAGCAACTCGCCGGCGATGTCGCTCGCCTCGCCTCCGGGCTCGCCGACCGGGGCGTCGGTGCAGGCGCTGCCGTGGTCGTGAGCATTCCGACGAGCTACGAGTTCGTCGTCCTCGACCGTGCGCTCGACCAACTCGGCGCCGTCATGGTGAACCTGCCGGCCGGCTCCCGCCGCGAAGTGGGCCAGGTGGCACGTATGGTCGACTCGACGCTCATCGTGGTGGGCGAAGTCGATGACCCACATCTCTTCGGAGATCTCGATCGATGGGTTTCCGTCCGGGCCGCTAGCGACCTCGCAGCGATCTCGGGGACAGGCGTCTCATCTGCCGCGGCACCGGTGTCGGAAGACGAGGTGACCTGGCTCGCCTGCGGCAACGGTTCGACAGGCACGCCGCGGGCCGCCGTTCACACGAGGCGCTCTCTTGCCTCGGCCTTGCGAGTGCTGCAAGAGATCTATCAGGTCGGCTCGGATGACACCGTGCTCGTGGCGGCGGACGTCGGTACGGAGATCGGGTTCCGCGACGGGGTTCGTCTTGCCTGCCGGAGCGGTGCGCGCCTGGTCCTGCAGCGAGTGTTCGACCCCGGGGTGGCAGCCGACCTGATCGAGCGCCACCGGTGCACGATCGCGGCAGTCCCCACGGCCTACCTGTACGACATGGTCGCAGCAGGCCGGAAGGTGAGGGGGCTGCG
Organism: Actinomycetes bacterium; assembly: GCA_021791795.1. Classification (GTDB taxonomy): domain Bacteria; phylum Actinomycetota; class Acidimicrobiia; order Acidimicrobiales; family Bog-793; genus JAKATT01. Next base: position 5,636 of record JAJYVX010000015.1, on the reverse strand, counting down.
TCAGCTGCTCTGCGAGGGACGGTTGCTCGGCGAGGAGCTGACCAACGGAGCCGACGACATCTTCGGATCGGGAGTGGCGACGCCATATTTCGCACCCCTCGAATGCGGTCCTTGCCTCGGCTGCCCGCCCGGCGCCTCCGCCGATCAGCGAGCGCACTCCCACGGGGTCGCTATGCCGGGATACAGCCTCGAGATCGTCGATGCTGACGAGCAGCCGCTGCCCCCCGCCGCGCTCGAGGGGGAGCTCGTCGTGCGGGCTCCCGGAGTCGCGCTGCGCTACCTGATGCGCAACGACACCGAGCAGCAGTTCCATTCCGATGGGCGCTTCATGACTCGCGAGCGGGTCCGGCGGCTTCCGGACGGATCCTTGGCGGTGAGCGGGATGCGTGACAAGAACCTGATCGTGAGGGACGGCTATGCCGTCGCTCCCCGCGAGCTCGAGGACGCTCTCTCGGTTCACCCGAAGGTCGGTCGTGCGGTGGTGAGTGGCAGAGCGGACCGGCGATCCGGCGAGGCGGTCGTGGCTGTGCTGACAGCACCTGAGGGTCAACCTGAGCGCGGGGAGATCGAGCGGTGGCTCGCCGAGTGCGGAATCTCCCGCCTGAAGTGGCCGGACCGCTTGCTGTTCGTCGAACAGCTGCCTGTTGGTGAGGACGGCAAGATCGACCGGGCCGCGGTGAGCGAGCTCGCCGGACAGGACGCAAGTGGCTGACGTGCCGAGGCGGCTCACCGTGGCTGTGCTGAGCGACAGCATCCCTGGCCTCACCTGTGGGCGGCACCTCTGCCTGCTCGGTGCCAGGGTGCTGAGGTTGCCGAGCGCCGGCGACCCGTCGAGGTCGTGGGGTCTCAACGTCCCCGGCGCACTCCACGGCCTCCTCACATCGCAGATGGAAGACACCGACATCCCAGTGACTCGAGCGCTCAGGGAGGCCGACGTGGTCCTGGCGGACGCCGGCCGAATCTCAGAAGAGAGCCTGCCCGCGACGGATGCCCCTCGGCTCCTGCTGTTGGTGGAGGCAGAGCAACTGGACGACGGCGCTCTCGTCGGAAGCGAGACCGCTGCCCAAGCAGTCCTCGGTCTCACGGACTATGTCGGCGACCGCTCCACGCCACCGATGCGCACCGGCGGCGACATAGCGTCCGTCAGCACCGCTGTGGCGGGTGCTGGCGCAGTGCTCGCCTGGCTCTGTGGTGCACGACGAGACGGGTGGAGTGTCGTGCGCGTCTCGCCGCTCCGCACCCTCGCCTCTTTGAAGACCGTGATCTGGGCGGCGAGGACGGGCCCTGACGAGTGGACGGGCAGCCACGTGATGGCACGCGATCGCCTGTCCGACTCGGGCTACCGCGTGTCCGATGGACGAGTGTCGATGGATTTCCCACCCGCAGGGCGGGAGTCCTGGGAGTCACTGTGCCGGTATCTCGGCCTCGACGAGTTGATCCGCGAGGCGGGCGACCTCTGGTGGGAGACGGTCGGCTGGGGCGACGACGTCGACCGCGCGAGGCCGATCTTCGAAGCGGCGCTCGGCGGTGAGAGCCGCGAGACGGCTACGGCGCTCATCCGGCGTTTTGGCGGCTCGTCCGTTCCCTTCCTCGCTCCGCACGAGGTTCTCTCCCATTCACAGGCAGCTGCGCTCGGAATGAGGCTCGGGCAACTTCCGTGGCGCGTGCTGGCCGGTGGTGGCACACGAGGCCTTGACCCGCCCGAGCAGGGGAACAGCACGCTGTCGCCTCTGCTTCTCGACGGGCTGCGCGTCCTCGACTTCGGCGTGGGGGGAGTCGCGCCGTTCGCGGGAACGTTGCTCGCCCAGCTCGGGGCGGAAGTCTTGAGGGTGGAGCCGCCCGCCGACTTCATCCACGCCGTGCGCCCGAACGTGGACGGGTTGTCGACCACGTATCTCTGTCTCAACGCGGGGAAGGTACCGGTCTCTCTCGACCTCAAGACCGAGGCCGGTGTCGCAGCAGCTCACCGCCTTGCCGAGGAGGCGGACGTGATCCTGGAGAACTTCCGTCCCGGGGTCCTCGAGGGTCTCGGATTCGGCTACGAGGCGGTCCGGGCTTACAACCCGGGTGTTGTCTACTGTTCCGCATCAGGGTTCGGCTCGTCGGGACCGCTTTCGGCCCTCCCCTGCACGGATCCGCACATCCAGGCATTCGGCGGCTGGGCCGTTGGCAACGGAGGTGACGACGGCCCACCACGGCGGACTCGGTACTACGCGATGCTCGACCTCGTCACCGCCCTCGTGATAGTCGAGGCGGTCCTCGAGGCTCTCGTGCGGCGTCGACGTTCGGCCGCAGGGTCACATGTCGAAGTCTCGATGCTCGAGGCGGTCGTGCACACCCACTTGTCGCGCTGGGCCGGCCTGACAGAGGACGCGACCTGGTCGATTGAGCGACTGTTCGCCCCGGACGGCATCTTCCCCACGTCGGACGGCTGGCTGGCGCTCACCGTCGCCGACGACGAGTCCTGGGAGAAGCTGCTCGAGAGCTTGGGTCGCCCAGCTGAGCTCGACCGGGCGGACTGGGCAGTGGCCAACGGGCGCCTTCGTGGCGAGAAGGAGCTCGACGAGGCGCTGGCGAAGATTCTTCGTCTCCGGGCGGGCGCGGGCTGGCTCTGCACCTTCGGCGGGTCGGGAGTGGCCGCTGCTCGCGTGGGACACGACGACGACGTCGTCTTGCGCCGGGACATGTGGCACTCCGATCTGCTGCGCGAGATGCCGCTCCGCACGAGCTCCAAGAGTCTGCACGTCGGCGGGCCTCCGTGGCGGTTCGACGGGGTGGCCAGCGTTCTCAGGGGACCGGCACCAGTGCAGGGTTCGGCTCACCACTTCGGCGACCGTTTGCACCGCGCCGCCGGCGCGCCCGACTTCTTGCCTTCGGACACATCGGCCACCGCTCGCCTGGAGCCGGACACTGCCGCCGCCCGCGTTGTTCTCACCGGAGGGACTGCCTGATGGCTGAATTGATCAGTCCAAAAAAAAGTGAACTCATTCTTGTGGCCGATCCTGGCGCCGGTTACGCTTACACGACTTCCGGTCGGCCGAGTGGTACTCGAAGTGCCTCCTCGTTCGGTTTCCGGATGCCGCCTGAGCTTCACAGGGGACGGTGGTGAAACCAACTGCTTTCAAGTTGCTCCGGCCGAGTGGACTCGACGAGGCGACGACGATGCTTGCCGAAGAGGCTGACACGACCGTGCTGCTCGCCGGCGGCCAGAGCCTCGTGCCGCTCATGAACATGCGCCTTGTCGTGACCGACCGGGTCATCGACCTCAACGAGGTCTTTGAGCTGGCGAGCGTGAGCGAGTGCGATGGCGGGATCCGCACGGGAGCGATGACGAGACACCGCGCCGTCGAGACCTCGGCACTCGTCCGGCAGTGGTGCCCGATCCTCGCTTATGCCGAGCGCTTCGTCGGTCACATCGGTATAAGGCGCCGGGGCACGATCGGCGGAAGTGTGGCGCACGCCGACCCGGTAGCCGAACTGACCTGTCTCGCGGTCGTGCTCGGCGCGACTGTCGTGCTGCGCAGCCACCGGGGAGTGCGCGAGCTGTCGGCGTCGGACTTTCTCGTGGGCAATCTGCTCAACAGCAGGGAGCCGGACGAGATGCTGACAGACGTGAGGTGGCCGTTCCCGCGCAACGCGGCAATTTGGGGGTTTTCGGAGTTCGCCCCGAGGGCCGGCGATTTTCCCTATGTGACAGCTGCGGCGGTAGGTACTGACGAAGGAGTCGGCTGCCGAAACGTGCGACTCGGCATCGGAGGGCTGTCCCCAGTTCCCGTGAGGATCACGGAGTGCGAGCAGTACCTCGAAGGAAAGGTGTTGAACGAGCAAGTGGCCGTGGAGGCAGGACGGATCGCCTCGTCGGTCGTCAGCGTTCCTGGCGGTCAGCGGCTGGCGGAGAGCTACTTGCGGAATCTCGCGTCGACCACCGTGACGCGGGCGCTGAGACAGGCGATGAGCCGGGTCGACGAGGCTGTGGGGGTGCAAGGTGCCTGAGATCACCACGACCGTGAACGGGACGACGGTGCGCCAGGTGGTGGACGACCGTCTCCTGTTGTTGGACTTCCTGCGCGAGACTCTCGGCCTCACCGGAGCGCACGCGGGGTGCGAGCACGGGGTCTGCGGCGCGTGCACGGTGCTGGTCGACGGGGTGGCCGTCCGCTCCTGCCTGCTCTTTGCCGGTCAGGTGGCAGGTCATGAGGTGACAACCATCGAGGGCATCGGATCGTTCCCCGACGAGCTGCACCCACTGCAGGAGGCGTTCTGGGAGTGTCACGGACTGCAGTGCGGCTACTGCACTCCGGGGATGATCCTTTCGGCACTCGACCTTCTGGAGGAGAATCCGGACCCCACTGACGAGGAGATCCGAGAACATCTCTCGGGCAACATCTGTCGGTGCACCGGCTACGTCAACATCGTCGCAGCCGTGAGGCACGCAGCGGTCGCCTTGTCCACCCGTGCCGAGGAGGTGACCGGCAGATGACCGACCTCTCGAGGTACTCGGTCGACCATCGCATCAACCTCGCGGCGCCGCAGCTCATAGGCGCCAGGGTCCGTCGTGTGGAGGACCCGAGGCTCATCACCGGACATGGGCGTTATGTCGGCGACCGCGTTCTTCCGGGCATGCTCCATGTGGCCTTTGTGAGGAGCACCGAGGCCCACGCGTTGCTCCGCGCGGTTCGCTTCGAGGCGGCGCGCGAGGCGCCCGGCGTCGTCGAGGTGCTGACAGGTCCCATGTTGGTCGGGAAGGTAAAGCCGATCCGAGCCGACGCCGGGTATACGAACTGGCAGACGTCAGCAGCGCCGGCTTTGGCGGTGGACCGTGTGCGTTTCGTGGGCGAGCCTGTCGCGGCGGTCGTCGCGTCGAGCAGGTACGAGGCAGAGGACGGCGCCAGCTTGGTCGAAGTCGACTACGAGGCGCTGCCGATCGTTATGACGATGGACCAGGCGCTCGATCCCTCGACGGCTCCCATCCACGAGGGGTGGACCACCGACTGCTTCGTCGAGCACACGATCGCGTCTGGGGATGCGGCTGCGGCGTTGGCAGCCGCTGCACACCGTTTCACCTTCCGATTCACCACGCAGCGGTACGCTGCCGTG
>JAJYVX010000015.1:0-529 GCA_021791795.1 Actinomycetes bacterium | reverse complement strand
GGATGCTGACCGTATTCGACGCGACTCAGGTACCTCATTTGATCCGGACCGGAATCGCCAATCACATCGGCCATCCCGAGCATCACGTCAGGGTCGTAGCGCCCGACGTCGGTGGTGGTTTCGGTGTGAAGTCCATGCTCTTCCCCGAGGAGCTCGTCGTCGCTTTTGCGTCCCGCGAGCTGCGGCGCCCGGTTCGCTGGATCGAGGACCGGATCGAGCACCTCTCAGCGGCGCCGCATGCCCGTGACGCCCGCCACGACGTCGAGGTCGGCTTCGATGACGACGGCGTCATCAGCGGACTGCGCGCGGAGGTCGTGATCGACAGCGGCGCGTACTCGGTCTGGCCGTTCACGGCGAGCATGGAGCTGGGTCTCAGCATGGCCACCCTGCCAGGGCCTTACCGGATCCGGGACTTCCTGGCACACGGCAGAGCAGTCGCGACCAACAAGTCTCCGCACGGGCCCTACCGAGGCGTTGCAAGACCGGCGAGCACCTTCACGACCGAGAGGATGGTCGACGAGATCGCGAA
>JAJYVX010000014.1 GCA_021791795.1 Actinomycetes bacterium | reverse complement strand
TGACGGACTGGTCCTCGTCGACGGAGCTGCCGTCGCCGTCATGGCAGGAACCCTGCCCGGCTCTCGTCGGCCGAGGCGGTGTCGCGCGGCGGAGATGGTGGTGGCGTCGCCGGTGGGGCTTGCACCGGCTGTGTCTCTCCGCCGCCGGCGCCCCGGGCGAGCCTCCGGCGTACTGCACGCTCTCGGCACAGCAGTGAGACGGTGTAGCCGGCGAGCGTGACGAGCACCACGCTGTAGCCCGCTTCGACGTAACCGCTCATGTCGCCCCCTCCTGCCTGCGTTCGGCGAGAGCGAGCTCGAGACCGTGGGACGACTCCTCGTCTCTGAGGCGCGCCAACCGGTAGCGGTGGCCTACGAGCCAGACGTAGACGAGCGTGAAGGAGACGAATCCGAGCAGCAACGTCCAGGCCATCGAGCCGTGCACGTAGAGGTGCCTGCCCGCGAGGTCGATGGTCGGGGGTTGGTGAAGGCTCCGCCACCAGGTGACGGAGAAGTACACGATGGGCACGTCCAAGAAGGCGACGAGAGACGCGGCGGCCCGTTTCGCCACGGTCTCCGGGTCGCCCGGGACCCGGCGGAGCGCCAGGTAACCGAGATAGAGCACGAAGAGAAGCGCGGTCGTCGTGAGGAGCGGGTCCCAGGCCCACCAGACGCCCCAGGTGGGACGACCCCAGATCGAGCCCGTGACGAGGGTGAGTCCGGTGAAGACCACGCCGGCCTCGGCCGAGGCGCCTGCCAGCCTGTCCACTCGCCGGTCACGGGTGCGCGGCCAGAGGTAGAGGAGGCTCGAGAGCCCGGCCACGCCGTAGGCGAGGAAGGCCACCCACGCCATCGGCGGGTGGACGTAGAGCAGGCGGACGAGGTTCCCGAAGTTAACGGCGTCGGGGGTGACGAAAAGCCCGAGCCAGACGGTCGCCGCCACGCCGAGGACCGCAAGGGCTCCGGTCACGCGGAGCGCCGGCGCTGCTCTCACATGCGAGCGCGAGACGGGAAGGAGGGTCCCCGCGCCCGGTACCGGGCCGGTGGGCAGCACAGGCGCCGTGGCGGGCGACGCTCCCACCTGAGCAGGGTCGGTCGCGCCGACTGCGCCAGAGGAGCCCGTGCCGGCGAATGCGGTCATCTGTCCTCCAGCAGTGGACCGAACGCGAGCGTCCCGATCGCCACGTAGAGGATGGCGAAGACTCCGAGAACCGTGAGCCAGGTTCCCGCTCCCCCGTCGCCGCCGGACAGCGAGATGTCCCACGACTTCGTGGCCGCGAGGAGGACGGGGGCAGCGATCGGTAGGAAGAGGAGCGGAAGGAGCGTCTCGCGCACCCTGAGCCCCGACGAGACTGCGCCGTAGAGGATGCCGATGGCGGCAAGGCCGATCGTTGCGAGGATGGCCGACGCTCCGAGCAGGCCGGCCTGCTGAAGGTGCGCTCCGTAGAGGAGCGCCACCGCGAACGTGAGGACCGCCTCGAGGACCAAGAGCTCCGCGAGCACGGCAGCTACCTTGCCGAGGAAGATCCCCGCCGGGTCGAGGCCGGAGAGGCGGAGCCCCTCGCGCGCATCGTCGGCCGACTCGACGGCGAAGCTTCGCTGTACGGCCAGCACGGCCGAGAGCAACACCGCGACCCAGAAGAGGCCGGCTGCCGCCGGTGCCAGCACCTTGCGGTCGGGACCGAGAGCGAGCCCGAACAGGATGACGACGACGGCTGCGAACGGCACGACCTGGTTGAGCGTGACACGGGAACGAACCTCTATGCGGAGGTCCTTCCCGCAGACGAGAGCGGCGTCACGGAACACGTGCGGACCCCATCGTCATCGCGTCTCTTCTCGCGCCTGTGCCCGACCCGCCGGTTCCGTTCCCGGCGGGCGGAGACGCCCTTCTCACTTCCTGCCCGCCGACGAGCTCGATCACCCGGTCGGCGATGGCCTGCGCCCTTCCGACCTCGTGCGAGGAGAAGACCACGGTCGAGCCAGCCTCGCGGGTGGCGCGTACGAGCGCATCGAGGAGGTCCCGGCTCGCCTGGTCGAGGCCTGCGTGGGGCTCGTCGAGAAGCCAGAGCCGTGGCTGCCGCCCTACGAGCACGCCTATGGCCGTCCTGCGGCGCTGCCCGGCAGACAGCTTGACGACAGGGGTTGTCGCCAGCCTGCCGGTTATCCCCATCCGGTCGAGGGCGGCCTCGGTCCGGGCACGCGCCTCCCCGGTGTCCAGTCCGGCCGCCTTCAGGGCGAACGTCAAGTTCTCCCGTGGGCTCAGGTCGCCGTAGAGGAAAGACGAGTGGCCGAGCAGGCCGATCTCGCGCCGCAGTCGGCGCCGTTCATCGGTTCGGGTCAGGTCGAGGCCGAGGACCTCGGCCTCTCCACTACTCGGAGCGAGGAGGCCGGCGCAGAGGCGGAGGAGGCTCGTCTTGCCCGCGCCGTTCGGTCCCCCGAGGTGGACTATCTCGCCCTCGGACACTTCGAGGGTCATCCCCGAGAGCAGAGGGAAACGGTCGGCGAGGACGACAGTCTCTCGCAGTCGGACAGCGGGAGCGGCAGGGGCCATTTGGATCGGTCACATGGTATGGGCGGAAGGCCGTCGACGGCCAAGCGGGGGGTGCCGGCTCCCCCGAAGCAGGCTGGCGAGCTCGAGCCGCCGTTCTCATCCGGCCCGCGGCGGCGAGCGCTTTTCTGCTCCGGCGTCTTGGAAAAGGCGCTGGTCAGGCTATTGCCGGCGCAACAAGTCGATGTCCGCGTCGACCATCATCTGCACGAGCTCGGCGAAGCCCACCTCCGCCTTCCAGCCGAGCTTCGCTCTCGCCTTCGACGCGTCGCCCACGAGCAGATCGACCTCGGCCGGGCGCAGGAACTGCTCGTCCACGACGACGTGGGCTTCCCAGTCGAGCCCCGCCCGGTCGAACGCGATCTCGCAGAGCTCCCTCACCGAGTGGGTCTCGCCGGTCGCTACCACGTAGTCGTCCGGCTCGTCCTGCTGGAGCATCGTCCACATGGCCTTCACGTACTCGCCGGCATAACCCCAGTCCCTCTTCGACTCGAGGTTCCCGAGGCGCAACTCGGTCTCGAGACCGGCCTTTATCTTCGCGACGCCGTGAGTGACCTTGCGGGTGACGAACTCGAGGCCTCTACGAGGGCTCTCGTGGTTGAAGAGGATCCCCGAGGAGGCGTGCATGCCATAGCTCTCCCTGTAATTGACGGTGATCCAGTGCCCGTAGACCTTCGCCACCCCGTAAGGGCTTCGCGGGTAGAAGGAGGTGAGCTCGTTCTGCGGCGTCTCGCGCACCCTGCCGAACATCTCGGACGAACTTGCCTGGTAGAAGCGTGACTCGGGGTCGGTGAGCCTGATCGCGTCGAGGATCCTCGTGACTCCGAGCGCTGTCGCCTCGCCCGTGAAGACCGGCTGACGCCATGACGTCTGGACGAAGGACTGGGCGGCGAGGTTGTAGACCTCCCCAGGCCGGTGCTCCCGGAGGATCTCGAGCAGCGAGACCTCGTCGAGCACATCGCCCGGCACGAGCCTGATGCGGTCCTGTATGTGGGCGATCCGCTCGAAATTGACGGTGCTCGAGCGGCGCACCATGCCTATGACCTCGTATCCCTGCGAGAGAAGGAGCTCGGCCAGATAGGAACCGTCCTGTCCTGTGACTCCGGTGATCAGCGCCCGGCGCGTCGATGGCATCCCACCGTTCTACTAGGTCGGCCTGGCGCTCTCGGGCCTGGCGCTCGGCTGGTGCTGAGCGGGCCGGAGACAGTTACGGTGCTTCGGTGTCACACCACCCGGCACGAGAGGGCCGAACGCTCGAAGCCGTGTCCGACCCACCTACCGACGTCCGGTCACTTCCGCCACTCCCCCGACTCCCGCCGCTCCTGTCCCGCCCTCCGCGCCGGGTAGCGCTCGTCTCCTATCGATTGGGCGGGAGCGACGGCGTATCCGTCGAGGCTGCGAAGTGGGGGCGCGCCTTCACACGTCTCGGTGTCGAGGTGACGACCATCGCCGGCGCCGGACGAGCGGATGCGATCGTGCCAGGACTTGCGGCGGCCTCGCTCTCGTCGGCAACTCCGCCCTCACCCTCGGCCGGCAGAGACCGGCTCGAGTCTCTCGTCGAGACACTCGACGGCATGCTCTCGCCGTTCGACCTCGTCGTCGTCGAGAACGTCCTGTCGTTGCCCTTGAACCCCACGGCCGGCCGCGCGCTCGGTCGGGTGCTCGCCGGGCGTCCGGCGCTCATGCGGCATCACGATCTGGCGTCGCAGAGGGCGCAGTATCGCCGCGAGGCACTCCGGTGGCCACCGGATGACCCCTACTGGCGACACGTGACCATCAATGAGCGTTCCCGCCTCGAGCTCTCCGCTAGGGGCATCCAGGCGACCACCGTCTACAACCGCTTCGACCCCGACCCACCTGCCGGAGACCGGGTGGCCACTCGCTCTGCGCTCGGCTTCGGCGAGACCGAACGAGTGGTGCTTCAGCCGACGCGAGCCATCCGCCGCAAGAACGTGCCCGGCGGTCTGCTGCTCGCCGCCGCTCTGGGCGCCACCTACTGGCTGCTCGGCGCCGCCGAGGACCAATACGGCCCCGAGCTCGAGCAGGTGCTGTCGCGTGCCCAGTGCAGAGTCGTCCGCGGTGTTCCGGAGTCGGCAGCTACCCCTCTCTCCATCGAAGACGCCTACGCCGCCTGTGACGCCGTCGTGCTGCCGTCCACCTGGGAGGGCTTCGGCAACCCGGCGATCGAGTCCGCACTCCACCGACGCCCGCTCGCCATCTCCGACTATCCGGTCGCGTTCGAGCTCCGGCGTTATGGTTTCTCGTGGTTTGACGTGAGACAGCCCGCGCGGCTCGCACGCTTCTTGCAAGCGCCCGATGAGGTTCTTCTCGACCGCAATCAGTATGTTGCTCGCACGCGGTTCAGCACCGACGACCTGCCGGCGGTCCTGAGGGAACTACTGACCGGCGGGTAGCATCCTCGCCGCATGAGCCCTTCAGCAGCGAGCAACGGCCCGGGCCTGGTTCCGCGCCGCCGGTTGACAGCAGCCCGGCGGCGACGCCAACTGTTCGACGTGGCGATCGAGACCTTCGCGTTGTCGGGTTTCGACTCGACGACGATGGAGGAGATCGCAACCGCTGCCGGTGTCACCAAGCCTCTCCTCTACCAGCACTTTGCTTCAAAGCGCGCTCTCTATCTCGAACTCATCGACGACGTCTCCTCTCGGTTGTTGAAAGCTCTCGCCGAAGCGGCTTCGGGCGAGACGACGGGGTGGCGCCGCGTGCTCGCCGACATGCAGGCCTATTTCCTCTTCGTCCTTCAGAACCAGTCGGCCATTCGCCTGCTCTTCGATGCTCCGCAGGACGAGGAGCTAGCGCGGGGTCTGCATGCTCTCGAGGACGCCATGGCTTCGTTCGTGGCGCCTCTCGTCGAGGCCGACATCGACGACGAGCATCGCCGTGTCGTCGCTGCCGGTGTGGTGGGAATGACGGAAGGCATCACCCGCGCATGGCTCAGCTCCCGTCGAAGCTCGTCCGTCGAAGACGTCCACCAGGAGGTGCTGCGACTGGCCCATCGGGCGGCCGAGTTGGCCTGGGGCGGCCTGAGGTCACTTCGCCGGGACGTCTGAGCTCGCGGCGGATCGTGCCCCGCCGGTCAGGTGACTACGGCCCGCAACTTCACGCCGTCATTCAGCGAACCGAAACTGTGGCTCGATGACGACAGGCGTGCGCAGGGAATTGGCGATGAAACATTCGCGATGGGCTACTTCGTTCAGGTGCCCGAGACGCCTCGTCACCGTCTCGTGCTCTGCCACGTCTACCGGAACCCTCACCGTCACGATCGGCCGCAGGACGATGGACGTCAATCCGGTCGGCTCCCTTTGGTCCGGCATCTCACCAGATGCCCGATCCTCGTAAGAGATCACCTCGATGCGCGCCCTCGCCGCAGCGGCGAGGAAGCTCAGCATGTGGCATGACGAGGCGGCCGCTACGAGGAGGACCTCGGGATTCCAGCGATCGGGGTCGCCGCGAAAAGCCCTGTCGCTCGAGAGTCTGAGCGGCGCGTCCGCACCATCTGCCGTCACCTCGTGGTCTCGGCTGTAGGAGTCGTAACCGACTGCGGTCGTCCCCGACCAGGTGCAGGTCGTCGTGTAGCGATGGGGTGCCCTCGCCGTCGACGCGACGCTTCCCATCGCCTGCGGACGGCTCTCGCCCGCCTCGCCGGAGGAGCTCACGTGCGAACGGTACACGCGAGCCAGCTGCCGCAATGTCCTCGGGCGGCATCCCCGGGACCCGCTTGACACCCTCGCGATGGCTGTTGCGCACCCTCGCTCCCACTCGTGTCACGACGACGAGCCCGCCGGCCCGACGCGCGAGAGTCCTCTCGCGCCGCTCGCCTGTCGCACCGCCCTGAGGAGCCGAGTGGGGAGAGCGTGCTGACCTGCGGAACCCGTCGCCTCGTTGGTCGGCGAGGTCGTTCTCGCCGGGTCGGCCCTCGTTCCGGAGATCTTCCGCGGCGTCCCTGTCGAGCATGTGGCCGAGGCCGTCGTCGAAGACGGCGTCGTAGTCGGGCGGGCCGCTCGGCGGAGGTGGGTTGTCCCGCTCTTCCCGCTCAGCCGGCGATAGCCAGACCCAGCTGCCCGGTCCTCCCTCGAGGCTGTAGCCGGCGTACGTCTTCAAGCGGTGGTGGAACGAGCAGAGGCGGTGGAGATTCCACAACTCTGTCGGTCCGTTCCTCGCCCAGCAGATGCCGTGGTCTATCTCGAGGCGGTAGCTCGAGCCACAGCCGGGCACGACACAGACCGGGTCGCGTGAGACGAGCGCGGAGTGGAGATGAGCGGGGATCGAGCGTCCGAGGTGGGTGACGTTCACCACGTTCTTGCCCTCACGGACGACGAGCTTCAGGCGCGAGCGGCCGATGAGCTCTTCTGCGGTCGCAAGGGGGACCGGCCCGACACCAGGGATCTCGCAGCGCTCGCTCTCGTTCACCTCGCCCCGACGAAGAGACTCGGCGTTCACCTCCAACACGACGAGGTGTTCGGGCGCCTTGTGCGTCTCGCCGGTCACAGAGCGGCCCCGCTCGCACAGAGCGGTGAGGGCATCTGCCATGTAGGCGTCCCGGCACTCTCTTCGCCCGGCATGACGAGCCTCTTCGAAGACCCGCCTCGTCTCGGCCTCCAGGGCGGCCTTCACGACGGCACCGTCTGCGGGCGAGAGCTCGCCCGAGATGGTGACAGCCCCGTCCCTGTTCAGCCCGAGGCGGACGAACCGGCACTCGTGCAGGCGGGCGAGGCGCTCTCTCTCCTGTTCCTCGCTGCGGGCTGCCCGCTTCTCGCGTTCGCAGTGCTCCATCAGGCGGCGCACCGGCTCTTTGCGGGCAGCCTCGAGCAGCTTCTCGCCGGCGCCGGGGTTCACCCGGAGCGCGTCCGCGATGAGTGAGCTCTCCGTCGCGGAGAGCTCACCGGAGCGCAGCGCCCTGCCGAGCACGGGGTCCTCTCCGAGCACGCTCCCCGCTTCGATCGCACTACGGGAACGTCCGACGCCTTCTCCTGACAGCGAGGCGAGCCACTGCTCGGCCGAGCGGTGGCCTTCCTGCTCGTGCACCTTGAAGCTCGCTGCCCTTGCCGCGCAGAGGCTCTTCGCACCGGCCGCGATGCGCTCTGCCTTCGAGAACAGCTCCGTCGCCTCGACGCACTCACCAGCCGTGAGCAGAGACAGGTCGAGGCCGCAGGCGTAGCCTTCGAGCTCACCCGTGAGGCTGCGCAGCGTGTCGAGCACGGACCCACCAAACATATGTTCGTACCATAGTCCGAGGTTGTATCACTCGAAGAGCGGCCCCTCGCGAGAGACCCGCGCGGTGTGGGGCGCGGCCGAATCCTGCTCGGGCAGAGCTCCCCACCCAGTCGCGTCTCAGAATATGAACGGCACCAGCATCTTCGTCGAGCGCCTGTAGACCGGGTAGGCGTCAGGAAAACGCTCGGTCATGTAGCGCTCCTCGACAGTTGCGCTGTACACGAAGTAGATGCCTGCCAACCCGACGGCTATGAGCCAGAGCCAGCTGAGCGCGAGGGCAGTGCCGACTCCGGCGGAGAGGATGCCCGAGTAGATCGGGTGGCGGACCAGGCGGTACGGACCGGTCGTCACCAGCTCCGGGTCGTTCTTCTCTGTCATAGGAGTGCCCCAGTTTCTCCCGATGTGACGCCTTGCCCAGATCGCGAACGCCAGCCCGAGAGCGAAGAGGAGGAGCCCGAAGGCAGCACGCCACGGATCCGAGTTGGGGCGGCCCTCGTGTCGGAAGACCCCCGCGCGAACCAGCACAAGCGCCACCACGAGGATCACAACCCTGATGCCGATCTCGCGAGACCAGGGAACCCGGCCCTTCTTCGTCGAGAAGGCCGCGGCGAGCCAGTAGAGCCAGAACGCCGCCCAACCCACCCCGAAGACGAGCTCGACTGCTCTCACCGCAGTTCAGACCGCCAGAGAGCGCCGTGAGCCTCGCTGCGGGCGGGACACGCCGCCGGAGCGACCGGATCGCTCCATGTTCCGCGCCTGCTGGCCCGCCCTGTCACAAGAGCACGAGCCGATCGGCATGCAAGGTCTCGTAGTCGCGGCGGAGCGCGTCGGCGAGGCTCCTCGCCGCTCCAAAGCCCCTCCGAGACGCCGGCGTCGAGGACGAAGCGGGCGTCGAAGACGCTCACCTTGGCCCTGGCGCGCTCGGCCAGCTCACCGTTCACCGACACGACGATCGTGGCGTTGCGCGGATCGTCGGATCGCCCGAAACCTGGGGTTCTCTGGTCATCACGTGATCATCGCATCGCTCTCGAAGATGCGGCCAGCCCCTCCTCGCCGGTGTCTTGCGATCCACGAGCGCCGCGATGACTTCATCGGGAGACCGAGTCGCAGGTGCCTCCCTCCTCTCCTCGTAGGTGGGTCGGCACGCCCGTCATACTCGGCGGTGCCGAGCGACCACTTCCGGGGCGGCTGCTCCCCGACCGCCCGTGATGAACACAGACGAACACAGACGAACACAACTGCGCCGGCGGGCACTGGCGCGCAGCGGAACGGACACCGCGACCGTGATCTTGTCAGTGGCTCCGACGAAATATCAACACGCGCGCTCGGAGTCCTGCATACCACCTCCAAGGCGCCGGATGGCCGGCCAGGCCACAGCCGTCACCGGCTCACTGGATGTGCACGCCGGAGATGGCGCGGGCCACGATCAAGCGCTGAATCTCGGAGGTGCCCTCGAAGATCGTGTAGATCTTGGCGTCGCGGTGCCAGCGTTCGACCGGGTACTCCCGGATGTAGCCGTAACCGCCGAGTATCTGGATCGCCTGCTCGGTCACCCACACGGCCGTCTCGCCGGCGAAGAGCTTCGACATCGATCCCTCGCCTGCGACATACGGCTTGCCGTTCGTCCCCATCCAGGCGGCGCGCTGGTAGAGCAGCCTTGCTGCGTCGATCCTGGTCTTCATGTCGGCGAGCTTGAACGCGATCGCCTGATGCTCGATTATCGGCTTGCCGAACGTCTTCCGTTCCTTCGCATACTCGAGCGAGTACTCGTACGCGGCTCGCGCTATGCCGACGGCCTGGGCCGCGACCGTGGGACGGCTGGCTTCGAATGTGGCCATGGCGGCCTGCCTCTTCGCCTGGCGCCCTTCCCGGGCGGATGCAAGCCGTTCGTCCAGCTTGTCCTTGCCACCGAGGAGGCAGCTCCCCGGTATGCGCACGTCCTCCAGCACCACTTCAGCCGTGTGGGAGGCCCTGATCCCCATCTTCTTGAACTTCTGTCCCTGCGAGAGCCCGGGCGTACTCGGCGGGACGACGAAGCTCGCCTGCCCCCGCGAACCCAGCTCCGGCTCGACGCTCGCCACGACGACGTGCACATCCGCGATGCCACCGTTCGTGATCCAGGTCTTCGTGCCGTTGAGCGTCCAGGTATCGCTCGCAGGGTCGTAGACGGCTCTCGTCTTCATCTGGGACACGTCCGAGCCTGCATCCGGCTCGGACACGCAAAAGGCGGCGAGCCGGACGTCTCCAGGCGAGCCGAAGCACTGCGGAGCCCACTCCCCCACCTGCTCCGGCGTGCCGTTGGCCACGATGCCGGCGAGACCGAGCGTGGAACCGAAGATGGCGAGTGCGATGCCGGCGTCACCCCAGGCCATCTCCTCGTTCACCGCCGGCAGGAGCTGTCCCGTCGGGTCGGCGAAGCACTGAGCGACGAAGTCGAACGAGTACAGCCCGACCTTTGCTGCCTCCTCGATGACCGGCCACGGGGTCTCCTCACGCTCGTCCCACTCGCTCGCGGCGGGCCGGACGACGCCCTCTGCGAAGTCGTGGACCCACTTGACGACCTGCAACTGGTCCTCGTTGAACTCGAGCGAGAAGTCACCCATCTCTTCACCTCAACCTGGCCGATCCCGTCGCGAGACCGGATAGTCCCCGAATCCACAGTGGTCTCGGCCGAGACTCACACGTCTCCCACGACCTATGGCCACCCACTTCTCGCAGCCATCGGCCATCGGAGCAAGGCACCAAGTGACCCCGTGGTGAACAACTACTTACCCTATAGTAACCAGGCAAGCCATGCCCACCGTACACCGGCCCGCGAAACGTCGGGCGGGGGTCGGCGGGGGCGTGCGACGTCAGGAGCCGCCTGCGGCAAGGGCGCGTGAAAGCGGTGCTCGCACTGGCGAGTTGCCTTGCCCGATGGAGGGATCGGGCTGTCGAGTGCTACCCCGTATGCGCGCTGCGTGGGCGCTGCGGCTCAGGATCAGACGGCGCGGACGTTCGCAGCCTGGAGGCCCTTCTGGCCCTCCTGGATGTCGAACTCGACCTCTTGTCCTTCCGTCAGCGTGCGGTAGCCCTGCATCTGTATAGAACTGTGGTGGACGAAAACGTCAGCCCCGTCGTTTTGCGAGATGAAGCCGTAGCCCTTCTCGGCATTGAACCACTTCACAACTCCGGTCGCCACGATGGACGATCCCCCTTGAACTCGCTCCTACTACCGGTTTTGCCACTGCGACCGATGCGCTCGTGTGACGTCGCTTCGGTTCCATCCGTGTCAACCGGCGTTCCTCAGCTCCTCGACAACACGGGTGTACTGGCCGGTTGCAGCGTGTCACGCTAGCAGAGGTTGCTCCGGCCGCGCTCGATAAGTCCAGCATGCCGGTCCTATAGGCGACGAGGCTCTACGCTGCCGAGCGTGGAACATTCGGGCGCGCCGGCCTACTCCGAGAGCGCCAGGATCGCGGTGGTCGTCCCCTGCCGGAACGAGGAAACGACGGTCGCAGAAGTTGTCACCGGCTTCGCCAAGGCGCTCCCGGACGCGACCGTGTACGTCTTCGACAACAACTCGACAGACCGCACGGCCGAACGGGCTCTTGCCGCCGGTGCCGTGGTCCGCCACGTGGACCTGCCGGGCAAGGCGAACGTCGTGCGGAGGATGTTCGCCGACGTGGACGCCGACTGCTATGTGCTCGTCGACGGCGATGCCACCTACGACCCGGCGGCGGCACCCGAGCTCGTAGAGAAGGTCCTCGTAGAAGGCTTCGACCTGGCCAATGCTGCCCGAGAACCGGTGAAGACGGAGGCTTTCCGGCGCGGGCACACCTTCGGCAACCGCCTCCTCGGTGGGCTCCTCGGCCGCTTCTTCGGGCGGCCCGTAGGCGATGTGCTGTCCGGTTACAAGGCGTGCTCACGCCGGTTGGTCAAGTCGTTCCCAGTGCTCTCGTCCGGATTCGAGGTCGAGAGCGAGCTGATGGTTCACGCGCTCATGCTTCACGCGAAGGTGACCGAGGTGAAGACCGTCTACAAGGAGCGGCCACCCGGCTCGGAGTCCAAGCTCGGCACATACTCCGACGGCATCCGGATTCTCCACACGATCATCAACCTCGTCCGCCAGGGCCGGCCGCTCGCCTTCTTCAGCATCGCCGCGCTGGTCTTCGCCGTTGCGGGCGTGGCGCTCGGGATCCCGGTCCTCCTCACCTTCCTTCACACGCACAAGGTGCCCCGCCTCCCGACGGCCGTTCTCGCCACCGGGCTCGAGATCCTGGCGGCACTCTCGCTCACCGCCGGTCTCGTGCTCGACACGGTGAGCCGCAGCCGGCGGGAGCAGCGCATCCTCGCCTACCTGTCGCACTCGGCGCCGGACCTTCCTGTCGCCCAGGCGGAGCGCGAAGAGGACGACGGTTGTTAACGCAGGACCCTTGTCCCCGACGGCGTGTCCTCCACGCGATAGCCGAGGGCGACCAGTTCGTCCCTCAGGCCGTCGGCCGCTGCGTAGTCCCCTGAAGCGCGCGCCGCGTCCCGCCGGCGGGCGAGCTCCAGGGCGGAGTCGGACACCTCCGCCGATCCGACAGGCGCTAGCCCGAGCACATCGAAACCGACCATCGCCCCCCTTGCGAGCGAGACGCCGACCTCGGTCTCGCGCCGGTCGAGGGCGATGTTCGCCCGCCTGACGGCGTCGAAGAGCGTGGCGACCGCCCTCGGCGTGCCGAGATCGGCGTCCATCTGCTCTTTGAACCCGTCGAGCACGTCGGGCGAGGGAGGAGCAGACCCTCCATCGCGCGCCGCCTCCTCGAGTCGCCTGCCGAGCGCGTCGAGCCCGGAAAGCGTGCGGGAGGCGTCCGCTATGCGGGTCTCGTCGACCTTCATCTGCTCCCGGTAGTGCCCCTGCAGCACGACGAGGCGGTATGCCCTTGGATCGTGCACCTCGAGCATTCTCCGGAGGTCGACGATGTTGCCGAGAGACTTCGACATCTTCTCCTGTCCGAGGAGGATCATGCCGTGGTGAATCCAGTGCCTGGCAAAAGGCTGCCCGAGCGCCACGGCCTGGGCGCGCTCGTTCTCGTGGTGGGGGAACTTGAGATCCTCACCCCCGCCGTGCAGCGCGAAACCGTCCCCGAGCAGCGCGAGCGACATGACGACGCACTCGGTGTGCCAGCCCGGACGTCCGGGCCCGAACGGGGCGGGCCACGACGGCTCGTCCGGCTTCGCCTTCTTCCAGAGGGCGAAGTCGACGGGGGCACGCTTGTCCTCATTGACCTCGACCCTGGCACCGGCCCGCAGGGAGTCGAGCGACTGGTGTGCGAGGAGCCCGTAGCCCGGCACGTTCGCCACCGAGAGGTACACTCCCTCGGCCGTCTCGTAGGCGACCTCCGCCTCGACAAGCCGCGCCACGAGCTCGACCATCTCTGGGATGTACTCGGTCGCGTGCGGGACAACGTGAGGTCGGAGCACCCCCATACGGTCCATGGCGTCCCACCAGGTGTCCTCTGCTCCTACCGCCACGTCCTGCCAGGACCGCTTCTCGGTTACGGCGACGTTGATGATCTTGTCGTCGATGTCCGTCACGTTCGAGACGTGGCGGACCACCTGGCCGGACCACTCGAGGTAGCGGCGGAGGATGTCGTACACGAGAGTCGCCCGGCCGTGCCCGATGTGGGGCGGTCCGTAGACGGTGGGTCCGCAGACGTAGAGGCCGATCTCCCCGCTCTCCCGCGCCTCGAGCGGCCGCGTCTCACCGGTCGCCGTGTCGAGTAGGCGCAGCACGGAAGTACCGTACTAGGCCTATGGTTGCGCCCCGGATCCCCGACAAGCCGAGCCTGGACGGCCTCGACATGAAGTGGTCCGAGCGCTGGGAGCGAGACGGCACCTACAGCTTCGACCGCTCGCATCCGCGCTCGAACGTCTTCTCGGTCGACACGCCGCCCCCGACGGTTTCCGGCGCGCTGCACGTAGGTCACGTCTTCTCCTACAGCCAGACCGATGCCCTCGCCCGCTTCCACAGGATGCGGGGAAAGGCCGTCTTCTACCCCATCGGATGGGACGACAACGGCCTTGCGACCGAGCGCAGGGTGCAGAATTTCTACGGCGTCCGCTGCGACCCCGGCCAGCCTTACGACCCCCATTTCACACCGCCCGTCGAGAAGAGCGGCGAGGTGCCGATCTCGCGCCCGAACTTCGTCCAGCTCTGCTACGAGCTGACGGCGACGGACGAGAAGCAGTTCGAGAACGTCTTCCGCCGCCTCGGGCTGTCGTTCGACTGGTCGCAGCACTACACGACCATCGATGCCCATTCGCGGCGTACCTCGCAGTGGGCGTTCCTGCGCATGCTCGAACGAGGCGAGGTCTACCGCCAGAATGCGCCGACCCTGTGGGACGTCGACTTCCGTACGGCGGTGGCACAAGCCGAGCTCGAGGACAAGGAAGTCGCCGGGGCGTACTACCGGGTCCGTTTCGCCAGGGCCGACGGGCCGGGCTCCGTCGAGATCGAGACGACCCGCCCTGAGCTCATCCCGTCGTGCGTCGCCCTCGTGGCTCATCCCGACGACCGGCGCTACAAGGATCTGTTCGGCTCGATCGTGCGGACCCCCCTCTTCGGGGTGCGCGTCCCGGTCGTATCGCACTACCTCGCGGATCCGGACAAGGGCTCGGGTATCGCCATGGTCTGCACGTTCGGCGACATGACAGACGTGTTGTGGTGGCGGGAGCTCTCGCTCCCGACCCGGACGGTGCTCCAGCGGGACGGTCGCTTCGGCGAGGCCCCCTTCGGCGAGCCCGGATGGGAGTCGGACTCGCCCGCTGAGGCGCGGCGGACCTACGGCGAGCTCGAGGGCAAGGGTGTGCGGGCGGTGCGGGAACGGATGGCCGACCTTCTCCGGGAGTCGGGTGACCTCATCGGCGACGTTCGGCCGATCACCCACCCGGTGAAGTTCTACGAGCGCGGCGAGAGGCCCCTCGAGATCGTGTCCTCGATGCAGTGGTACGTCCGCACCATGCGCATGCAGCGGCGGCTGATCGAGCTGGGGCGCGCCATGGAGTGGCACCCGGAGTACATGCGGACACGCTACGAGGCGTGGGTCGAGGGGCTCACGGGCGACTGGAACATCTCGCGGCAACGCTTCTTCGGCGTGCCCTTCCCCGTGTGGTACAGGCTCGACGACAACGGCGAGGTGCTCGAGACGGAGCTTCTCACGCCGGCGCTCGATCGGCTGCCGATCGACCCGTCGACCGACGTGCCGGACGGCTACGAGGAGTCCCAGCGCAACGAGCCGGGCGGATTCGCCGGGGACAGCGACGTGATGGACACGTGGGCGACTTCGTCGCTCACCCCCGAGATCGCCGGGCACTGGCTCGACGACGAGGACCTCTTCTCTCGGGTCTTTCCCATGGACGTGCGGCCACAGGCACACGAGATCATCCGTACGTGGCTCTTCTCGACTGTCGTACGCTCCGAGCAGGAATTCGGCGTTCCGCCCTGGCGGTACGCGGCGATCTCGGGCTGGATCCTCGACCCCGACCGGAAGAAGATGGGGAAGTCGAAGGGGAACACCGTCGTGCCGGTCGAGCCGCTCGATCGCTACGGGACCGACGCTGTGCGCTACTGGGCGACGTCGGCGAGGCTCGGGGTCGACACGGCCTTCGACGAACAGCAGATGAAGGTGGGTCGCAGGCTCGCCATCAAGATCCTCAACGTCGCACGGTTCGTCCTCTCCCGGCTCGTCGGCGACGACGGTGGCGAGTGGTCACCTCCCCGACGCCCCGGGGTTCTCGTCGCCCTCGACGCATCCCTGCTCGCGAACCTCGCCGAGATCGTCGAGGAGACGACGACCGCGTTCGAGAACCTCGACCACGCGCGGTGCCTCGAGCTCGTCGAGTCGTTCTTCTGGTCCTACTGCGACGACTACGTGGAGCTCGTGAAGGCCCGCGCTTACGGCGAACGCGGCGAGCCTGGCACCGACTCGGCACTCTTCTCGCTCCACGCTTCGCTGAGCGCCATCGTGCGGCTCTTCGCGCCGTTCCTTCCTTTTGCGGCAGAAGAGGCCTGGTCCTGGTGGCACGACAGCTCCGTCCACCTCGCATCCTGGCCGACCGTCACCGAGCTCGGCCTCGAAGAAGCGACTGCTCGTCGGGAGCTGCTCCCTACGGTGGCCGCCGTGCTCGGCCGGGTTCGCCGGGCGAAGAGCGAGCAGCACCGCTCGCTCAGGACCGCCGTCTCACGCTGTAGCCTGACCGGTCCCCGCGCGAAGTTGGAGCTGCTCGGGCTCGCCCGGGACGACCTCGTGACGTCGTGCAACATCGCGGTGCTCGACATGCGAGCGATCGAAGACGCCGACGTCGCGGTCGATCTCGAGCTCGCGCCGGAGTGAGTCAGCGCTCGAACGCGAAGTAATGGGCGAAACGCAGCGGGACCGCCTTGAACAACCCGGTCACTATCACCTTGGCGTCCGACTGCAGCAGTACGACTATGGCGACGCGATACGGGCCTGAGCGCGGCGCCCATCCCTCCTTCACCGTCGTGACGCTGAAGCTGCCCCGAAACGCCACGAGACATGTCGCCCGGCGGAGGTTGTCGGCGAGGTTGTCCGGGACGCTCACGTGGGCCTTCACCGCCCGCTCGTACGCAGAGAGCAGCTCGCTCGGAGGGATGGCGCGAACCCCGTCGAAGCGTGCGGAGCTCCCGACAGCTGCCCGTGCCTCGGGTATCACCTTGAAGCACACGCCCGTCCGCGTGCCGAGCGAGTTGCGCACCGACGTGCAGGAGGACAGCACGAGCGTCGCGCCGATCAGCGTGGCGAGCAGACTCGCCTTCCGGCGTCGGCGGACGGGGAGTGTTTGATGGTGGGATGTCATCCGCGCCCCGTTTCGCTGCTCTCTGAGGCGACGGCGTTGAACGCCGGCACGGTCACCATCACCGGCACAGCCTCGCGCTCTGCCCGACGGTCCGCCCGCTTGTCCCGTACGGCCATCGCGGCCCACACTCCCCACGAGACGGGCAGGTAGCCCCAGAAGCTCACTATTCGGTAGAGGAGCACGGCTGCCACGGTCGACACCTGCGCTCCGCCGTAGGCGACGAGCGCGATCGTGAGGCTCCCCTCCACCAGACCGAGACCTCCCGGTGTGATCGGCAGGTTCGAGGCCAGCTGGCCCGCACCATAAGCGAGCACCACGCCGGACCATGGAATTGACGCACCGACAGCGAGATACCCGCAGAGAAGTGCCCCCCAGTCGAACACCCAGCTCATCACCGACCACGCGAACGCCGGAAGGAAGTCCCTCCACGTGAGCCGTACTTGGGAGAGGTGTGATCGCCATCGCTCGACGAGCGCCGCGCTGTCGGTCTCTCTTCGCCGTGCGAGGCGAGCCGCGATCCGGACGAACAAGAGGACGGCGCCGAAGACGATCCTGCGCTGCCAGAGGAGTGCCGCCGCGAGGACGGCGACGAGAAGAACCCCGAGCGTCACGCCCAAGAGGTCGAAGGCCACGCTCTGCCGCTCGGCGACAAGCACGCCCACCGTGGCGAACGAGGTGAGCCCGAGCGCCGACGTGATCAGCGTGGCGACGAGTGTCCAGCCTGCCGTTGCCTCGCCGGACCCGAAGCGCCGGTACTGGCGGTAGGCGTACACGCTCGAGACTGCCGGCCCGGCGGGGATCGAGCTGGCGATCGCGCCGGCCGCGAACGTCATGCCGAGCAACCGGGCATCGGGCATGTCTCCGCCGGCCGACCGCAGGAGACGGCCCTGCATCCTCGCGAACGCGACTACCGACCCGAACTCGCTCGCTATGGCGAGGGCGAGCCAGTCGATCTGCATCCGGGACAGGTCCGCCGTGGCTCCCGTGAGCTCGCCCCGCTGACCCGCCACTGCCCAGAGTGCGAGGGCACCGATTCCCACCCCCACGAGGTAACGCGCCCAGGTGTGCCAGCCCCGTTTCGGCTGCCCGGCGACGGTCGGTTGCTCGAGCGGCTCGTCCGGATCCGACTGAGGAGGCGACCGCGCCGGATCGGGCGCGGATTGCTCAGGCACCGGGCCAGGCGAGGATGATCCGCTCAGAGCTGCAGCGACTTCGTGTCGAGGAACTCCTCCAAGCCGAAACGACCGAGCTCGCGTCCGTGACCCGAGTGCTTGAAACCACCGAACGGCGCAAGAGGATTGAAACTGCCGCCGTTGATGTCCACCTGCCCGGTACGGATGCGCCGGGCGACGTGCGTCGCCCGCTCCGGGTCGCTTCCCCAGACCGCCCCTGCAAGCCCGTAGACGGAGTCGTTGGCGATCGCGATCGCCTCCTCTTCGGTGTCGTAGGGGATGATCGAGAGAACCGGACCGAAGATCTCTTCCCTCGCTATCGTCATGTCCGAGCGCACGTCGGAGAAGACCGTCGGCCGGACGAAGTAGCCCCTGTCGAGACCCGGAGGCGCCTCAGGCCCGCCTGTGACGAGCTTCGCGCCCTCCTCGATCCCCTTGCGGATGTAGCCGCGCACCCGCTCCCGCTGCTCGGCCGAGGCGAGCGGGCCGAGGCGAGTCGACTGCTCGAAGGGATTCCCCGGCTTAGCGGCCTCTGCTTCCTCGAGCGCCAGTTGTTCGACCTCGGCGAGCGCTGATCGCGGCACGATCATCCGCGTGAGGGCGCTGCAGGTCTGGCCGGAATTGAGGAAGCACATGGTCACACCTGTGCTCACGGCCTTCTTCAAGTTGGCTCCGTCGAGGATGACGTTCGCCGACTTGCCACCGAGCTCCAGAGCTACGCGCTTCACGGTGGCGGACGCCACCTCGCTCACGCGCCGTCCCGCTCCCGTGGAGCCGGTGAACGAGATCATGTCGACCTGATGGTGGCCGGCAATCGCCTCCCCGACCACGGGACCCGTGCCAGAGACGAGGTTGAAGACGCCCGCGGGAAGGCCGACTTCGTCGACGACGTCCGCGAGCAGGAACGCGTTGAGGGGTGCGACTTCGCTCGGCTTCAACACGACGGTGCAACCGGCCGCAAGGGCCGGCGCCACCTTGGCGGCGATCTGGTGGAGAGGGTAGTTCCACGGCGTGATGGCGCCGACGACGCCGACGGGCTCGCGCAGGACGAGCGAGTTCGCCACCCGCTCCTCCCATGCCACCTGGTCGGCGATCTCCGACATCGAGGCGAACGTGCCTATGGGAAGGCCCGCCTGTATGAGCATCGCCAGGCTGAGCGGCATCCCGACCTCGCGGGCGATCAACGCGGCTATGTCGGACATCCGGGCGCCGAGCGCTTCGGAGATCCGCGAGGTGAACTTCGTGCGCTCGGCGACCGACGTCCGCGACCACTCGCCGAAAGCGCCGTGAGCGGCCTTCGCCGCCCTGTCCACGTCGGCCGGGGTACCGGCCGGGACGGACCCCATGACCTCTTCGGTGGTCGAGTCGAAGACCTCGATCGTCTCTGAGCGCTCGGGCACCACCCACGCCCCGTCGATGTACAGCTTGTCCCGGACTTCCATACCGTTCTCCTAGAACCGCTCCAGCTGGGGCCTTCAAGGCCGACCGATCCGCCGGACCGAGGGTCGCCCGACCGAGGGTCGCCCGACCGAATGGCCGAGCCTACCTGCGGTCATCGCCCTGGCCCCTGCAGGCCGTCTCAGGCGGGGAGCCGTGAAGACCCTGGAGCAGGCGGTCAGGCGTTGCGGGCCGCGAGAGAGGACGGCCGGCCGGGTGGCGGCACGGCAGGCTGCGCGCCGGGCCGGCCGATTGCCGGCGAGACGATCCCGTGCGCGACGGGCGGCTTCGCCGACGCGCCCGGCCCGTCCGTGACGGCGAACCAGTTCGAGTCGAAGCCGAAGTCGAACATCCACGTGTTGCCGGAGACGGTGTCGGTCTTGCCCGTCGTGCCGACCACCTCGATCGACTCGACCCGCCCGCCATAGGCACCGTGACGGTTCCGGGCCGTCACCTTCACGCTCGCGAGCTCCCCGATCGCCGGGAACATCTTCTCGACTGCGGTGACCGGAACCGATGCCGTCCAGTCGTGCCATGGGTTGCAACCCAGCCCGTACGTTCCCTTGAGGCACACGGCGTCACCCTTGTCGACCACGGGCTTGAAGTCGGGACTGCCCTGCGTCCAGCCGCCGGAGGACGCGGAGTACTGGGTGGGAGCGGGTGAGCAATGGCTGTGGCAGGGACTGCTGCCGAGCATCAGCACCTCACCCCGGGTGTCTCGCGTCGCCGCGTTCGTGAGGGCGCTCTCGTACGCGGTCCCACTCACGTAGCTCTGGCAGACGTCGTCGCAGATGTCGGCATACCCGTACCAGCCGCCGGCGGCGATCTGCGCGAGCACGTAGGTGCGGACGGCGACCGCCTGGGCCTCGAGCTCCTGGAACCCGTAGTGCTCACCCTGCGGCCCCTTCCCGGCCGCTCCGCTGGGAAGGGTGCCCCAGCCGGAAGGCGACTCGGCCGGTGTGACGTCGGCGACGTACTGCTCCAAGGGAACGAGGTCGAGCGTGCGGGCGAGGTGATGGTCGCCTGTCTGCTGGCCGTAGTAGTCGAACGCCTCGATCTTGCCCCGATACGTGACAAGTTGCCCGTCAGCCCTGCAGAGCTGCAACAGCTTCGATTGCGGGGCGCGTGGCGCGAGCGAGTCGGGCAGAGCGGTCGGATCTTCGATGCCCCTCGCGACCACCTTCCACGACCGGGCCGGCGCGGCGCACGAGTTCGCCTGCGACACGGTCCAAGTCCCCGCAGCCTTCCCGCTCGCGACGAGAACGGACTTGACCGCCGTGCCTGCCGCGACAGGGATCCTCGTCGACCCGCTCGCCACCGTGAAAGGCGAGTCGCTCGTGACCACGACCGGAGCGTTCGCGTTCTCTTCGATCGTGACCTTGATGTAGCGAGTGTCGGCCTTCTTCGAGAGCTCCGTCATCGTCGTGCCGGGGTAGTAGTGGTCGAGGATCCACCCGTAGCTCTCGTGCTGCACGGCGTAGCCGAACGCCCCCCACTGCTGCAGGCCCCAGGCAGGACCCCAGCCGTGACCTGCGAAGGTCACGTTCTTCGAAGGGAACGCCCTCCTCGTCGCCATCGCCTGGGCGGCGCCGGGGTAGGCCACCGCGACACCGAGCACACAAGAGCCGGCGAAGGCAAAGGCAGCCGCGACGAGACCGAGCCGTGACCGCGCGACGCGGGCGAGGCTCACACCGCAGCGCCTGGTCTGCGTCGCGCTCGAGGCGCGGGACATCCGGGGTCGCACGTGCACGATGATGCCAATGATACAGCTGTGCCCCGTGTGAACCAGGAACGCCGGCCGGCGCCTACGAAGGAAGCACCGAGGCAACCGCCTCGGCGAACCGCCTGCGCGCCGCCTCCAGCGTGAACTCGCCGGCGCGCTCCGTTCCCCTGTCGACCAACCGGGCGCGGAGGTCGCTGTCGTCCATCACCCGGTGCGCCGCGGCTGCCACGAGCTCCGGTGACTTTGCTCCGAGCACGACGCCGGCATCGACGACGGTCTCCGGCACGGCCGTGACGCCGTACGCGACGACCGGCACGCCGAGATGCATGGCCTCGATGAGCGGGGCACAGAAGCCTTCATGACTCGACAGACAGACGAACACGTCCGCCGCCTGGTAGTAAGCGGCGAGCTCCGACTGGCTGACCGAGCCCGCGAGGTCGACTCTGCCGTCGAGACCGAGGTGCCTCACGTAGCGTCGCACGGCTTCGGCATAGCTCGGGCAGCTCGGCCTTCCCACAAGGTGCAGGCGCGCTCTCGAGTCGAAGGCCCTCAGATAGCAGGCGAAGGCCTTTATGACGTCCTCGTAGGCTTTGTGCGGCAGCATCTGACCCACGAACAGCCAGTCCGCCCCTCCCGCCTCTTTCGCCCTGTCGAGGAGGCGGCGCCTCTCCGGATCGGGCGCTCGCCTGAAGTGTGACGTGTCAGCCATGAGGGGACCGACGACCACCCGTCGATAGCCGGCACCTGCGAGCTCGTCGGTGTTGAAGCGCGACACGCCGATCCCGAGCTCGGTCACGGGCGCGAGCTCCTGCAGCTGAAGGCGACCGAGCCGGACCTCCTCGCCGAGGAGGGGCATCCAGGCGTCGACGAGCTCGGAGGGGGTGATGTTGTGGTAGTTGACGATCTTCGGGCCGGGGTGCGCAAGGACCACGTCCGCCACGGGACTGCCGATCGAGAGCTGATAGCAGAGCCACTGGCGACCACCGTCCTCGACCGGTAGCTCGTCGATCGGGCGAACCCAGTCTGCGAGCCCTGGACCGAACGACGCCGCGAAGATCTCGGAGACGAAACCCATGGAGTGCAACACCTTCTGAGCTTCGAGGGTGTGCTGGCTGACCGCGTCCCTCTCGACGATCGAAGGGAGCACCTGGTCGACGCGGACAGGTCGGGCGGGCGGTCGTCGCGGCTCAGGCACCGTCATCGTGTCGCGAAGACTGCGTAGTGCGCTCGGCCGGCTTCGTCGTGCACGGTTATGTCGCCGAAGCCGTAGCGGGAGAGCAGGTGGCACCAGGTCACCGGGCGGAGCGGCCGCTTGGCCGAGAGGTCTGCACCGATCGGGTCCATGTCGGCCAGAGAACCCGGCCGCCTGCTCACGATCGCCACGGTCCCACCGCGCCGGAGCTTGCCCGCCGCCAGGTGGACGAGTGCTCTCGCACTCGACGGCCGGAGGCCGTCGGTGATGCCGGAGAGAACGAGCGCCCCGAGTGAGCCGCTCCGCTTGCCCCCCAGGTACTCGAGTGCCCCGGCTCTCACGACCTGCAGGCGACCTCCGACCTCTCCGTGCGGGCCACCGGTCTCGCCCGCCCGGCCCGCGTCCGCCGCTCCATCCCATGCCGGGTCGGCACCCTCGCCCGGAAGCCCGTGCTCGGACAAGCGGCGGAGCAGCGACCCGTCACCGCACTCGGCATGCACGACGTGGGGGACCCCGTGGCGGAGCAACCGGTCCGCAACGAGGTCCTCGATCGCGGGGTCCATGGATACCACCTCGACTCGCCGGAGCGAGGTATAGCTGCGTGCCACCGGTGAGACACGAGCAAACCGCAGGAGCACCGGTGACGACCCGCCGAGGCGTCGCGCACGGTCCAGCTCGACCTGGGACCGCGTGGAGAGCTCCTCCGCGTAACGCACGGCCAACCTGGCGGACGCTCGCTCGAGTGACCGCACCCTCGAACCAACTGAGCGCTTCGCCCGGGAACCGACGCGCCGGACGGCCACGCGGGCGGCTCCGAGGAGCGGCCCCGAGCCATCCGCGCCCGCTCGGCTGTCCGCATCGGAGGCGGCGGCCGCTACCGCCAAGGCCCTCTTGTCGGCTGCGATCGCCTGCCACGAGTCCTCGAGCTCGTCCAGGTAGACGACGGGCAGCACGCCGTTCTCCACAAGGCCCCTTGCCTCGTTCGCGATCTCGCCCAACAACTCCTCGCCGGGAGAGCTGCTCATGCCGGAAGCCGGCTGGCGCCCGAGCTCACCTTGACTTCCATGGGAACGCCGACGATGCCCGTTGCCCGCCCCGGGTTGACCACCTTGATCGTGGCTGCGGGCTCGAGGCGCGCGTGCACCGCGCCGCCGCCGGCGTCCTGGACGCGCACGTTGATGACGATCCCGCCATCGAGAAAGGGTATGGACGGGAACTCGAACTGGACGACGGACTGACCCACCGGCAGCTCGTGCTCCTCGCCGAGGATCGCGCTGTCGGAGTCGAACAGGAGATCACCCCTGTCGGTGAAGAGCGAGCAGCCGAAGGCGACGTTCCGCATCCGCTCACGGCACGAGACCTCGAGCGTGAGCGCGAGCCGTTCACCCGAGAACAGATGCGCCCGAGAGTCTGGATCAGGCCGGTCGACGAAGCAGCTCATGATCTCGACGCGGCGCGAACCGGTCATCGGTGGGGCCGGCTGCCTCGAGTCCACCAGCTCGCCGGTGTCCTCGAGCGTGGGCAACGGGGTGTCTGCTGCCCCCGTCTCGATCAGCCTGTCACGGAACGTCCGGATGGCTTCTCCGGGCGGGGCAACCGTGACGAGCCGGCCGGCGTCGATGACGGCGACACGGTTGCAGATCTGGCGCATCGCGTCAGCGGCGTGCGACACGACCACGATGGTCCGGCCCTCGGCCTGGAACTGGTTGATGCGCTGCATGCACTTCTGCTGGAAGCGCTCGTCCCCGACCGCGAGGACCTCGTCGACGAGGAGGACGTCGGGGTCCACGTTCACGGCGACGGCGAAACCCAGCCGCACGTACATACCGGACGAGTAGAACCTCACCTGGTTGTCGATGAAGTCCTCCAGCTCGGCGAACGCGACGATCTCATCGAAGGAGCGCTCGATCTCCTTTCTCGACAGTCCGAGGAGCGACGCGTTCAGGTAGATGTTGTCGCGCCCGGACATCTCCGGCTGGAAGCCGGCGCCGAGCTCGAGCATGGCGGCGAGCTGGCCGCGGACGAGGCGGTGGCCCGCGGTGGGGGTGAGGATGACGGCTATGCACTTGAGCAGGGTCGACTTCCCCGAGCCGTTCCGGCCGAGGATGCCGATCGTCTCGCCCGGCTGGATCTCGAGCTCGATGTCGCGCAGCGCCCAGAACTCCTCGTAGGGGATCTTGCCGCCGTGGATCACGCGCTCTTTGAGCGACGTGTACTTCTCCTTGTACAGGCGGAATCTCTTCGAGACCTGCTGGATCTCGATTGCTGAGCTCATCTTGGCCTCAAAGCTCCTCGGCGAAGTTCCCCTCGACCCTGCCGAAGATGAGCATCGCCGCGAGGAAGAGCAGCAGCGAACCGGCGAGTATCACTCCGAGACCGGTCAGGTACACACCCTGGCCCCAGCTGGCGAGGGGCGAGGCTACGCCGCCGAGGCTCTGGCCGGGTGGGACGACGTGGCCGTACAGGCAGCGCTGGAAGGTGAGCACGATCCACACGAGCGGGTTCGCCAGGTAGAGAAGTCGCAGATGGTGCAGGTGGAGGCTGGCGAACGGATAGACGATCGGGGGCGAGAAGAAGAGAGCTATGAGGAGCACTTCGACGAAGTGCTGAACGTCCCGCAGGTACACGTTGACGGCCGAGAGGAACACGGCGAGCGCCGCCGAGAGTACGACGTCGGCGACGAGTGCGAGGACCATCAGGGGCACGTACTGAGCCACCGGCACGACCTGGAACCCGGCGAGGAAGACGGCGAGGATGCATGTCTGGAAGAAGAAGTAGCAGATCGAGACCCCGACCTGGGAGAGCGCAAGGACCTCGCGAGGAAAGGCGACCTTCTTCACGATGCCGGCGTGCGCGACGAGCACACTCGACGCGGAGAGGAGCGAGTTGTTGAACAGGTTCCAGGCGAGCAGTCCCGAGAAGAGGAAGAGAGCGAAGTCCGGCGTCGTGTTGTGTAGGAAGTACTTGAAGACGACGTAGTAGATGATGAGCACCAGCGCCGGGTTGAGGAAGCTCCAGAGGAACCCCAGCACAGAGCTCTTGTAGCGGACCTTCAGCTCCTTGCGGACGAGGAAGACCAGAAGCTCGCGCGCCGCCCAGATCTCCTTCAGGCGCTTCCTCACCGTGACCCGAGCCGCCACGACGCGGGCCGGCAGCTCGCCTCGGTCGCGTCTTGTCCACTCGATGGCTCCGGGCTCCAACGCCAGGTGCGACGTTTCGGTCGCTGCGTCGCGCACGCGGCTCATACGAAAGCGTTCCTCCTGCTTCCCCGGTCGCGACTGTCACGATCTCGGCGGGGGCAAAACGATCCTACTGGGAGCAGTGTTGCCGGTTGCCGCACGAAACGAGCAGCTAGAAGGACCGCTTCAGGGCACGGTACACGAAAAGCAAGCCATGAGCGACGACACGGGTGAACCTGCGGCTCTCAGCCCACTCGATGGCGCTCCGGGCGATGCGGCGCGCGACCTTCGGTTGGTCACCTGGTCGAACCGCCTGCTCGAAGGAGGGAACACCGGCTCCGGGTGCGCCGAGCCACTCCCATTCGGGAACCCTCGTCCACCCCGAACGTCCGGGGGTGCCGTACAACAAGCGACCGGACTCGGCCAGCCGGAGCCGCTCTGCCGCCGCCTTGGCGCGTACCGTCGCCGTCACCTCGGCGGCGGAGGCAAGAGCGGACACCTCCCACTCGTCGCTCGTCGGAGGGTATGGGCCACCTCTGGCAGGGACGGTGCCGGGGACGCTCACCTTCTCGTCGCCCGCGATGGGAGCAAGGGCGCGGCGCACTTCTTCGTCACCCGCCTCGATCGACGACGCGGCGTCCCAGAGCGCCCGGGCCGCCCGACCGCCGCAACCCCCGGGAAGGTCGTCGAGCTGCTCCAGCCTCAGGGTGACGCCCTCCACCTTGCGCAAGGCCCGGCCGAGCACGAGCAGCGCCGCGGCCCGCTCGGCCTGGCCGGCGCCGATCCGCACGGGCAGGCCCGGCTCGAGCTGAAGGACAACCTCCTCATGACGCCTCGCGGCCGCGGCGACGGCTACTGCGGCACGAATTCCCGGCGCCGGCAGGTAGCTGTGCGCCACCGAGAGCGGGTCGAGGGAGAGGACGGTCGTGAGTCTGCCCGAGCGCTTCAGCTCGACGACCTTGTCCAGGAGGGACCCGCGGTGTCCGCCGGCCGGAGGCGGGAGGGAGCCGACGACGAGGACGCTCACGCAGCTCCTCTCGAAGGGATCACAGAAGACACCCGAGCGACGCCTCCATGGCGTCGAGCACGCAGGGCCACCTGTAATTGGCGAGCACGTACTCCCGCCCCTTCGCAGCGAGCTCCCCGGCGACCTTCGGCGCGGCCGCCACGAAACTCAGGTACTGCCCGAGCTCCAGCTCGTCGCTGTAGACAAGCCCGGCTCCGGACCGCTCGCAGTGCCACGTGACCACGTCGCTGGCGCGGTTCGCGAGCACGAGGGTCCCTGCCAGCCACGCCTCCATGATCGTCCGGGAGAAGCTCTCGTTGGCGCTCGGCTGCAGGTATGCAGCCGCTGCCGCGAAGGCGTTCGGGACCTCCTCTGGTTCGAGATATCCGAGGTCGATCACGCGATGCTCGAGTGCCTCGGGCACCGAAGGATCGCCGACGCCGATGGTCACGAGGTCGAACGGAGCTCCATGCCTCAGAACTGCGGCACCGAACGCCCCGAGGACCTGCTGCCAACCCTTTGCCTCCTCCCGGCGACCCGCGTAGAGCACGAAGGGCCGTTCGACGTGGTGCCGCTCACAAAAGCCGGCGACGTCGTAGCGCGCGGGCACGTCGACCGCGGCTCCGATCACCGGGTGTTCGGCCGGGAGGGGCGCCAGGCGGTGGGCGAGCTGGTGCTCAGGCTCGGAGAGAAACCACACGGCAGCCGCCCCGGCGAGAGCCGCACGCACTGCCCGCAGGCGGGAGTAAGGCTCGTCGTGCAGGCAGGGCATGAGGATCGTTCGCTCGGGGGCGATGTCCGTGCAGTAGAGGGTCGACCAGAAGAGGTAGGGGGAGAACACGATGGCGTCGTACTCGCGGGCGGAAGCGGCGAGGTGCAGGTAGAGGTCGGGAACACGGAAGCGCCCGTTCACCCAGGCGAGCTCCTCGGCGTCCGTCAGCTCCTGCTCCTCGAGGACCCTTCCCTGCAGACGAACCCAGCCTGCGAGCTCGTTCCCGGGCATGGTCGGGAACCGCCGCACGGTGACCCCGCCCTCCCGGCTGTCTCCCGGAGGGAACTCGTTCGCCCACGTGTAGTGGTCGCGGGCACACGTCGTGAGGATGTCGACCTCGTAGCCCCGGGCGGCGAGTCCGTGAGCGGCCTCCTTCGACACGGCTTCCGATCCGCCGACGACTCCGGGCCCGTAGCGTGGTGTGACGAAGGCGAGCCGCCCGGTTCGTAACGCTGTCTCCGACACTTGCTCTCCTCGCGGATCGCCGCCTCGCGGGATGATAGGTGACCGCTCCCCTGAGCTATCGCTTTTGCCGCGCCACGCGAGAAGGGGCATCCACTCCGGCCCACCGCTCGAAGACGTCCTCCGGCCGCAACACCCATCTGCGCCTCGAGCGGGCCCGTGCCACGTACGAGAGCGGCACTGCTCTCGCCGTCACCCGGCGAAACTCGCCCCGCGACACCGCCCTCCTCCCCCACACCTGCGCCGTCGCGACCCGAAGCGGTGCGTTCCTCACGAGCGCCATGATCCGGCCGAGCTCCTCGGGATCCGAAGCCGGGCCGCGGGCGTCGCCCGGCAGTCGGCCATCGGTCGCAGCCTGCCTCACCCTCACCTGGGCTCCCGGGTCGAAGATCAGGCGCAGTCCCAGCAGACGGGCTCGCCAACACCAATCGCAATCCTCGTAGGACGAGCCGAACCTCGGCTCGAACGGACCGACCCGCCGCCAGGTGTCCCGGGCGAACACGAGAGCGGTCGTCCGCAGACCGAACCTCTCTTCGGGCGCGTCGAAGCGCTCCCCGTCCGGACAGTCCACCGCGATGTCGCCGACCGAACCGTCCGGAGCGAGGTACAACCCTGCGCTCTGGAGGAGGTCGAGCACTCGCCGCGGCCGGACCGGTTCGCCGTTGACCAGGACATCGACGCCGCCACCGCCTTCGGGAAGAGGAGCGTAGAAAGGCTCGCCCCTTTGCACCGAGGCAACTCCCGCAGCCGGTGCGCCGGCTCGCGCCGCTCTCGAGGCCGACGGACCATCGCCCGCCGGCGGCTGCACGGCCGTCCCGACGATGTCTCCGAGCACGTCGTTGCCGGCGACCACCGCAGAGACGAGCTCGCTCCTTCCCTCGCCGTCCTCGTCCTCTCGTCTCGCCGCTGCCTCATCGATCGTGAGCTCGAGATAGCGGCCGTCCCGTACGAGCTTCGGGCCGATCGCGGCGATCGTCTCGTCGTCGAGGTGTCTCGCGGCGACGTCGAGCCAGCCGCGTCCGGCAAGCGTCCCGTCGTGCAGCAGGCCGACGATGTCTCCCCGCGCCGCCGCCACGCCGGCGTTCGCCGCGCCGGCGAAGCCGTGCGCCCGCTTCGAGCGGACGACGCGCGCTCCGAAGTCCCGCGCGACGGTGCTCGCGGTGCCGTCCTCGGAGCAGTTGTCGACGACGACGATCTCTTGTGCCTGGCCCCCGACGGACTCGAGGCAACGAGCCAGATGCTCTGCACGCCGGCTCGCGACGACGACGACAGAGCGGTTCGTCAGGACGCGGCCTTGAGGGACGAGCGGTCGATGACCTGGTCGATGAAGCCGTATTCGCGTGCCTCTTCCGCCGTGAACCAGCGGTCCCTGTCCGAGTCCGCCTCGATCCGCTCGACCGGCTGACCCGTGTGGTATGCGATCCGCTCGGCCATCATCCGCTTCAGGTAGATGATCTGCTCGGCCTGGATCGCGATGTCGGCGGCCTGGCCCTGCATCTGCCCCGACGGCTGGTGCATGAGGATCCGGCTGTGCGGGAGCGCGAAGCGCTTGCCCGGGGTGCCGGCACAGAGGAGGAACTGACCCATCGAGGCTGCGAGACCGAGGCAGATGGTCGACACGTCGCAGCGGACGTACTGCATGGTGTCGTAGATCGCGAGCCCGTCTGTCACCGAACCGCCGGGCGAGTTGATGTAGAGATGGATGTCCCTGTCCGGGTCCTCCGCCTCGAGGAGGAGCAGCTCGGCGCAGATCAGGTTGGCAGAAACCTGGTCGACCTGCGTCCCGAGGAAGACGATCCGCTCCCTCAGCAGCTGCTTGAAGATCTCGCCCGACTGGTCGCCGATTCCGCCGGCCGTCGTACGGGCCGCCGCCAGCTCTGCTTTCGTGAGATTGCCCAACAGATCCTCCTTCGATCTTCGAACGAGGCTAACCGAGTTGGTGATCTGGCTCATCACCGCCCCGCAACAGGCGAGCCCGGAGACGACGTGACCTTCCGCCTCCTTCTTGGTTGGTGAGGTCTTCACGTTTGGGCTTGAGCAGGATCGACGCCAGCTGACAGAGCACTTGCCCACGCCATAAGCGGCCGGAGATCACACCTCGTCCACAGGCCGAGTCGTCGG
>JAJYVX010000179.1 GCA_021791795.1 Actinomycetes bacterium | reverse complement strand
AGTACTCGGTGTGGTTGTGCAGGTGGGCGAAGGAGCGCGGCCCCGCGCCGTGCGCTCGGCTCGGCGCCGCCGGCCCAACGTCCACCGCTTCACCACCCCCTGTCCACAGGCTTCTTCCACAGCTGTGGACGAAGTTACAGCCGTGTCATTCCTAGGCAGCCGACGTTAGCGCCTGAGGCGCGCCGGCGGCGAGTGGTGGGACCGGCTGATCAGAGGTAGTTGCCCGGACGGCTGGCGAAGTCGTCCGGTTCTGGCCTGCCGCCGCGGGGGAGTCCGCGCTGGCGCATCTCCTCGAGCTGGTTCCGCGCAGCCATCTGCTGGGCGAAGAGGGTCGCCTGGATGCCGTGGAAGAGGCCCTCGAGCCAGCCGACCAGCTGTGCCTGGGCGACCCTCAGCTCGGACTCGGACGGCACCTCGGACTCGAACGGCAACGAGAGACGACCGAGCTCCTCCGCGAGGTCCGGCGAGAGGCCCTCGGCGAGCTCCTTCACCGACCGCTCGTAGATGTCCTTCAGTCTTGCTCGGCTCGCCGGGTCGAGCGGCGCCTGCCGGACCTCGTCGAGCAGCTGCTTGGTCATGGCGCCGATCCGCATGACCTTCGCCGGGCGCTCCACGGCGTCGACGATCTCGGCGTCGCCCTCCGGAGTCGAGGCATCGGCGTGCCCGGGTTGCTCCCCCTCGTCACCGACGAGCTGCACCGGATGCCGCGCCGCGTCAGGGCTGTCGGCGGTCATCGCCTGGAGAACCTCCGTTGCTCAGGCGAGCGCGAAGCGCCGGATGTCGTCGAGAGACAGCTCTGCCGTCCGCTCGCCTTCGCACTGCTCGCACCCGTCGACATGCCTCCATGAGCGTATGCGACGCGTGCCTGCAGCGTTCAGCACGACGACGAACGCGTCCGAGTCGTCGGAGAGCTCCAGCCGCTCGTAGCTACGCCAGTCCGTTGCCGCAAGCGCAGGGTCGAGGTCGAGCCCTTTCAGGATCCGGCGGAACCGCTTGGCAGGTACGTCGAACAGCCAGGTGCTGTGGCACGAATCGAGGACGAGGAACTCAGAAGCCCCATCGCCGCCCCGAGCACCGCGTGTCCTTCCCGGCCCCTCCATGCTCTCCTCCGGCTTCTTGCCGTCGGTCCAACCTGCGGATGGAAGCACGGTCATACCAAGATCATGCCGCCTATTCCTGTGAACCGAAACAGCATTTTGTTCCGATCCAGTAACGATCGGCTGCTTCTCCCCGGAGGTCGTCACGGCTCTTCCATCTACCCCTCTGCCCACCTCGCCCACACATGCGGCGAGCGATTCGTCTCAGTGGGACGCACGGGAGAGGGCCCTCCTTGCAATACGGTCCACGTCTGCCCACTATAAGTGACGGTACAGTCACTATTTGCAGCAAAACCCTGAATATGGGAGCATGGAGTCGTGGACCGGGCCGATCTCGACCGTTTGCTGCGCCGCTTGTCGGATGCTCACGGCTCCGATCTTCACCTGAAAGTGGGGTCTCCGCCACGGCTTCGCATCAACGGCAACCTCATCCGGCTTCTCGACGAGGACAACCCCCTCCCCGAAGAGCTGGAGAAGATCGCCGAGGAGGTCATGGACGGTCGTATCTGGGAGGGCTTCGTCGCCCGGCAGGAAGCCGACTTCGCCTACTCGCTCACCGGGTTGGGCCGCTTCCGCGTGAACGCCTTCCGCCAGCGTGGCACCGTCGGGCTCGTCTTCCGGCTCGTACGTTCCGGCGCGCGGTCCTTCGAGGATCTCGGTCTGCCCCCGGCCGTGCGCACGCTCGCGGACGAGCAGCGCGGGCTGGTGCTCGTGACGGGTCCGACCGGCTCGGGTAAGACGACGACCCTCGCGGCCATGATCGACCACATCAACCACACCCGCGAGTGCCACGTCGTCACGATCGAAGACCCGATCGAGGTCCTCCACCGGGACGAGACCGCGGCCATCAGCCAGCGCGAGGTGGGTTTCGACACGGAGAGCTTCCTCACGGCGCTCCGCTCGGCGCTGCGCGAAGACCCCGACGTCATCCTCGTCGGCGAGATGCGCGACGCGGAGACCGTGGCCACCGCTCTCAGCGCCGCAGAGACGGGTCACCTCGTCTTCTCGACGCTCCACACCATCGACTGCGTGGAGACGATCAACCGGATAGTGGACTTCTTCCCTGCGAACCAGCAGCACCAGGCGCGGATCTCGCTCGCCGGCGCCCTGAAGGGGACGATCTGCCAGCGGCTGGTCCCGACGCTCGACGGCTGCGGGCGCGTCCCCGCCCTCGAGATCATGGTCGTGAACGGCCGCATACAGCAGACGATCGGCGATCCCGATCACGGCGCCGACATCAACCAGATCATCCGCGATGGCGAGTACTACGGCATGCAGACGTTCGACCAGGCTCTCGTGAAGCTGCTCGAGGCGGGCGTCATAGACCTCCGCTCTGCCACGCAGGCGTCCTCCAACCCCCACGACCTTCGCGTCGCCCTGCAGCAGAAGGGCCTCGTGCCGAGCGCCGCCGCCCGCTGAGCAGGCGGTCGGGCGCTTCCCGGACTCACACGTGAGCCCAGGCGTGCGCCACCAACCTCCCGAAGCAGATCGCGAAGACCGTGCCGCCGGCGAGGAACGGCCCGAAGGCGATCGCCGACTTTCGCGTCGCCTTGCCGCGGGCGAGAAGGACCATCGCCGGCACTCCCGCCAGCACGAAGCTCACCACGATCCCGACCGGTACCACGCTCGCGCCGAGCCAGCCGAGCCACCCGCCGCAGAGCCCGGCGAGCCGGACGTCGCCGAAGCCCATCCCCTTCGGGACGGCGATGAAGACGGCGAAGAAGACGGCGAAACACGCCGCCGCGGCGACGAGCCCGACGAGGAGCGCGTTCCACTTTCCTGTCATCCCCGAAGCCAGCACGAGCAGTGGTGCGGCGACGAGCGCCGTCAGGTAGACGATGGCTGCGGGCAACCTCTTGTGCTCGAAGTCGATGGCCGAGAGGATGACGAGGCCGGCGACGACGACGAGGTAGGACGGGAGAGCCCAGAGGGTCGGCAGGCGCCACGCGACGAGCGCGAAGAGCGCCGCGGTGGCGAGCTCGACGAGGAGTGTCCGGGAAGGGATGCGCGCCGAGCAGTGCCGGCACCTCCCCTTGAGGAGGATGTAGGCGACGACCGGCACGTTGTCGGTCGACCGGAGAGGAGCGCCGCAGCTGTCGCAGTGAGACGCGGGCCGGACGATCGACTCCCCGCGTGGCACGCGGTCGGCCACGAGGGCCCCGAACGAGCCGACGACGAGTCCTACGAGGGCGGCTAAGACCGCCGCGAGGAGATGGGACTGGCCGAGGCTCATGCGAGGGCTTGACCTAAAGAGTTGGGCCGGATCTGTCGAACACTAAGCGTGTGCTCAAGAACACTGAGCGTAGTAGAATCTGACAGTGGTAGCACGAGATAGCGCGGGCGTGAGTTACCGCACTGCCCCCGGCCCCCGGCAGACTGGTAGGTCCGCTCGGGCCGATCGGAGGTGGTAGTTGCGATGAGCACAACTGAACACACTGGGACGCGTCGTGTGTCGCCGACCAAGGAAGAGGTCGACGTAGCGCGAGCTCTCGCGAGGACGGTGGGCCTCGAGTACGTCGATCTCGACCGGTACCCCCTCAACGCAGCCGCTGCATCTCTGCTGCCGGAACAGCTGGCGCGGCGCCACCACTCGCTCGCCGTCGGATGGAAGTTCGGAACGCCAGTCGTTGCGGTCGCCTCCCCGGACAACGTCGTCGCCATGGACGACGTGAGGACCGTCATCGGGCGCGAGATCCACGCAGTCGTCGCATGCGCCTCACAAGTCGACGCGTACATCGAGCGAATGTACAAGCACGGGTTCGGTCCTGTGAGTGATAGGGCCGTT
Source organism: Actinomycetes bacterium (assembly GCA_021791795.1). Lineage (GTDB taxonomy): Bacteria > Actinomycetota > Acidimicrobiia > Acidimicrobiales > Bog-793 > JAKATT01. Next base: position 2,192 of record JAJYVX010000179.1, on the reverse strand, counting down.
CGCGAGACTCCGGTGGAGGCACCGGCCACGCCGCCGTGGCAGGAGGCGACCGCGGCAGAGCCGGAGGAAGAGGCTCAACCGACCGTCCACGACCTCGGCGAGTTCCTCGAGGAGGACGAGAGCGAGGCGAGCTGGAGCGAGCTCGCCGAGAGCGCCGGCGAGGCGGAAGGAAGTGGAGGCGTAGGCCGCCAAGGCGAGGAAGCAGCAGCAGCCGAAGGGCTGGAGGAGGAAGAGGTCGTGCACGACCTCGATCTCGGCGAAGTGGAGGCTCCAGCCGACCGAGCCCTCGCGGAGGCCGCGGAGATGCTCGCCGACCTCTCTGAGCCCGCACCCCCGGGGTCCGAAGAGCTCGCCGAGAATGAGGTGACTGTGCTTGACGACTCGGCAGCCGCCGCTGCCGGGGCGCCTCGAAGTGACGGCACCGATGAAGCCGAGCCCATGAGGGCCACCGGTCCAGCGCGTGACGGCGGACCCCGCGTCCCGAAGCGCAGCAGCGCGTCCAGGGCAGAGGAGGCCGCCAAACCCGCGCTCGGCGAGATCCTCGTGCAGTCGGGTCACGTCACGGCAGAAGAGATGCAGGCCGCGCTGCGCGAGTCAGCCGCCACCGGTCGCCCGCTCGGCGAGATCCTCTCCGAGCTCGGGCTCGTCACGGACGAGGACCTCATAAAGGCGATGGCCGACGAGATGGGGCTCGAGTTCGCCGACCTCAACGTCTTCCCCATCGACTCGAAGGCCACGAGCCTCATCCCCGAAGCGATGGCACGCCGCCACCAGCTCCTCGGCATCGGTTTTCGCGGCAATGCGCAGGTCGTCGCGATGGCCAACCCGTCCGACGTGTTCGCCCTCGACGATCTCCGCACCCTCCTCGGCCGGGACGTCGTCACGGTCGTCTCGAGCCCGAGGCAGATCGCCGAGTACATCGCCAGGGCGTACCGTCACGACAAGGAGACGGACGACGCCGCCCGCAACGCGGCGCAGCAGTCGCAGGTCGTAGAGGGGGCATCCGGCGGGGTCGAGATAACCGACCTGCACGCCGTCGTCGAGGACGCCCCGATCGTCAAGTACGTCAACCTGATACTTCGCCAGGCGCTGCAGGAGCGCGCCTCCGACGTCCACATCGAGCCGGCGGCCGACGACCTGCGGATCCGCTTCCGCATCGACGGCGTGCTGCACGACATCACCCGTTCGCCTAAGGCCATCCAGGGCGGAGTGACGACCCGGCTCAAGGTGATGGCGAACCTCGACATCGCGGAGCACCGGCTTCCCCAGGACGGCCGCATCTCTCTCAGCGCCGGCCAGCGGGACATCGACCTCCGGGTCGCCTCGCTGCCGACGGTGCACGGCGAGAAGATCGTCCTCCGGATCCTCGACAAGACGAACGCCATGCTCGATCTCGGAGACCTCGGTTTCCTGCCGGAGGTGCAGACCCGCTACGAGCACGCCTACCGGAAGCCCTACGGGACGATCCTCGTGACGGGGCCGACGGGCTCGGGCAAGTCGACCACCCTCTATGCCACCCTCAACGCGCTCAACCGGCCGGAGCGCAACCTCATCACGGTCGAGGACCCGGTCGAGTACCAGCTGCGCGGAGTCAACCAGGTGCAGGTGAACCCGAAGGCCGGCCTCACCTTCGCGGGCGCACTGAGATCGATCCTGCGCTCGGACCCCGACATCATCCTCGTCGGAGAGATCCGCGACCGGGAGACCGCCGTGATCGCGATCGAGGCGGCCCTCACCGGCCACCTCGTGCTCTCGAGCCTTCACACGAACGACGCAGCCGGCACGCCGATGCGCCTCGTGGAGATGGGGGTCGAGCCCTTCCTCGTCGGTTCGTCGATCGACTGCGTGGTGGCCCAGCGGCTGGCGCGCCAGTTGTGCGAGAACTGCGCCGAGGCACACGAGCCGACGGAGGAGGAGCTCACCGTCTTCGGCTGGGCGGAGAGCGACGAACCTCGAAGCGGCATGCCACGGTTCCGCAAGGCCGTCGGCTGCCAGGCCTGCAGCCGGACCGGCTACCGCGGCCGGATAGCGATTCACGAGCTCCTCATCGTCACCGAGGAGATCGAGCGCGCGGTGATCGCCGGGGCGTCCGTGGAAGAGCTCCACCGGATCGCCACGGAGCAGGGCACCGTGCCCCTGCGGCACGACGGACTACGCAAAGCGGCCCTCGGGCTCACGAGCCTCGAGGAAGT
>JAJYVX010000178.1:5148-6092 GCA_021791795.1 Actinomycetes bacterium | reverse complement strand
GCCCTTGGAGCACTTGGAGGCCCGCCTCGGCGAGCTCGACCCCGGCCTCGAGGTTGTCGCCTACTGCCGGGGGCCCCTGTGCCTCCTCGCCCCCGAAGCCGTCGCGACCCTTCGTGCCCGAGGGCTGCGAGCGCGCTGCTTGGAAGACGGGCTTCCCGAGTGGCGCCAGGCCGGCCTCCCCGTCGCCACCGCCCCAGCAGGCCGCTCGGGGCGCGACACGCCAGCCACGGCACCGACGAACGGGCACGAGGCGAGGCCGGGCCGTCGCCGATGAGCGCCGCGGCGACCGACGAGGCCGTCTACCTCGACCACAAACCCACGTCTCGTTCCCCGGCGTCCTCGGCACGGACGTCCTTGCCCGGGTCCCCCAGCTCGCGGCGTCCACCGGGTCCGCCTGCCACGCCGGCGAGCACACCGAGAACACGACCCTGCTCGTCATGGGTGCCGCCCCCGAGGTTGCCCTCGGCGCGGTGCGGCTCTCGCCCGGTCGCGGCACCCACCCGGGCTGAGATCGAAGCGGCCGCCGAGCTGCTCGCCGGCGCGCATCTGGCCCTTGTCGCCACCACGCCGTCTCCGACCAGTCCCAGCACGAGCAAAGGAACGCCCCCATGAAGATCCTCGTCGTCTTGAACGACCCGCCCTATGGCACCGAGCGCTCCTACAACGGCCTGCGCCTCGCCGGCGCGCTCTCCAAGCGCGAGGGGGTCGAGGTGCGGGTGTTCTGCTTCGGCGACGCCGTCGGCTGCGCGATAAGGAACCAGAAGGTCCCCGACGGCTACTACCACATCGACCGCATGGTCACCGCGGTCGTCCGCCACGGCGGGGTGATCGGCTGCTGCGGCACGTGCATGGACGCCCGGGGCCTCGCCGACGAGCTGCTCGCCGGCGGTGCCCGTCGCTCCACCTTGGAGGAGGCGACCGACTGGACGATCTGGGCCGACAAG
>JAJYVX010000178.1:0-5138 GCA_021791795.1 Actinomycetes bacterium | reverse complement strand
GTGCGCATCGTGATCGTCGGCGGCTCCTTCGGCGGACTGACCGCCGCCTACGAGCTCCGCCGACGCTTCAGCCCCGAGCGCGCCGAGATCACGCTCGTCTCCAGGGACGACCAGTTCCGCTTCGTCCCCTCCTTCCCCTGGGTGGCGACCGGGCGGCGGCGCCTCGAGCAGATCTCGTTCCCCCTCGCGACCCCCCTCGCCCGAAAGCAGGTCCGCTTCGCGAACGAGACGGTCACCCACATCGACACCGCCGCCAAGGTGATCGCGTCGGACGCGGGCGAGCACCCCTACGACTTCCTCGTCGTCGCCACCGGGCACCGCAGCGCGAACGAGGCCGTCCCTGGGCTCGGGCCCTTCGACGGCCCCGGCCACTCGCCGATGTCGGCACCGGAGACCGAGGAGCTCGCCCAGGCGATCCGGCGCCTCCTCGCCGAGCCGGGACCGGTCGTCGTCGGCGCGGCCCCGGGAGCGAGCTGCATAGGCCCGGTCTACGAGCTCGCGTTCTGCCTTGACCACCTGCTCCGGCGCCGCGGGCTTCGCCACCAGGTCCCCATGAGCCTGCTCACGCCCGAGCCGTTCCTCGGCCACATGGGCATGGGTGGCGCCGGCACCATCCGCCAGCTCTTCGAGGCCGCCCTCGAAGAGCGAGACATCGCCTATCGCACCTCGGTCGCGATCACCCGGGTCACCGGGGAGTCCGTCGAGACGGCCGACGCGGCCCCGACGCCCTCGGTGTGCTCGATCGTCATCCCGCCCCTCGCCGGCGCCGCGGCGGTCGCTGCGAGCGAAGGGCTCACGAACCCGAAGGGCTTCGTGCCCGTCGACGACCACTACCGCCACACCTCGGCCGAGGGCGTGTACGCGGTCGGCGTCGCCGTCGCCCTCCCCCCCGTCGGAGAGACCCCGGTGGCCGTCAACTTCCCGAAGACCGGCCACATGACCGAGCAGATGGCGAGGATCGCCGCCGTCGACCTCTCGGCGCGCCTCGACGGCCACGAAGCCCCCAGGGCCGAGCTGTCGGCCCGCTGCATCCTCGACATGGGCGACCGCGCCGCCTACCTCGCCGTCGACCCCGTCCGCCCGCCCCGCAACCGCATTCCGACGGTCTCCGAAGGCCGTTCCTGGCTCGTCGCCAAGATGGGCTTCGAGCGCGCCTACCTCGCCTTCGCCCGGCGCGGGAAGCTCGTGCCGACGAGCATCGGATGGTGAGCGATGTACGAGCGGCCGGCGTGCAGTCGTCCAGCCGTCCCTGCAGGGGCGCCGACGCGCTCGGGCGAGCCCGGCGGTCAGCCTCCTTGGTCGATGACGTGACAGACGAGTCTCGGGTCGCATCGACTCGGATCGAGGCGTCGTGCCCGCCGGTGGAGGCTCGACAGCTCGTCGCGCAGCGCCCGAAGCTCGGCGATCCGGGCATCGAGCTCGGCTGCCCGGCGCCCGATCAGGTCCACCACGAAGCGACACGGCGTCTCGCCCCGGTCCCGAAGGGCGATTTGTCGGCAACCGGCTCCCAAAACCGACCGGCGGACCAAGACGAGGTGCCCCCCGACGTCCGTGCGCGCTTGGACGCCCAAGACGAGACGGGCCTCGACTCGACATAGAGTGCCCGAGCGTCGGGCACTCTGGTCCCGACAACGGACTACGGAAGCCCTTCAATGAGGGCCACGACGTCCTCACGCCGCAGACCCCAGTGGCGGGCGAGGCGGAGCAGCTCGACAGCCTGTGCGACGACGATGCCGTGCGCAGGCTCGCCGGCGACCGTGATGCCGCGACCACGCCGGAACTCCAGCACTCCCTCGTCGCGGAGCATCCGAACGGCCCGCAGGACGGTGTTGGGATGAACACCAAGCACCGCGGCCATGTCGCGCGCCGGAGGGAGGCGTCCGCCGGGACGGACCTCCCCGGCGTTGATGTCGTGCCGGATCGCAGCCGCGACCTGCTCGTGCAGCGGAGCATCTCCGTTCCGCTCGACCTCGGCATCCAACATGGTGACATGTATAGTATCACCATATGCTGACGTCTGATCCTCCCGTCCACAAGGCACCGGCTCTTGAGCCCGAGGTCGTGGTGCGGGAGGCGCGGCGGCGCCAGCGGCGGCGCTGGGCCCTTTGCGCGCTCGCCGTCTGCATGGCGGCCGGTCTCGTCGCAGGAGCCGTCGTCGTCGCCGGCTCGCCACCTCCGGCGGGCCCGCGCGGTCATAGGCCGGGTCAGAAGCAACCTCGGTCCTCCGTCGCCTCGTCGGTCTCGCATCACCCGTCCGTGCCGTTCGGATCCTCCGCCGCCTGTCCCGCCACACCGACCGGGTCGATGTTCAACCCGCTGCCTGACGGCACCTTCACGAGCTGCCTGCGGGTCGGCCCACTCTCGGCCGGCCGCTACCACGTCGTCGTCACCGGGGCCCTCACAATCCCAAGGTTCACCCGCCAGGCGCGCCTCGCTCCGCCCGAGACAAGGGTTCGCCTCACCATCGAACCGACGAGGGGAGGCCCGGGGACCAGGGTCACGGTGGCGGGAACGGTCCCCACTCGAGCACGGATCGCCACAACATACGGCGTGGTCTGCTGGGATGGCTGTGCAGACGGCCTCCAGTACACGATGGCCAAGCACTGGACGTCACCGACGACGTTCGTCGAGCACTTCAGGGTCCCGGCCGCGCCCTGGGTTGTCGCCGCACGTGTCGGGAAGTACCGGATCGCGCCCCTCGTGAGTGGGAACTACCAGGTCGGCATCGACTGCGTCGTCGTCTCGAAGGCCTGTGGCAGCACGGAAGGATCGGCCATCTTCCACCTCGTGGTGCCCCGCAGCACCCGGCGGCGTCTCTGCACGTCGCGGACTCCAACCGCGTGCATCTACCTCCAGCTCCGCCGCGACGCAGCCATGCCCGCAGAGGCCGTGCGCGTGCGCGGCTTCGTCCCGCTCACGTCCAATCTCCTGAGTCTCGAAGTGCTGCCGGGGAGTACGAAGGGCCCAGCGCTTGCCCTTCGTCGAGCGCCCAAGGGCGGCCTCACCCTGCGCTACGGGCAGGCGAACCTCACAGTCCGCGCCGCACCGACGCTCGCGAGCTTGGGGAAGCTCGAAGTCCTCGGAGAGCAGTCCGACGGCCCGGCGCCGGTCTCTGCCAATCCCGCTGCGCCGGGTCGGATCGCATGGTGCGGGCAGGGCCTGATCGGCCTTGTCGACTCGAAGGGTGCGGGGCTCGGCAACGTGTCGACGGCGGGCGTTCCTGCGGCGATCGCCGACGCGGGCATCGGCTACGGCCTGCTCGGAAGCGGGGGCATCGGCTACGACCTGGCTGCCAAGACAGTGGTGTGCCACGACGTCGCGATCCCGAGAGCAGGCCCTGCGCTGCTCGCAGCCTTCAGTGTGGCGGTCGTGCCGACACGAACGGTCGCCGGGTACGTCGCGCTCGAGACGACCGATGGCGGGGGGAGCTGGACGCTCGTGCCTGCGCCTCCGGGTGCTCATGTCACAGGCTTCGGCGGCTTCCATTACCAAGACGATCGCGTCGTCGCCCTCTACACGCCTGGGTCGACAGGTGCGAGGGGTGGATACACGTCGAAGGTGACCCCACCGATCGTGGAGACCTTTGACACAGCGACGGGGACGTGGGCGACCTCCTCATTGGCGTGTCCGCAGGGGCAACCCTGTACGAGGTTCGGCTCGGCAGTACCCGTCAACTGTGCGATGAACGGAGCTCCCGAGTGGGTCCTGATCTCGACCGATGGCGGGAAGAGGTGGCGTTTGCCCACATGGCCCGTCGCCGTGGACGGCTGCACCTCCTCGTCGCTCGTCGCAACCGGCCCGTCGAGCGAGCTCTTCGTAAACGCGGCTGCCTCCTATCCCATGCTCCGCTCGACGGACGGCGGCAAGGACTGGTCGGACGTGGCGCTGCCGACGCCGCCCTTCACAATTGGCGCAATTGGCGGTTTGGGACCCGACACGATCTTCCTGCCCAACGGTGCGCTCCTCGCCATCAAGGCGGGCGCAGCCGTCGACTGGGCCCTGCTTCGGCCTCAGAGAGCTCGATGGTGCGCGGTCACCTCGATCTCCCCGACCATCGGCAGGTCGGTCGGTACGTCCGCACCGGCACTGTTTGCGACAGCACTGTGGTGGGTGAGCAGTGGGGCAAGCAGCGGCCGGCCGGCGTCGCTTCAGCGCATTGGGGTATCGAGCATCCGCTGCTGAGCGGTCTCGGACTCTAGGTCGACTAGACGATCAGATCGGGGCGCCAGGTGCGGTAGAGGGCCGCGATCGTCTGGCGCTCGCCCATGAAGAGCACTGTGAAGCTCCAGAGCGCCCTGCGCTCGCCGTCTCGCAGCTCTTGTGCGTTGTAGATGAGCATGCCGACACGGGCGGCCGTGCGAACCTGCTCGGCGGGGATCCTCCTCGGTGGCACCGAGGAGACGAGGGAATCCGTCCGCTCGATCGCCAGCCGGAGATCGAGCATCGCTTCGGTCTGCTCGAGACGTTCGGGGTGACGCCGGTACTTGCGGGTCCGAGCGAGCGCGTCGACCTCTGCTTGGAGCAGCTCGGGCGAGAGCGGAGGGCGCCAGATGCTCCGGATGGTGTAGATGCGCGTCCTCTCCTCGCGGTAGCGACGCGTGTGGTGCAGCTCGTGGAGCTGCGTCTCCATCTCTTTGTGCCGTTTCTCGTCGCGTGCTTGGACCATGCGCAGCACGTCGTCGGGCACGAAGACGTACGTCCAGAAGTCGAAGACCTGGTCGGCGTTGATGGGCGGCGGCGGGTACGCGTAGGAGCCGTCGGCGTTGTAGGCCTTGATCTGTGCCCAGTAGTCCTCTTCGGACAGATGGGCGTCACCCTCGTCGTGCTCGATCGTCATGATGAGGTCTCACTCCGAAGAGCCCTGCGGCTGCGCTACGGCTGCGAGGGAGACGAACAGCGGCAGCTCTCGGGTGACGCTGCGGCCGGAAGACCAGCTGCCCTGGTGCCCCCTGCCGCCCCCGGGGGGAGCCGAGCCGGTGAAGGGCTGGGTCGTGACGTAGAACGTCTCTGTGGTGCTCTGTCCCCGACCCACGGTGGCGTCGAAGAGGGCGTCGTAGCCGTTCCGGCGCCGCTTGCCGGTCGCAGGCGGTGCGAACTTCGCCGTCAGGCACTCGGCCTCGGGGTCGAAGCCGAGGGCG
>JAJYVX010000177.1 GCA_021791795.1 Actinomycetes bacterium | reverse complement strand
TACCGGCCGTCGGATATGGGAATCAATGCAAGCCGCTTCGACCTGGCGATGCGATAGCTCTTGTCGAGTCTGCGCACCGCGTGGAACTCTGGAGGCCTCGGGCTCTGTCCGCGAAGGGTGACCACGTAGAACGAGGGCGGGCTTTCTTCCATGACGTGCCGCGTGAAAACCTCTCGTCCGACTGGGTTGGCGACGTAGTCCATGAGGAATCCTGCCCCGGGGAGCTCTACAGCCGGGCGGAACGATGCTTCCCCGTCGAGAAGGTCACGACCTGGGTCGAAGGGGACAAGTTCGCTCTCGGCCAATCCCGCAGCGAACTCAACGACCGCACCCCGAAATCTTGTGGCGAGACCGTCGGAGAGAAGGAGTCTGTACCCTCGAAACCCATCGGGATCGTTTGGCTTTCCGTGTACCAGCGTGACGGACGTTTCACTTCCGGCCGGCAGGGCTGCCAGGAGCTGGAGGGACGTACGAGCTGATGCCTCGTTGGGCTCGGCTTCCTGAGCCACGCGTTGCCTCCAGGTATACGAGGTCAGTGATCGTCTTGAGCGGCAGCGCCAGTCCAGGCGGGAGAGAGCGGCGCCTGCTGATGATTATGACAGAGCGCCCCGTGCCGACGTCGGCCTCGAACAGGCGATACCTGACAAGGGCGAGCAGGGGGTTTACGTAGAACAGGCTGGCCCTGATGTAGAGGATGGCCACAAGCGCGATGAAGATCAGTATCGCTGCGCGTTCTCTCCAAGTCCCCGCGCCTAGCGTGATGAAGGGTAAAAGATACGTAACCACGTAGCCAATCATGTCCTGGTCACGTGGGGATGCGGCAGAGATAGTCGCCCCGACGTGGTCCTGCCCCAAGAGCAGCAGCATGTAGCCGAGAAGACCAGCCGCTGAGACGATGGCGACGATTAAACAGATGATGCTCGCTACTCCTCGGCCGAAGGTGTTGAGGAGGGCAAACAGACCGAAGAGTGGGGCGAACGAAGAGGCGAACAGGACGATCTGGGTGGTTACCGATGGCATATGTTCTCCCCAGGGACGGGACGACTCGAACGGATCAATTTTTCCTTCTCCCCTACACCCCGGATGTGACGGCCCAACCAGGGACGTCAGCCGGCCCCCCGTTGTCCGACAGCCTCTGGAGAGCCAGTGCCACCGCCCCCGAATCGACATCGGCTCCGAGGAACCGCCGACCGGTCGCCATGCACGCGACCCCGGTCGTCCCCGAGCCGGTAAACGGGTCGACGACGAGCTCGCCGGGCTTGCTGACCATTTCCAGCAGCCGCTCGAACGGCGCCACTGCCTGCTGCCACGGATGGTCGTCGGGTCGCTTCTCCCCTCGCCCCGGCGCCCACAGGGCATCGACGATGGTCGTGCGTACCACATAGGGACCGTTCGAGAAGAACGCCACCGGCCGCCAGCGCCCGAAGATCATCTTGTGCCGAAAGATCGTGTGGCGTCCCGGCAAGAAGATCGCTCCGGTCCAGACGTACTCGAGGTGCTCGCCCAGCCGCTCGAGCTGTTCTGGGAGCGAGACCTTCCCGCAGTAGGCGACGCAGAGCCGCCCGGGCTTGAGGACGCGAGCAGCGAAATCGGAGAGGTCCGAGTACAACGGCACGCCTGGCGCGTTGTAGGGAGGGTCGCACACGATGGCGTCGACGGAATGGTCGGGCATGTCAGCCAAGACCTCTCGGAAGTCGCCCGTGCGGATCTCCCAGCTGGGTCCTTCCACGCTCTCGGGCACCTCTCCGGCCCGACGCCGCGCCAGGGCGGCGAGCCGGGCCTTCTCCTCCGAGCGCCGAAGGTCGGGGCCAGGGGCCTCCTCGCCCAATGCCACCAGGGCCGCCCGGGCCCGGCCCTCGTCGCGTGCCGAGCGCACGAAGATCGAGGGCACGAGCTTCGGCCGGCGAGACGGGTACGTGCCGCCGCCTCGTCGGGCCACCCGGTCGGGGATTGTCGCATTTGCGACAATCGAAAGGTCACGGCGGGCCGTCTCGTGGTGGACGCCCAGCACATCGGAGACCCGCCGGAGCGACCAGCCCTGCTCCCGGAGGCGGGCGACCACCTCGGCCCGCTGCTGGCGGTTGAGGTGGCGGCGGAAGAGGTTGCTCGCGATGAAGACCGCCACGCGCTCTTCGTCGGACGCAAAGCGCCGAACGTCGCGGGGGTAGTCCTGCACGCGGGTCCGTTCCGCCCTGAGCTCCGTCCACGCCCGCACCCGGTGCCGGCCGTCGACGATCTCGCCGCTCTCTCCGTCGATGATGGGCGGCACGAGGATGCCGTGCTCTGCGATGTCGCGCTTCAGGGCTTCGTATTCCTCGTCACGCAGCTCCGGCAAGACGTCGTAGATGTCCGGGCTCCCCGGCTTGGGCTTCTTCATGGATCGATGTTCCCTCCATCTGCGAGAGCCCGCATGTACCTCGTTGGAGCGATCCGCGCACCCAGGAGAAGCCGCGCGATCGAGCGCCATGTCCGCTTGGACTCGGGAAGGAGGCGGAAGCCCTCCAGTCGCCGCAGCCCCGAGCTGTCGAGCCCCGCCAGTGCGACGCCGGCCGCGAGCGCGTCGGTCAGCTCCAGCACGCAGCCGAGCCCGATCGTCTCGTCTGCGGCCGCGAAGACGACGACGCCCGAAAGCCCGGCAAGCACGTCTGGCCAGGCGTCGAACCACGCCTCCGATGTAGCCCATGCGAGCTGCTCGGGGTCGACGACGTCCGCATCAGGCAGGACCTTCCCGAGCGTAGCGACGAGCCGACGGGCGTGGGCCGTCTTGTAGGCGCTCATCGGGTGTGCGACGTAGATCCGAGGCCGCGCCGGGCCGGGAGCAGACTTCGCTCCCGGCCCGCCGCCCACGCGCGCTGACATCAGAACGGCTCCTCGTCGTCATCGGCGACGTCGTGGCCGTTCGTCGTGGCGCCAGAGCTGCGCGCCACCCGCTCGACTCTGACCGTCGCCCACCGAAGAGACGGGGCGACCTCCCGCGCCACGATGCGCTTGGTGGTGCGATCTGCTCCGGTGTCGTCCTGCCAGTGCTCCTTTTCGGCACGGCCGATCACGACCACGCGCATGCCCTTCTCCAGGCATTCCGCAGCGTGCTCGGCCACTTCGCCGAACGCGGTCACCTCGTAGAACTCGGTCACCTGCTCGCCCCGCCAGTCGCCAGGCTTCTTCGGCCGGCTGACGGCAAGGCCCACACGGCTGAACAGGGTGCCATTCGCCCCGAAGCGCAGCTCGGGGTCCTTCGTCAAGTTGCCGATCTTCGTGACCGACTCTGCGATCACCTCGCTCGTCCTCTCGGTCTTGTCGCTCTTGGTCGCTGCTTTCGTAGCCATCCCTTCTCCTTTCTCGTGGCGAGGTCCGCCCCCACCGCTCACCGTCCGCCGTGAGCAGGCGGCCAGCGCTGGTGGCGAGCCCGATGGGGTTCAGCTGCTCACGGCTCCTCCCGTCGGCGTCGGGCCTCGTCGAGGTCGAGGAGCTGCGGGATCGACTCGGGGGCAGCCAGGCGGAACCCGCGCGCGCCGTGTGGGCCTCGCGCCTCGACGACGACGCACGCACGAACCGCCCCGTCGAGGATCCGAGAGGCCGCCTCCTTGCTCACGTCGAGCGCCGCAGCTGCCTCGGCAAGCGAAAACCAGGAACCGCCGCAAGATGCCAGCAGCTGTCTAACGTCGGCGGGCTCCAGGCGCTTGGCTCCCGGCGCCGTGTCAGCTTCGGGTGGGGTGAGGACGACCCGAGAGAGCGAGCCAGCCTCCACCTCGAAGACGACGCTGGCCGCGGTCGCGCCAGCCTGGCCGACAGAGCCGTGGCGGTCCTTTGCGACGATTAGGTCGGCCGAACCCGAGGAGGTCCTGGAGAACGGTACACGTGGCTCGAGCACGTAGGCGGCCCCGTCGATCGCAGCGAGCTTTGCCCCCGAGCCCCGCGGCCAGCGCCCGCGGGATGCCGCGTCCTTTGCGACGTGGTCGACGACGAGGACTGCGGCTCCTGCACGCGCGAGCGGTCGGGGGATCTTCTGGGTCCAGGCGGCGACTTCGACCGCGTCGTTCTCGGACAGGGCCTCTGCGGCCAGGGACTCGGCGACGCTGTCGATCACGACGAGTGCCACGCCGTCGTGGCGAACCAGGGCTTCGAGCCAGGAGCAACCGGCTGCTCCGATAGGACCACAGACGTTGAGGTAGGCGACGCTGGCGAGGGCGGCCGGCGCCAACCCGAGCACGAGGAGCCGACCGACCACCCGTGCGGCGGTGTCCTCGTAGTCGAGAATCACCGCGCGTTTGCCGGCCTCGACGAGCTGGACGACGGCTGCCTGGGCCAGCCAGCTCTTCCCGCCGCCCGGCTCTCCCGAGATCGAATGGACCGCCCCCGGATAGAGGAGGCATTCGCCGTCACTGCGGCGAAGGAGAGTCGCCACTGGCAGGCTCTCACCGTCCACCAGTGCCGCCAGGTCAGCACGGACGAGTCCACAGTCGGCCGGGGGGACCTTCACCGTCCGGCCCCGATCGCACGAGCACGATCCGTCCCCGAGCGGCGCCGATGCCGGGGGCACCAGGCGGCGCCTGGCCGGGTGGGGAGCGCTTCACAGCCCGGCCAGCGACAGCGACGCTCGCCGGCCACCTCGGTGAGGTCGAGGAGCACGGGCAGCGGATCGGCACCGAGTCGCGCTTCGAGCGCCGCGATCGCCCGGCGTTCGGTCTCGGGCGATGGTCGACGGCCGGATCCAAGGGCACGAGCCGTGCGCTCCGGGATGGCACACAGCTCGGCGAGGATGCTCGCTCCGAGCGTGCGTGCGGCAGCGACAAGTACGCCGGAGCGGTCGACGTCGGCGTAGACGGACTGGTCCGAGCCGTCGACGAACAGGCTCCCGGACTTGCCGACCGAGCGTGCCAGCCGGTCGTCGAGCACGGCGACTTCTGGCAGCTGGTCGCTGGCGCGCCGTCCCCATTCGACGGCCTGGGCGCGCAGGGAGTCAACGACGAAGGCGCCAGGTGCCTGCGGGTCGGCGCTGATCTTCCCCGCGGAGTTGCTCCGGGCGTCGTAGAAGGCCAGTGCCTGCGGGTCGGTGATCGCACCGCCAGGGTCGAGGGCGACCGGATGGCAGTCGCCGTAGGTGGAGATTGCCTCGACGACCCGGGAGAACGGCCGTCGCCCGAGCGCGTCGGGCATCTGCGCTGAGGCGTCTGGGCCCGAGATCTGGTGGCGTTCGAGGGCTGGCCAGTCGGGATGCGTCGCCTCCCAAGACAGCTCGGGGAGGAGCCCACCTCCTCGCTGGGCATGCGCCCGGACGATGTCGGCGGTGAAGACATAGCGGCCGCCATCGCCTCGGGCGTCGAAGCCAGGTGGGGGGACGAAGCCACCCAGCACGGCTTCGGTGTGGGTGACGACGGTGCCCGACTCGTCGAGGATGACGTACTTCTTCGGTCCTACGACGAAGCCTGTGCCGGCGGCTTCGACCTCGAAGAACGGCTCGGCGTCGCCGAAGGCGTCGAGCGCGTCGAAGAGATGGAGGAGATCGGTGACCTCCTCGACGGTGAGGATCCGCTGGTAGGAGCCGTCGTCAAGCTGCAGCTTTTCCACGTGCACCTCCGAAGTAGGCGGGGAACATTGCGCCATCGGTATCTCGGTAGAGCGCGCCGGAACCGCGGAGCCCGAGCTCGTGGTCGACGAGTGCGAGGAGGAGCCGACAGCCGGCCGCCACGGTCGAGGCGAGCGGCGGAAAGCAGAAGGGTCCGGGGCGCTCCACGCCGCCTCGTGTCGGGTCGAAGCGGGCGGCGTTCCCGTAGACCATCGAGTTCGCGATGACCCGGATCGCTGCGGCGAGGCGGTCCTCACCGTCGCGCTTTGCCTGGCGACGCCGGAGCACGAGGGCGATGGCCGGGTCTTGATCGGGGTCGAGGAGGGTGCCGGGAATCTCGACCGAGCGGAGCCCGTCTTGGCGGCCGACCGCGACGAGCTGGACGGCCTCGACGACCTCGACGGGGTGGCCAGAGAGCAGGGTCGCCACCACCGCGTCGGGCCAGGAGCAGTCGTAGCGTTCGGCCCTTGCCCAGTGGACGTAGAGACGGGAGCCCCTGCCCGGGCGTGGCAGCTCGATCGGGACGGGCTC
>JAJYVX010000176.1 GCA_021791795.1 Actinomycetes bacterium | reverse complement strand
GCCGAGCAGGGCGCTCCGAGGCGGATCCGCTCCATGCACCTCGACGACGCCACGATCGCCCGGCTCGTGAAAGACGCCGTCGCGCTGCGAGCGGGCAGATCAGGCGAGAGGGGCGGTGAGGCGCCGTGAGCATCCTCGACGAGATAGACGCCATGGTCGGAGAGCGCACGGCACGGGACCTCTCGCTCGTGGCCGAGCAGATCGAGCGCACAGGCGGCTGCGAGCGGCCGATACGCCTGCGTGGAGTCGGAAGCGGGTCACCGTCGGCAGGCCAGCCAGACGGGGTCCTCCTTGTCGCCTGCAAGTCGAGGCGGGAGAGCCGCTGCCGGCCGTGCTCGGCCCGCTACCGCGGAGACGCGAAGCAGATCGTCCGCTGCGGCATCGAGGGGGGAAAGGGCGTGCCGGAGAGCGTCTCTCGGCATCCCGCGCTGTTCGTGACCCTGACGGCGCCCTCCTGGGGTCGGGTACACCGGGCGGTGGACGGGCGCTGCCACCTCGGTCCTCCCGGGCGCTGCGTGCACGGGAGACCCACGTTCTGCCTCGAGCGCCACGAGGAGCGCGACGAGCTCGTCGGCTCTCCCCTCTGTGCGGACTGCTACGACTACACCGGAGCCGTCCTCTTCAACGCCTCGATCGGAGAGCTCTGGCGCCGCGTGACGGTGTACGCCCGGCGCCACCTCGGCTACCTCTTGGGACTCTCCTCCCGGGAGCTCGACGAGCACCTCCGGCTCAGTTACGTGAAGATCGCAGAGCTGCAGCGCCGGGGTGTCGTCCACCTGCACGCCGTCGTGCGGGCCGATGCTCCAGGAGACGAGACAGCCCCGCCCGAGAGAGCCGTGACGCCGGCTCTTCTCGCAGACGCCTTCGTGCGGGCGGTCGGCGCCGTCTCGTTGAGGCGAGAGCTCGGAGGGAGGACCTACGTGCTCTCCTTCGGCGAGCAGATCCGCACAGAGCCGCTCGCAGGAACCGACATGGCGCGCCTTTCGGGCTATCTCGCGAAGTACCTCGTGAAGGAGGCGAGCGGAAACGGCTCCTTGGACCACCGGCTGAAAGAAGGAGAGGTAGAGCTCCTCGAGGTCTCGGACCACCTCCGCCTCATGGTCGAGACGGCCTTTCGACTCGGGAGGGAGTCGGGCGACGACAAGCTCGGCCACTGGGCTCACGCCCTCGGCTTCCCCGGCCACCTCATGACGAAGTCACGGCGCTACTCGACCACCTTTCTTGCCCTGCGGGCTCTTCGCCAGGCCTGGCGCATCGCTGAGCGTGAAGAGCCGGAGGAGGAGACGGACGACGTCGGCTGGATCTTCGTCGGCGTCGGACACACAAAGGCGATCGACGCCCTGCTGGCTCGCACCTACTGGCAGGGACGGCTGCACTCGAGGGCGGAGTACTGGGCGGACCGCCACGAGAAGGACCGCGGTCCATGACGGGCGAGACAAGGAGGGCGAGCTCGGGGAAGGCGCCTCTTCTCAGCATCTCGGAGCTGGCCGAGCTGACCGGCGTCCACGCCTCGACGCTCTACCGCTCGATCAACCGGGGCTCGTTCCCGATCCCGATCATCAGGCTCGGCTCGCGCATAAGGGTCTCCCGCGCCGCTGCCGAGCGGCTCGTCGGAGGCGAAGACGGTGTGTTCCGGGAAGAGCCGGCCCTCCGGCCCGCCCCGGGCTACTGCTGGCGCTGCAGCGCGCTGTTGAGCAGCCCGCCGATGTGCTCTGCCGCCCGGACGTCGTCTTCGGGCACGGCGTCTGTGTAGTGGCGGGCCATGTGCGCCGTCGACCAGCCGAGGCGGGACTGCTTCTGGCGCTCGGAGATTACGGCGTCAAGGGCGGTCGCCTGGAAGTGGCGGAGCGAGTGGAGGTGCACGTCGGCTGCGACGCCGGCAGACCTTCGCGCTTTTGCGAAGGCCTTCGAGAGCGTGTCGGGGTGAAGGGGCTCCCGCCCGCCCGGGGACACAGAGAGGACGAAGCCGTCTCGTTCCTCGAAAGAGACGCCAGCGAAGGTGGCGAGGGACCGCTGGGTGTCCTTCAGCTCGGCGATGGCGGCTGCGGTGTCCGAGTCGATCGCCACCCGGCGGACACTTGCCCGGGTCTTCGGGCTCTTCACGACTGCTCCGCCGGCGGTCGGGATGACGGCCTCGTCGACAAGGACGCTCGCAGACGAGAGGTCGACGTCGCTCCAGCGAAGGGCGCAGACCTCTCCCCGGCGCATGCCGGTCGCCGCCACGATGCGAAGCCCGACGGCATAGCGGGGATCGAGCGACGAGGCGGCACGAAGGATGGCCGCCACCTCGTCCACTGACGGTGCCCGCACGGGTTCTGGCCGCTCGGAGGCCTTGTAGAGGGGAAGCTCGGTGTCGGCTACCGGGTTAGGGAGCTCGTTTCCGCTCCACTTCCGCGCGAGGCGGCAGGCGCGGTGAAGGACCGAGCGCACGTAGCGGACCGTCTCGTGGCCGGCGCCGTCTCTTTTGAGCTGGCGGAAGTAGCGCTCGAGGTCGTAGGGCCCTACGCCTGCGATCTTGCGCTTGCCGATGCCGTCTTTTATGTGGAGGCGCCAGACGCTCTCGTACCTCGCGGCCGTGAGCGGGCTCAGGTCCTGCCAGCCGTTCTCCTGCCAGCCCGAGATGGCGTCGTTGAAGGTCGTGTTTAGGCCCCAGGGCCTCGCCGCCTCGTCGGGTACGACGACCGGGCGGTCCTCCTGCTCCACGACCAGGCGGGCGAGCTCGCGCTCGGCCGCCCGCCGACTCCCGCGGAAGACCCTCGATCGGTGTCGCACCCGACCGCTCGAGTCTCTTCCGAGGAAGATGCGAAGCTCCCAGACGTTCGGACCGCGGCCTTGGAGCGCCCTCATGCTCCCAGCCACTTGTCCTCCCCTCGGCGTCGTCCCAACACCTGTTGGGATGGTTGTTGGGACAAGGCTAGTCCGAATGAGTTGGATCAGCGTGGATACCGCTTGACCAGCGTCTTTGGGGTGGGGCTAGCTGGACTTGAACCAGCGACCTCAGCATTATCAGTGCTGCGCTCTAACCGGCTGAGCTATAGCCCCGGCTGGAGGACGAAACTACACCAGGCCCGCCCGATCCCCGTCCGGACATGCGGCCCGGAAACGGACGGGTCAACCCTCCCTCGCCATCTCCGCCACGACCGGCGCGACCGCCGCCACGCTCTGGCCGGCATCGAGGTTCATGACCCGCACGCCAGTGGCGTCCCGGCCCTGGGCGGCGATGTCGCGCACCGCCATCCGGATCACCACGCCGGCCGAGGAGACGATGAGCAGCTCGTCGTCGAGAGACGCCATGAGCGCGGCGACGACGGCGCCGCGGCGCTGAGTGAGCCGGATGCCGCGAACCCCCTGTCCGCCACGGGCCTGGGTGTGGAAGTGGTCGAGCTTCGTCCTCTTGCCGAAACCGGCGTCGGTGACTATGAGCAGGTCCACACCCTCTCGGGCCACGTCACAAGAGACGAGCTCGTCGTCCGCCCTGAGCCGCATCCCGCGCACACCGGCTGCGCTCCGGCCCATCGGTCGCACTTCCTCCTCCGAGAACCTGATGGCCGTGCCACCCTTGCTCACGAGCAGGAGGTCGTCCTCGCCGCCCGTCCGTATGACCCGGACGAGCTCGTCGCCTTCGTTCAGGTTGATGGCGATGAAGCCCTCCCGGCGAGACTTGTCGTACTCGCTCATGAGCGTCTTCTTCACCTGGCCTGCCTTCGTGGCAAAGAGGAGGTAGTCCTCCGCCCCGAAGCTGCGGGCGTCGATGATCGCCTGCAGCGTCTCGCGGGGCTCGAGCGGCAGAAGGTTCACTGCCGGCGTGCCTCGCGCGTTGCGTTCCTTGATCGGGATCTCGTGGGCGCGGAGCCGGTACACCTTGCCTCTGTTCGAGAAGAACAGCAGGTGGGAATGGGCCGTCGTGTGGACGATCTGGTGGACGAGGTCTTCTTCTTTGAGCTTCGCCCCCTGCACCCCGCGACCTCCCCTGCCCTGGGTGCGGAACGCATCCGCAGACACGGCCTTCAGGTAACCGGCTCGGGTGATGGTGACGACCATCTCCTCGTCCTCGATGAGGTCCTCGATGCCGAGCTCGCCCGGATCGTGCACGAGCTGTGTGCGCCTCTTGTTGGCGTGCTGGTCGCGAACGGCCGTCAGCTCCTCCGCGATGACAGCCCGCAGCCTCGCCGGGTCCGCCAGTATGGCCTCGAGCTCCGAGATCGTCTCGCGGAGCCTCGCGATCTCCTCTTCGAGCTCCTGACGGCCGAGGCGAGTGAGCCGGCCGAGTGTCATGTCGAGGATGTGGTTCGCCTGTTCTTCGCTGAAGGCGAACGGCTCGGCCATGAGAGCCGTACGTGCAGCAGCGCGATCGTCCGAGGCACGGATGGCGGCGATCACCTGGTCCAGCATGTCGATGGCCCGGAGAAGGCCTTCGACGATGTGGGCACGCGCTCTTGCCCTCGCGAGCCTGTGCTCGGACCTCCTCGTCACCACGACGATCTGGTGGTCGACGTAGGCGAGCACCGCCTGGGCGAGGTTGAGCAACCTCGGGACGCCGTCGACGAGGGCGAGCATGTTGACGCCGAAGCTCGTCTGCAGCGGGGTGTACTTGAAGAGGTTGTTGAGCACGACGTTCGAGTTGGCGTCGCGCTTCAAGGTGATCACGAGCCGCGTCTCCTCTCCGGCGGAGAGGTTGTCCACGGCGTCGATGCCACTCAGGTCACCCGCGTCGAGCGCGTCCTTGATCCGAAGGGCTATGCCGTCGGCGGACGTCTGGTAGGGGATCTCGGTGACGACTATCTGGTCCTTGCCGTGCCGTCCCTCGACGATCTCGGCGGCCGCCCGCATCTTCACCGACCCCCGCCCTGTGCGGTAGGCGTCGAGGATGCCGGAGCGGCCGAGGATGAGCCCGCCAGTCGGGAAGTCGGGGCCCCGGACGAATCGCATGAACTCGTCCGGCGTCGCCTCCGGGTGGTCCAAGCCGTAGAGGACGGCGTCGATGACCTCGCTCAGGTTGTGCGGCGGGATGTTCGTCGCCATCCCGACGGCGATGCCCTGCGAGCCGTTGACGAGGAGGTTCGGGAAACGCGCCGGCAGCACGACGGGCTGCTCGCTGGTGCCGTCGTAGTTCGGCATCATGTCCACGGTGTTCTCGTCGATGCCGTCGAGCAGGACCATCGCGAGCGGTGCGAGCCGGCACTCGGTGTAGCGGGAGGCGGCGGGGCCCATGTTCGGGCCAGGCGCCCCGAAGTCGCCATGGCCGTCGATGAGGGGGTGCCGGAGCGAGAAGTCCTGCACCATGCGGGCGAGCGCGTCATAGATCGCGAGGTCGCCGTGGGGGTGGAAGGTCTTCATCACCTCACCCACGACTGCTGCGCTCTTCACGAATGGCCGGTCGGGGCGGAGGTTCTCCTCGCCCATGGCGAAGAGGATCCGCCTGTGCACGGGCTTGAGACCGTCGCGGACGTCGGGCAGCGCCCGCTGCACGATGACCGACATGGAGTACTCGAGGAAGGAGCGCTCCATCTCCTCCTGGATCTCTATGGGCACGATCGCGAGGGACCGGCCGTCGCCGTCGTCGCCGTCGCGCGGCGCGACGGGCGGTCCGGATCTGCCGTTGCTACCAGCCATCAGCAATGCCTCCTAGGGGCGCGGACCTCTTCGCGGTCCGGGCTCAGATGTCGAGGAACCGGATGTCCTTCGCGTTCGCCTGGATGAAGTGCCGTCGCTGCTCGACGTCGTCACCCATGAGGATCGAACAGATCTCATCGGCGATGCTGGCCTGCTCGACCGTCACCTGCAGGAGGGAGCGCTTAGCCCGATCGATCGTCGTGTCCCGGAGCTCCTGCCAGTCCATCTCGCCGAGCCCCTTCAGCCGTCCGAACTCCTTCGAGTAGTTGGGGTGTGCGGCGAGGAAGGCAGCTCTCGCCGCGTCGTCCTTCAGGTACACCTTCGACGTCCCCACCTCGGCCGAGTACAGCGGAGGCTGTGCCACGTACACGTGGCCCGCCTCGACGAGCGGCCTCATCTGGCGGAGGAAAAAGGTGAGAAGAAGCGTGCGTATGTGCGACCCGTCGACGTCCGCGTCGGCCAGGATGATCACCTTGTCGTAGCGGATCTTC
>JAJYVX010000175.1 GCA_021791795.1 Actinomycetes bacterium | reverse complement strand
GGCCCCTTCGGCGAGCGCCACGAGCGCCATTCCCCCGGCGATGCTCGCCCTCTACCAGCAGGCCGCCACCACCTGCCCGGGGCTCCCCTGGACCGTGCTCGCCGCCATCGGCACCGTCGAATCCGGCAACGGCACCTCCAACCTGCCCGGCGTCCACACCGGCGCCAACTCGGCCGGCGCCGAAGGCCCCATGCAGTTCGAGCCGACCACCTTCGCCACCTACGACCAGCCGGTACCGCCCGGCGGCGCCGACCCGCCCAGCCCGTATGACCCGACCGACGCCGTCTACGCCGCCGCCCGGGACCTGTGCGCCAACGGCGCCGCCAACGGCACCAACCTCCAGGCAGCGGTCTACGCCTACAACCACGCCTCCTGGTATGTGAGCGAGGTGCTCGACCTCGCAAACACCTACGGCCAGACCCAAGCCCAAACCGTCGCCGCCGGAACCGCCGGGGGGATCGCCGTCGACTGGGCCCTCGCCCAAGTCGGCACCCCCTACATCTGGGGCGGCGAGACACCCGGCGTCGGCTTCGACTGCTCCGGGCTCGTCCAAGCCGCCTACAAGGTCGCCGAGATCACCCTCCCCAGGGTCGCCCAGGACCAGTACGACATCACCGCCAAGCTCGGACCCGGCGAACCCCTCCAACCCGGCGACCTCATCTTCTTCGGCGACGGCCCCACCGACGTCACCCACGTCGGCATCTACATCGGCAACGGCCAGATGGTGGACGCCCCCCACACCGGCGCCGACGTCCGCGTCGAGCCCACGCCGACCACGCCGGGCAGCTCATGGGGCAGCGACGTCGTCGTGGGAGTCACCGACCCGGCCGACTAGGACCGATCGCCGCGCGCTCCTCGGCCTCGCCCCCGGGGCCGCCGGCGAGAGCAGCGCCCTACTCGTTCGGGGCGGTGGTCTGCCCTGGCATGGCCGCCCATTCGGGGCGCTTCGTCGAACGCGCGTAGGTGCTGCCGGGCCGAGCCCCTCGGGACGACCTTGAGCCGTTGGTACATGATTTCACGGTGACCGACGACGGGAGCAACCCGCTCAGTGGGGGCGAGAATCGTGAGCTGCGGTTTGCCGCGCTCGGGCTGCCGGACGCCGACGACCCGGTCTGGAGCCCCGATCGGCTCTTTCGCCACGAGGTGCTCGCCGAGAAGTCAAAGGAGCTCGGCGGCCTCCTCGGTCGCCTGTACGGGACCGCGGTGAACCTCCTCCCACAGCTCGAGGTGCCGGGCTCGATGACGCTCCTCGCGCACTGCGTCCGCGAGATCTACAACCGCTACCCGAACTTCGACGGGTTCGCCGTCCCGAAGCAACAGTCCAGCCGCGACAACGCGGTCCGGTCGCTCGAGAAGGTCTGGGTTACGCTCGACGAACGCCTGGGCGATCTCGAGGCCAAGATGACGGCCGGGCTCACCGACGACCCGCTCTTCACGGTCCGGCAGTCCGTCCACGTCACCGTCGACGCCGTCGTCGTCGCCGAGCGCGCCGGCACCGAGGCCGCTCGTGAACGCCACCGCTACTGGGTCAATGCGACAGCGTCGGCCGCATTCGGCGGCAACTCGGGGCCGAGCGAGGACGAAGCCCATCGCTGCGTCCAGTTCTTCGTCGGTCATTCACACGTCGGCACAACGCTGCGCCAATTCGAGCGAGTCCAGGTCGAGCACCAGTTTGCTCTCTTCGAGCGCCTGCTCGACAACCGCCTCCGGGAGTTCCTCAACGCGAGCGACGAGGTGGCCGAGCTACTCGCCGAGGCGAACACGCCTCGGCCGACGGAGGGAGGCGGGACCCATGTCTGAACACGACGCCCCCGAGTGGCAGGCCCCGACCGACGAGCAGCTTCGCCGGGTGCTCGTTCTCGTCGGCCACTCCGAGCGGGCACGGCTCTTCTATCAACAGCTCGAGAACCCGCGATGGCTCGCGCCGCTCAACCGGCACAAGGTCTTCGACGAGGCGCCGGCACCGATCCCCGTCGATGAGTACCTGCAATATCCCCGTTGGCTCGCGGGTGACTACCTCGTTCGCATGGCCCCGGTCGTCCCCGGCGAGGTCGCCGAAATCCTCCTCAAGCTGAAGGACAACGGGAACCCGTGGGCACATCGCCAAGTCATCGCCGCCGCCGTCGCGATGCCGGCCGAGCACGCTGCACATCTCGTGGACCGGATCGCCGCCTTCGTCACAGCGGACCGGACCACGATGCTCGATCCAGAGGCCCTCGTCGAGCTCCTCGAGCACCTCGCCACGCTCGAAAACACCCGCCCGTTCGAGAAGATGGCGGACGCCCTCTACCGTCCTGTCGTCCCACCGACTCAGGAAGAGGCGTCTCCCTCCCCGATCCGGCGAGTCGAGACGGGCCTCGACGACTACTGGTACGGAGCAACGCTGCCACGTGCCTGGGTCGTGCTCAAAGAACGCCTCGGGCTGAATGCGATCCGGACGCTCGTTCGGTGGCTCCGGGACTGGCAGCGCATGGCCGGCTACGCGGACGAAAGCGACTACGACATGTCGCACATCTGGTGCCAGTCGGTCGCCGCGGGCAGCGGCGGCCCGACGGCAACCCCGATCGGCGACGCGCTCGTTCGGCTCCTGGTCAAGGAGGTGACCGAGTCTTGGCGAGCGGGAATGCCGCTCGACGAGCTGGATGCGATTCTCGACCACGGCAGGCAACCGGTCTTCCTCCGTATAGCGATGCACCTGCTCGCGGTGGCGATCGGCGAGGGGGACGACGAAGGCGCGATAACGAAAGCGCAGCAGCTCCTTGTGACCGAGCGGGCATTCGACACCGCCGTACGCCACGAGTTCGCCGCACTAGCACGGGCCGTCCTCGGACGGACTGACGCGGCGTTCGTCGAGCGGTGGACCGAGGCGCTCCTCGCTTATCCCGGCATCGACGACGCGAAGCTTCGCGAAAACCTGGCGCGGGGCGAGCGGACTCCGGAGGAGGTCTCCAACGAGGAGCTCGCACGCGCCCGGCGAGGAGCTCGACGGCTGATCCTCACCGCGATCGGCGATCCGCTCCCGCCATCGATCGCGGTCTTGCTCGCCGAGCTCGACGAGGAGTTCGGCGAACACGGACCCGAGCCAGACGACGTACCGTTCCGCCTGACCTCCGGCTTCACCGGGCCGATCAGTCCGCTGCCATTCGAAGAGCTCGCTTCGCTGTCGCCCTCCGAGGTCATCACCTTCGCGCGGTCGTGGGAACCCAGCGAGCCGTTGGAATGGCCACCTCCCCCCACGCCCGAAGGCCTCGGTCGAGCGCTCACCCAGCTTGTCGCGACGGACCCGACGGGGTTCGCCGAGGTGCTCGCCGGAGCGACCGACCTCGACTCGACCTACCTCCGCGGACTGCTCGACGGATTCGAGACGGCGTTGCGCACCGGCACCGCCTTCCCGTGGCCGCCGGTGCTGCAGCTCGTGAACTTCGTCGCCATGCAGCCCGACGAGGGCGAGGACGTGACCGCGCACTTCATGCAGCACGACGTCGGTTGGCGATGGTCGCACTCACAAGCCGCTCGGCTACTCCGGACTGGCCTTGAGAAGTACCCGCCACTCGGTCCCCCGATCGAAGAGCGCGAGCACGTCTGGGCTGCGTTGGCGCTCTTGACCGAAAGCCCGAATCCGACACCGGAGGAGGACGCCGAATACGGCGGGTCGATGGGTCCGCTCGACCGCTCGCTCAACGTTGTACGCGGTCAGGCGATGCGCGCGGTCCTCGGCTACCTGGCCTGGGTACGTCGCCTGACCGACGGCGAGATCACCGAGTCAGAGGTCGGTGAGGTGGCTATGGTTCTCGAACGCCACCTCGATCCCGACCACGACGCAAGCACGGCGATCCGCAGCGTCTTCGGCGAGCACTTCTGGTACTTGCTGGAGGCCCTGCCGGAGTGGACGGCCGGGAACGTGTCGCACATCTTTTCCGAGGGGACGCCATCCGAGACCGCCCTCGGGGACGCGGCGTGGTCGTCCTATCTCGCGATGCACAACCCGAACCGCCGTCTGTTTGAGCTGCTCGCGGGGCAATACCAGCGTCGGGTCGAACGGCTGGCCGGCGTCTCGACAGAAGACATAGACCGCGCCCGCGATGTCGAGTCGGGTGCGGCACGGCTCGCCGAGCACATCCTCCTCCTATACGTGCAAGGAACGGTCACGCTCAACAGCGAGGACCGACTGCTGCTCGCGCTCTTCGAGGGCGCGCCGGGTACCGTGCTCGGCGAAGCACTCGGCCACCTGTTCTGGCGACTCTTCCGGACGGAGGTGCCGCTGGATGACGAGCTACTCGACCGGGTCATGCGGCTCTGGGAGTGGCGCGCCGCCGAAGTCGCCGCTGGTCATGGTGATCTCAACGAGCTTCGGGGATTCGGCTGGTTGGTCAGAACCGGCCGATTCCCGGTTGACTGGACGCTCGCCAACCTGGTCGACGTCACCAGGACGCTCGGGGCGGTCGAGATGCCGGAGCAGATCGGCGAGGAGATCGCGCCCTATGCGCGCTCGCACACGAGCCTCGTTCTGGCCGCACTTCAGGGGCTCGTCAGCAACCAAGGAGACGCCTGGGTTGCCCATGTCCTCGCAAAGCATGCGGTGCCCGCGATCGCTGTGGCCCTTCGATCTTCAGACGACGCGTTGCAGCGCGCGGGGAGCGCGCTGATGAATGCGTTCGCCGAGGCCGGCATCTCCGACATTCGTGCGCAGGTAGACGAGTTCAACCTCGCCGAATAGAAGGCGGTCAAGCCTCGCGTCAACAAGGAGCGTGTCCAGATCGCTATTGCGGGAGGCCCCGGACCCACAGAACGACGACCTCGGTACAGCAGGTCAAGCACACAGAATCGGCAGGTGCCAGCGCTCGGCTCGGGATGGATGCTGAGGGCAGTTCGCGCCCGGTCGGTACAGCCCGCTTACGTACATCCGTGCCGCCGGCAGCCATGGGCAGACGCAAATATCCGGTCGGCGCTTGCTTCGGGGTCACGGGAGAGGTCTCATGCGGGCAGGCTTGTACCGCGAAAGAGGCTGCCGTGTGGCGAGTAGCGATCTACGCCCGAGAAGCACCCGGCCGGGTGGGCCGGGTAAGGCTAGAGCGCCAGGTGACCGGGCTCTGCGCCCAGATCGCCCGCTGGCCGGATTGGAGCCACGTCGCCACCTACGCCGACCAGGCCGGCCTGGGCGGCGTGCTTCCGGGGCTGTCACGGCTGGTTGCCGAGGCGCCCGGCTGGGTCGACCTGGTGGTCGTCGACGGGTACGGGCGGCTTTCCCCGAACCGTCGAGAGCAGAGCGCGCTGCTGGCCCAGCTGGGCCGCTCGGGAGTGCGGGTCGTGGTGCTGCGGCCCTCGGCCGGCCGGCGGTTGGCCCGGATGGTGGCGAACCTGGCGTTGGCTGACATGATCGGCGAAGCCGCTCGCTGAGCTCCGGCTCTCCCGGGTCGAGATCGCCTACTTGGTGGCGAGCACGGCGACGACCGCGCCCAAGGTCATGAACGGCGCCATCGGAAGGCTCGCCCGGCGCCACCCGAAAGGGCGGGCGACGACGAGAGCACCAGCGGCGGCGATGAACGCGACGAGCGTGCCGTCGACCAGCGCGGACCAGCCGAGCCACCCGAGGTAGGCGCCAAGGACGCCGGCCCACTTCACGTCGCCGAGGCCCATGCCGGCAGGGAACGCGAGACCGAGGGCGAGGTAGAACCCGCCGAGGAACGCGGCGGCGATGCCGGCTCGGGCGAGCGGCCACCACGGCCCCGACGGTAGGCAAGCCACGACGAGGAGGGCGGCGGCGATCGGGTAGGCGGGAAGCACGACCCGGTCGGGGACGCGTCTGGCGGCGAGGTCCGTGGCGCTCACGACGGCACTGATTCCAGCGAGGTAGCTGTACGCCGCGAGCGGCGGCGACCACCCGAAGCGCCACACGACGACGGCCTCGATGACCATGCCGGCAAAGACGGTGCCGGCGATGCGACCAGGGGCGTCGAGGCCGGGGAACACACCGACGGGGCTCACGACGACAGCCGGACGGAGCGGGAGGGCGAAGGCGCGGCCGGGCTGGTGAGGCTGCGGTAGAGGTTGGCGGTGGTCTCGTCCATGTCGACGTCGAGGTCGGCGAGGCGTCGCCGGAGGAGCTGCCAGGTGGCCGT
>JAJYVX010000013.1 GCA_021791795.1 Actinomycetes bacterium | reverse complement strand
CCGCTCGCTAAATGACCACGCAGTGCGGTCGGTGGCCCCGGGGGCGGGGTCAACATTCGACCGGTGGAAAGGGGTCAGTTTTCGGCCGGTGTTGACACTCCGTCGGCCAGGAACGCCCGAGAGGACCGACCCAGGCGAGCCGCGTGCGCTCGGTGTCCCGGCCGAGGAGGAGATCTGCGAGAGTCGCGCCCGCGAGCTGGGCCGCGGCGAGTCCCTCGCCCACGTACTCTCCCGAGATCCTCTCTGTCGCGACGAAGCAGTCCCTTGGCTCGTCCTGTCGCAGCAGGCGCCACATAGCCCCGACATGGTCCCCGGCGTAGCCGAAGGCCCGTGTGGTGTCCAGCCGGTCGATTCCTGCGGCGATAGCGCCTCGCGCGTGCGCTCTCGCCGCAGGAATTGAAGCGACCGCGACGCTAAGGCCAGGACTGCTCCGCGTCTCGCGAAGGCCGGAGCGAGCGGGGTCGATGCTCGGTTCCTCGGCCAGGAGTGATGTACAGGGCTCGGCCGGGCTCGTGCACGTCGCAGGTGTGCCAGACATCGCGTGGATTGATGATCGCCTGCCCCGGCGCCATGGCAGCGGGCTCCTCGCGGCCGTCGAGCTCCTGAATCAGTGTCACCCTGCCTGACAGGAGAACCACCACCTCCTCGCCGGCAGGGTGGCGCTCCCAGGAGGTCCAGGTGGAGTCGGTGTCGCCGATCATGACGAGGCGTCCTTCGTCCCCGTCGCTCTCGTAGGTCCGGAGGTAGCCCTCGAGGTACTCGTCGTCCCAACGGAAGTCGAAGAGGGGTGCGGCCGTCGCTCCGAGCCCGAGGTGGACGTAGGTCTCGCTCAAGTGGAATGGAGTTGTCACAGGCTTGATGATGCTCCGCTCATGCTCGACTCACCGTCATGGGCCTTGCCATGCGGGCGACGCAGTGGCTCGCCCGGCCGGCCGCCTCCTTCATCCACCCGGCCAAGTGGTGACCGGAGGTCGATCGCCGCGAGAGCACGCGAGCCGCTCTGTTTGATCGGGTCAGACGCAGGGGGATGTGCGATGGATGTGCGATGGTCTTCGGAGCGGCCGGAGCGCACGGAAGGCGGCGCCGACATCATCCCTCTGACCAGGGCGAAGACCCGCCGAACGAGTCGGGAAGGCGGGATTCGAACCCGCGACCTCAGCGTCCCGAACGCTGCGCGCTAACCAAGCTGCGCCACTTCCCGTCACAGGCCCGACCGAGCACCGGGAAGCGCTCAGCCTGTCCCGTCACTCGCCCATCGTAGTCGACGGCGCCTGTATCACCACCTTGTCGATCCGCCGGCGGTCCATGTCGGAGATCCGGAACGTCCAGCCCGCATAGGAGGCCGTCTCCCCCTCCTTCGGTATGTGACCGAGAAGATCGAGCAGGCAGCCGGCGAGCGTCACGTAGTCGCCGTCGGGCAGCGGAGCGCCCACGTCCGCACGCACGTCGTCCACCGAGACCGAGCCCTCGACCAGCCATCGGTGAGGATCGACCCGAGTGATCGGCGACGAGCTCGAGAGGTCGTGCTCGTCCTGGATGTCCCCCACGAGCTCGCTCACGAGGTCGTTGATCGTGAGCACACCGGCAACCCCGCCGTACTCGTCGACCACGACGGCGAAGGAGCGGCGGAGCCGACGCATCTCGGCGAGCAGCTCGAGCGCCGGGCGCGATTCCGGCACGACGAAAGGCTCCCTCAGCCGCCTCGTGACATCGGCCACCGAAGGCACACGGTCGCTGCCGAGCGGGCCGAGGTGGAACATGTCCTTCACGAAGAGCACGCCGACGAGTTTGTCGAGGTCCTCCTCGTAGACAGGGAAGTGGCTGTGACCCGATCTCCGCACGGTGCGGGCGACGTCCTCGTAGGAGACCGGCACCTGCAGGGCCACGACATCGACTCTCGGGGTCATGAACTCCCGGGCGGTACCGTCGCGAAGCGACTCGAGTCCCCGGTGGATGTGTCTCTCTTGCTCCGACAGCGCGACGAGATCGGTGCTGCGGCCCCCCGCCTTCGACTGGCCGCCCCCCTCTCGCCTTCGCCGGAGTCGAACTGTCAGACCTCCGAAGGGAGCGGCAACGGTCTCAACGAGTCGTCGCGGAAGGTCCCGCCGTCGAGCAGCACACCAGCCGCCCGGCGCAGCCGGATCGAGTTGAGCGGCTTCACGAGCCACCCCTCCGCCCCGCAGCGCTTGGCGAGGAAGACGTCGGCGCGCCGGTCGAGAAGGATGAGCACGGGAATGTGCGGCAGCCGGTCGCCCGACTCCTCGAGCCTCAGATCCATGCAGATGGCTATCCCACCCATCGAACCCACCTGCATGTCCGTCACGACGAGGTCTGGGGGTGCCTCCGTACACTCCGCCCGGACGAGCTCACCGGAGCTCACCACCCGGACTTCGGTGTCGGTGCCTTCGAGAGCCGATACCACCTCGGCTGCAACCGTGGGTTCGTCGGCCACGACGAGAATCTCAACCACGTCCGGAGGCTACCTGTCCGGTGAGATACCTGGCGACGACGGCCAGCCCGGCGAGGTCGTGGACGTCCTGGTCCAGGAAGGGCACGCGAACCACCCCACCGTCGACCTTTGACTGGATGCTCGAAACGAAACCCGCCTCTCTCTCCGCCAACGTCTCCAACTCCTCGAAGTTCCTGCGCAGCTCGGCAAGGATCCATGCCGCCTCCGGCGGCGACAGTGACGAGACGTCCTCGTCGGAGAAGCTCTCGGGCAGTCGCGGGTCCGGCCCATCGAAGCGGGGATGCAACCGGTTGACGACGAGCGCGGCCACCGGTTGGCCGAAGGCCGCCAGGCGGTCGGCGAAGAAGTGGGCTTCGTCTACCGAGTCTCGCCGGGGCGCCGCCACGAGTACGAAGGCAGTGCCGGCGTCTGCGAGTAGCTGCTCCACCCGCCGCGCCCTCTCGCGGAACCCCTCATCCATCCCCTGGAAGGCACGGAAGAAGGCAACAGCGTCGTCGACGATCTCCGAACCCGCCACCCGCGAGATCGTCCGCAGGAGGGCTTGGGCGGCGACCGACACGGCCTTGAGGGATGCACGGGTCGGCATCAACAGGAGCTGGAAGACCCTGTTCTCCAAGAAGCGCGTAAGGCGCCGCGGTGCGTCGAGGAAGTCGAGTGCGTTGCGGGTGGGAGGCGTGTCCACGACGACGAGGTCGAACGTGCCGGCCTCGTGCAGCTCGTACAGCTTCTCGGCTGCCATGTACTCCTGCGTGCCCGACAAGGCCGAGGTGAGGTTGCGGTAGAGGCGGTTCGACAAGATGCGATCGGCCTGGTCGGGGCTCTCCGAATAGCGGTGGACGAGGTCGTCGAACGTGCCCTTGGCATCGAGCATCACTGCAGAGAGCCTGCCCGGCCAGTCCCCCGGGATCTCTCTCGCGGTGTTGTCGAGGTGCTTGAGACCCAGCGCGTCGGCAAGCCGGCGAGCGGGGTCGATGGTGACGACACAGGTGTCTCTGCCGGCCCTTGCCCCCGCGAGTGCCACGGCGGCGGACACGGTGGTCTTGCCCGCGCCGCCCGACCCGCAGCAGATGATGATGGAGCGCTCCTTCACAAGGGCGAGCATCCCGGAAGAAGGGGTCATCGGAGCCGGCCGATCGCCCCGGCCGCCGCCTTTGCGAGAACGGCGATCTCGTCCGGCCCGAGCTCACTCGAGAACAGATAGGGCAGGCGCAGCTCTGGCAGGGGCAACTCCCGGTCGAGTCGCTCGATTTGCTCCTCCTGCACGGCCTGGCGGGCGTCCCGGAAGGCTGCCGCCGCGCGGAGTCGGACCGCTTCGTCCGGCTTGACCGGCCTGACCCCGGTCGCGGCGGCATCTGCTGGGCCAGCCGCGGACGAGGCGAGAGCGGCGGGATCGACCCGCAGATGTGCGAGGCGCTCGTAGCAGGCGTTGACGACCACCGGCCCAAGCATCACCCCGACCTCGTCCTCGAAGCGAAACGCCGTCTCGATGAGCTCGTTCACCGGCGTCTCCTCCGGCAGGGTAACGAGAACGACCTGGCAACGTTCGGGGTCGTGCAGCATCTCGACCACCTCGGCCGCCTGGCTGTGGAGCGGGCCGCCTCTCGCCGCGTCGAGCAGCCCGTTCGCGCTCGTGAGGAATCGAACGGCATGTCCCGTCGCGGGCGCGTCGAGCAGGATGAGGTCGGCCGCCTCGCCGCGCTCGAGCTGCTTCACCTTGCCGAGCACGAGGATCTCCCGGATCCCCGGAATTGCCGTCGCCACGACGTCGAGGACGCCGGTCGACACGAGCCGCTTCGCCACGCGGCGCAAGCCGTGGTCCATGAGGTACTCGAGGAGCGCGTCGTCCGGGGTGATGACCCGTCCCCTCACCCGCCCCTTCCGGCCCGTGTAGAGGAGCTCTTCTTCGTAGCCGAACGGATCGTCACGGCCGAAGAGAACCGGGAGCGCCCCGGCGTCGTCGAGGCCGACGATGAGCACGTCCAGCCCGGTGTCCGCCGCCATCCGGGCGAGGGCAGCAGTCACAGTCGTCTTCCCGACGCCGCCTTTCCCTGCGACGACGAGGACGCGGCTCTGTCGGCAGAACGCCTCGACGTCCATTTGAGCGGACACTACCCGGACCAGCGCCCCTGGCCACGAATTTTGCCCGCGTTCACCCCTTGTTAACCTGGATTCCAGCAGGTAAGTTGCCGAACCACAGCCTCGGGGAGGTTGTCTTCAACTGGGACGCTGTCCGCGCCAAGACGGGGGGCGGAGGGAGTCCTCGGGCTCGTTCGCCTGGCACGCGGGCCCGCCTCGAGGTAAGGGCTTTCGTCACCAAGGAGGGGCACGTGGTCGCCAGTAGTGGCGAGTTGGCGTGGCAAGTCAGGGCAGCGTGTCGCGGGCCGCAGGCCACAATCTTCTTTCCGCCCGCACATGTCGAGCGCAAGGAAGAGCGCTTGGCGAGGGAGAGATCGGCGAAGGCGATCTGTCACGACTGCCCGGTCGAAGACGATTGTCTCGACTATGCGATCAGGATCCGCGACCCGCACGGGATCTGGGGTGGAAGGAACGAATCCGAACGCCGTCAGATGATCGATCGGATGCCCACGCTCTCCTCTTCGCCCAGGTCAGGCGATATGAGGATGCACGCTTAGTCAGCCAAGCAACCCGACAGACCGCTCGTCGCGGCTGACCGACGGGTAGCGTTACAGCAGTGTTTCGCCTGCCTCCGGTGCCGTCCTTCTTGAAGTTCCCCGATGTCGGCTCGGGCGGAGGCGCACGGACCGCTCCGGTCATGAGGCACCGCATGTGCCGAGCCAACGGTCGGCCGATCAGCTACGGCATCGTCGAGGGCGCGCCGACCGGCGAGACCGCCCGGACCATCGTGCTCATCCACGGCTGGGCCCTCGCACACTCCTCCTACGGGAGGGCGGCGCAACAGCTCGCCGCGCACGGCTTCGACGTCCTCGTACCGGACCTGCCCGGCTTCGGCGGCAGCCCCGACCTGCCTCTCAGGCGGGTATCCCTCGACTCGTTCGCCCGTGTGATCAGCCACTTCCTCACCGAGTTGGGTTATGCCGGCAAACCCGTCCACCTCGTCGGCCATTCTTTCGGCGGCGCGGTCGCAGCTCAGGTGGCGCATGACTATCCGGCGATGGTCGCGTCGGTCGTGCTCGTCGACTCCGTCTCCGGCGCCACTTGGACGCGGGAGGACGAGGCAGCCGAGCGCCTCCTCACGGATCGGCCGCTCTGGGACTGGGGTGTCCGGCTTGTGCAGGAGTTCCCCTTCGGCGGGTTCCCGGGTGCCGCGGGGACTCTGCTCCGGGACCTCGGCCGCAACGTCGCCTGGCACCTCCCGAGTCTCGGCGCCGTCGCCGGCCTGATCCGCCGCTCCGACCTGCGAGGCCAGCTCGAGAAGATCGCTTCGGCCGACGTGCCGGTCGCCGTCGTCTGGGCCGAGGGGGATCGGGTCATCACCCGGGCGTCCTTCGAAGACCAGTGCAGGGCGCTCGGCTGCCAGGGCACGGTCGTCGAGGGCAACCACGGTTGGCCGATCGCCGATCCCTCCTCCTTCGGGCGCCTGGTCGCGGATCTGCTCGAGGGACCGAGGGCTGCGCCAGTCAGTCAACCCGCCTAGCACTCAAGGCTTCAGCGGGACCTGCCGCGCTGCCGCGCCGCCGCCCCTGCCGCAGGCTGCTCTTGCGAAGCGATCAGGCGTCGCGCCGCACGAGCAGCCAGGCACCGACCACGAGCGCAACTGCCGCGTAGGCACAGAGGAGGCCGAACGACTGCCACGGCCCGAATGCATGCTGTGGCTGCCTCACCGCCGTCATCGTGGCACCTATGTTCGCCGGCAGGAACTTTCCTATCGCGTCTCTGAACGAGGTGGGAAGGGCGGCGAGGATGAGCGGCAGGATCAGAAGGATGCCCACGAACGTGGCGATGCCACCTGCGGTGTGGCGGATGATCCAGCCGAGCCCGACTGCGAGAAGTCCGAGGGCGGTCAGGTAGAGGCCGCCGCCGACGACCGCACGCAGCACGCCCGGGTCGCTGAGAGCGCTGTTGGGAGCAGGACCACCTGAGAGCACCGCTTGCCCGATCTCGAAGGCGGCGAAGGAGACGATCTCACCCACCGCGAGCGCTACGGCGCCGTAGACGAGGGCCTTGCCGACGACGACGAGCGGGCGCCGTGGCACCGCGGCCAGGGTCGCGCGGATGCTCCCCGTCGAGTACTCGGCTGACACGACGAGAACGCCGAGGATGCCGAGGGCGAGTTGGCCGAAGAGGAGCCCCGTCAGGCTCTGGCTCGTGGGGTCGAACGTGAGGCGGTCCAAGAGCGTCATCTGGTCCCAGTGAGACGAGACCGCCCAGCAGGCGAGGGCGCCGATCCCCAGGCTGAGGACGACCGTGGCGAAGAGGGTCCACATGGTCGAGCGGACCGTCCGCATCTTCGTCCACTCCGACTCGATCACTCCTCGGAGCCCGTACCGGCCGGGCCTCGCCGTGGTGACGGGTGCTCCCACCGGCGCCTCGTCGACGACGGCCATCAGTCGGTCCCCGCTTTGTACTCCACACTCTCCTGTGTGAGCTGCATGAAGACGTCCTCCAAGCTGGCGTGCTCGGCGGCCAGCTCGTGCACGGCGAGTCCTGCGGCGAAAGCGGCCTCGCCCACGTCTCTCATGTCCATGCCGGTGACGAGGAGCGCGTTGTCGTCGGCCGTGCTGACCTCGACTCCTTCGTGGCCCGTTCCGAGGACGGCGGCGAGCTTCCCGTCGTCGGCCGTGCGCACCCGCACGACCGAACGGGAGTTGTGCACGATGAACTCCCGCATGGGCATGTGGGCGAGGAGGCGGCCCTTCCCGATGACGATCACGTCGTCTGCCGTGAGGGCCATCTCGCTCATCAGGTGGCTCGAGACGAAGACGGTCCTGCCTTCCGCGGCGAGACCCTTCAAGAGAGTGCGCACCCAGCGGATGCCCTCGGGGTCGAGGCCGTTCACCGGCTCGTCGAAGAGGAGGATGCCAGGATCGCCCAGCATGGCGACGGCGATGCCGAGCCGCTGCCCCATCCCGAGCGAGAACTTGCCCACTCTTCTGCGCGCCACGTGCTGGAGCCCCACGAGCTCGAGCACCTGGTCGACCCGCCTCCGCGATATCCCGTGGGTCTGGGCGAGGGCGAGCAGGTGGTTGTAGCCGGTCCTGCCCGGATGGATGGAGCGAGCCTCGAGCAGGGCGCCGACCTCGTGGAGCGGCCACGCCAGATCGGCGTACCTCCGACCGTTGATGGTCACATGACCGCGGTTGGCAGCGTCGAGTCCCATGATGAGGCGCATCGTCGTCGACTTGCCCGACCCGTTCGGGCCGAGGAACCCCGTCACACTGCCCGGCCTGACGTCGAAGGAGAGGTCGTCGACGGCCAGCGTCTTGCCGTAGTGCTTTGTCAGGTTGTGCGCTTCGATCATGCAGGCTTCCGACTCCGATCGACGCGTGCCGGCCTCATGCGAGCGCACGACGCGAACCGCTCTTTCCTGTCTACTACTCGCTCGGCCACTTAACGGCCCGCCGGCTCTTGGCCGGCGCGAACCAGCGGCCGGTACCGTGTCCTCGATGGAGGTCGTACCTAAGGACGCGGCGACGACCATGGTGGTGCGCGACACTGCATCGGGCCTCGAAGTGTTGATGCTCCGGCGCAATTCTCGCTCCGCCTGGGCGAGCAGCATCCATCTCTTCCCCGGAGGAGCGGTGGACGACGACGACCGCTCCGCCGAGATGGCCCGTCTCTGCACGGGCCGCGACGACGCCGGTGCAAGTGAGCTGCTCGGCGTGGAGGCGGGAGGGCTGGGCCACTTCGTGGCTGCGATCAGGGAGTGCTACGAGGAAGCCGGCATCCTGCTCGCGCGGCACGACGGGATTCCTCTTTCTCTTCACGACCGGGCGATGGCCGAACGCTTCGAGCGGTGGCGGCGAGCGCTGAACCGAAACGAGGTCCGCTTCGCCGACATCGCGGCCGCAGAGTCGCTCAGCTTCGCTCTCGACGAGCTCGGCTACGTCGCCCACTGGATAACGCCCGAAGGAGAGCCCCGCCGCTACGACACGCGGTTTTTCGTCGCCGTCCTCCCCGATGGCCAGGAGGCGTTGCACGACGACGTGGAAGTAGTCGCGTCGGGCTGGATCCGGCCGGAGGAGGCGCTGTCGCGCGGTGCACGCGGCGAGATCGAGCTCTGGGCCCCGACGATGAAGAACCTGGAGGCGATAGCGCGCTTCTCCACGGCCGCCGAGGTGATGGCCGCGGCGGAGAGGGCGTCGGTGCAGACCGTCATTCCCCGCCTCGTCGAAGACGAGGGCGGCATGCGGATCGTCCTCCCCGGCGACGAGGGCTACGAGCAGTGAACCTTGCGCCGCCGCGGCCGGGGAGCCCGGTCGAGGTGCTGCCCGGAGTCCTCCGGATCACGGCGCCGAACCCTTCGCTCATGACCGGTCCGGGCACCAACACCTACCTCGTCGGCACCCGCGCCCTCGTCGCCGTCGACCCTGGACCGGACGACGCTCTCCACGTGGAGTCGATAACCGAGGCGGTGCGCGGCCGCGGCGAGCTGCAGGCAGTGGTCCTCACGCACACCCACCCGGATCACGCTCCGGCGGCCGACGCGCTCTCACGCCTCACGGGTGCACCGGTGCTCGGCTACGAGGAGCGCGACGGCATCCGCCTCGACCTCCTGCTGCGGGAAGGGGACACGGTCGGCTTCGGCGACGTGGCACTGACGGCGCTGCACACGCCGGGGCATGTGGGGAACCATCTGTGTTTCGCTGCCGCCGTCGACGGCGAGCGTGTCCTCTTCTCGGGCGACCACATCATGGGCGGTTCGACCGTCGTCATCCTCCCGCCCGACGGCGACATGGGGGCATACCTCTCGTCGCTCGAAAGACTCCTGTCGCTCGATCCGGCGATCACCGTCATCGCCCCGGGCCACGGCCCGCTGCTCGACACCCCCCGAGCCGTCGTCGAGGGGTACGTCGCCCACCGCCGGGTGCGGGAGGCGGCGGTGCTCGACGCGTTGCGCCGCCTCGGCTCTGCGAAGGTCGAAGACGTCGTGCGCGAGGTGTACACCGACGTCCCGGTCGACCTGCACCCCGTGGCCGCCTACTCGGTCTGGGCGCACCTCCGGAAGCTGCGCCAGGACGGAGCGGCCTTCTCGGACGAGCCGGACGTCATCGACGGCTCCTGGCGGAGTGCCCCGGCTGCAACTCAGCCCTGAGGGCCGAGCACCTGCTCCACCCTCGCGAGCATCCTCGCGCTGCACCCGGCCATCTCGACCGTCGGGACGATCTCGGAGAGGAGCCTGTGCGACGCCTCGCGGAAGACCTCCGCCACGGGGCCGTCCCCCTCGGCCACCGGCGTCCCTTCATCACCACCGCGGGCGACGGAGGGGTCGAGTGGCACCTCCGCCACGAGCGGGACGCCTATCGCCTCCGCCAGCCGCCGACCACCGCCCTCGCCGAAGAGCGGGTAGTGGGTGCCGTGTTCGCAGGTGAACGCCGACATGTTCTCGATCACTCCGGCGATCCTCAGGTGGCCCTTTCGTGCCATGTCGGCCGCCCGCCCGGCGACCTTCTGCGCCGCGAGCGGCGGCGTCGTCACGATCAGCACCTCCGTTCGGGGAAGCATGCGGGCGAGGCCCATCTGGATGTCACCCGTACCGGGCGGAAGGTCGACCAGGAGGTAGTCGAGCTCGCCCCAGTGCACGTCCTCGAGGAAGTGCTGCACGGCACGGTTGAGCACGAGGCCGCGCCACATGATGGCTGTGTCCTCGTCCGACAAGAAACCCATCGAGACGACGCGCACGACCCCTCCACCTGATCGGGCCGGCCGCTCGAGCGGCACCATCTTCTTCTCCCGCGCCGCGAGCTGCCCCTCCATCCCGAGCAGCCGTGGCACGGAGTGGCCCCAGACGTCGGCGTCGAGCAGGCCCACCTTGCAGCCGGCCTGCGCCAGGGCGACTGCGAGGTTGACGGTCACGGACGACTTCCCCACCCCACCTTTGCCCGAGGCGATGGCCACGGCTCGCGCCGCCGGCGAGAGGTCGAGTGACAGCGCCGAGTCTTCCTGCGCCCGCAGCCTGGCCCGGGACATGAGGGCGGCTCGCTCCCCGGCGTCCATCACCCCTGTCGAGACCTTCACCTCGTCGACTCCCGGTAGCGCGCCCACAACCCGCTCGACGTCGGTGCGCAGCTGGCCTCGCAGCGGGCACGAGGCGACGGTGAGAGCTATCTCGACGTCGACGACACCCCCGCTCCGGTTGACCGAGCGCGCCATACCGAGCGAAACGACGTCGTCGCGCAACTCTGGGTCGACCACGTTCCGCAGTGCGTTCCAGACATCTTCGACGTCCGGCTCGGAATGGATCCGGCCCTCTCCGGTGTTGTCATCGTTGCCCACGTTCGTATCGACGCTAACGGGCGTACCAGCACGAGGGTTCTGACGGGTATCATCTTTCCCAGCTAGGCGTAGGAGGAATGGCAGAAGTGACGACCGCCACGACAGTAAGCATCGGCCGCAAACCGAGTCCCGTGACGCTCACCGACGCCGCCACAGCGAAGGTCGCCGACCTGCTCAAAGAGGAGGACGGCTCCGACCTCGCCCTGCGGGTTGCCGTACGTCCTGGGGGCTGCTCGGGCTACAGCTACGAGATGTTCTTCGACTCCGAGTTCGCCGAGGACGACATCGTCCGAAGCTTCGGCACGGTGAGGGTCGTGGTCGACCCCGAGAGCGCCGAGCTGATCAAGGGCGCCACGCTCGACTACAAGGACGGGCTACAGGAAGCCGGGTTCCACATCACTAACCCCAACGCCACCCGCACCTGCGGGTGCGGCTCATCCTTCAGCTGATCCGACCCGCTCGCGTGAGTACTCCAGTAGGTCCTTACACCCCGGCGGTCCGCGCCGGAGATTTCGTCGTCGTCTCGGGGCAGCTCGGGCTGAGCGAAGGCGCGCTCATCGAGGGCGGCGTGGCTGCACAGGTCACCCAGGCCGTGAGGAACATCGCCGCCCTCCTCGATCAGCACTCCCTTTCGCTGAGCGACGTCGTGAAGACCACGGTCCTGCTCGCGGACATCGGCGACTACGCGGTGATGAACGAGGCGTACGTGGCTGCCTTCGGCGACCACCGTCCTGCGAGGGCCGCCTTTGCCGTGGCGGGACTCCCCCTCGGCGCCCTCGTCGAGATCGAGGCCTGGGCCTTTTCAAGCAGTAGCTGAGCCAAATCGGCGGAGAGGCCCGGACCTCTCCGACGATGCCGCATCTCCGGCCACAGGCTGTGCTACTAACGGAGCAGTGGTGCGGTCGGGCAGCGTGAGGACATGGGTTGGCGCAGCCGCCTTCCTCGTTGCCGGGGCCTGTCTCGCAGCCTGTGGCGGAAGTGGCGGAGCGGCGACATCGTCGACGACGACGAGCTCGCTGCCCCCTTTGCCGCCGAACGTCGTGGCCTACGTGGCCCTCGCGGGGAGCGGGAGCAACCTTGGCTTCGGGGAGGACGTCGTGCCCGTCAACGTGACCTCCGGCTCGGAGTCGGTCGGGGCACGGATCCGTGTGGGCACCTACCCCGACGCCATCGCCATCGACGGCGCGACGGCCTACGTGGCGAACTACGTCTCGAACTCGGTCACGCCCATTGACCTCACGACGGGGAAGGCACTCGCGTCCATCCCGGCAGGCGAGGGACCCGCTGCCATCGCCATATCCACCCGGCTCGACCGGGCGTACGTGACCGACGACGGCACCTCCACGAGCCTCGGACACACCGTGACTCCGATCGACTTGAAGACGGGGAAGGCAATGGCCCCGATCGACGTCGGTGCCGGCCCGCAGGGAATCGTCGTCACGCCGGACGGCAAGTACGCCTACGTAGCCGATGCCGGGGCCATCATCTCCGGTCAAGCCGGCCCCGTCGGTCACACCGTGACCCCGATCGACCTCGAGACCGGGGTACCGGGCAGGCCGATCACCGTAGGCAACGGGCCGACCGGGATCGCGATCACCCCGGACGGTTCGACTGTCTACACGACCAACCTCGATTCGCAGAGCGTGAGCCCCATCGACACCTCGACCAACCACGCGCTCGCCGCGATCGCCGTGCCCGGCGCACCGATCGCGGTCGCCGTCGGTCACGGCTACGCCTGGGTGGTCGACACTCCCTCGAGCACCGCACGAGGCAACAACGTGGTCCCGATCTCGGCGAGCACCGGCCGGGCGGGCAAGCCCATCCCTGTCGGGAAAGGCGCCGCCGCCATCGCCATCACCCCTGACGGCACGACGGCCTGGGTAGCCTGCCTCAACGCCGAGGCGCTCATACCGATCTCGCTTGGCACCAAGCGTGCCGCGGCCGGCATCAAGGTGGCCGACGGGCCCTTCGCCCTCGCCATCACGACCGAGTCGGTCACCCCGAGCGGTGCGCAGGCGACCACGACCACAACGAAGAGCAAGAAGAAGAAGTCGTCACAGAGCTGAGCGCCGCATCAGGACTGCCAGTCCGAGACCCTTCCTTCGGGCAGCCAGCGAACCGAGCCGAAGCGGTACCCCACGCTGCGGACCGTCTCGATCAGGTGGGCGTGCTCCTCCCCGAGCTTCGCCCGGAGGCGCCGCACGTGGACGTCGACCGTCCTCGCACCGCCGAAGTACTCGTAGCCCCAGACCCGCTGCAAGAGGGCCTCGCGTGTGAAGACCTTTCCCGGGTGGGCCGCGAGGAAGCGGAGGAGCTCGTACTCCATGTAGGTGAGGTCGAGAGGCCTGCCGTCGAGCGCCGCCTGGTACGTGGCGAGGTTGAGGGCGAGCGGGCCGTACTGGATGATCTCGTGTTCCGTTCCACGCCGCAGTCGCCTGAAGAGCTGGGCGAGCCTCGCCTCCACCTCGAGAGCAGCGCTGCCGACGAGGACGAAATCGTCGAAGAGGCCTTCGTCGAAGTCGAGCTCGGCGAGCTGGTCGTCCGTCACGGCGACGAGGACGGGGCTCACCTGCTCCTCGCGCTTGCGCAGTGCGCGACAGAGCGAGATGCCCGCACCGTCCGTCCCCATCTCCACCACGGCGCCGGCCCAGCCCTCGGCCGGCTCGCACCGCTCGACCTCGGCCGCGCCCGCCACCGGCTCGTAGGGGTAGCCGGCGCTCGCAAGGGCGCGAGAGAGCCAGCGCGACGGCGGGTCCGGGAAGACGGCGAGGGGTTCCATGGGTCGGAGGCGCCTCTCAGAGAGACGGGAGGTATCTCGAGATCTCGTAGGGGGTGACCTCGCGCGTGTATGCCTCCCACTCGGCCCGCTTGTTGCGGAGGAACCACTCGAAGACGTGCTCGCCAAGCGTCTCGGCGACGAGCTCGGAGCGCTCCATCACCTGCAGGGCGTCGGCCAGGCTCTTCGGCAGCGGCCTGATCCCCTCCGAGGCGAGCTCTTCGGGCGTGAGGAGGAAGAGGTTGGAGGACGCCTCGGGCTGCAGCTCGTAGCCCTTCTCCATGCCCCGGAGGCCGGCGGCGAGCACGAGGGCGAAGGCGAGGTACGGGTTGCAGGCGGGATCCGGCGAGCGGTACTCGATGCGCGTCGACTCGGGCCGTCCCTTCTTCGCGATCGGGACGCGGATGAGCGCGGAGCGGTTGTTGTATGCCCACGAGACGTAGATCGGTGCTTCGTAGCCCGCGACGAGGCGCTTGTAGGAGTTCACCCACTGGTTGGTGACCGCCGTGATCTCGGGGGCGTGCTCGAGCACGCCGGCGATGAAGTGGCGCCCGAGGGTGGACAGGCCGTGCTCGTCGCCGTCGTCGGAGAAGACGTTCTTCTCCCCTTCGAAGAGGGAGAAGTGCGTGTGCATGCCCGATCCCTGCACACCGGAGAGAGGCTTCGGCATGAAGGACGCGTAGACGCCTCGCTCCGACGCGATCTCCTTCACCACGAGCCGGACGGTCATGATCGTGTCCGCCATCGTGAGGGCGTCGGTGTACCTGAGGTCGATCTCGTGCTGGCTCGGTGCATCCTCGTGCTGGGCGTACTCGACGGGGATGCCCATGTCCTCGAGGGTGAGCACCGTCCTCTTCCGCAGGTCGGACGAGAGGTCGGCCACAGTGAGCTCGAAGTACGAGCCGCCGTCGAGGGGCTTCGGCGTCAACGACCCGTCGCCGTCGGCGAAGTAGAAGTACTCGATCTCCGGGGCGGCATAGAAGGCGAAACCCCTCGCCCTCGCCCGCTCGAGCGCCCTGCGGAGCACGTGGCGGGGGCAACCCTCGAAGGGCGACCCGTCGAGGTTGAGGATGTCGCAGAAGACCCGCGCGACGGAGGAGACCGAGCCGTCCTGGCGGCCGACGCCGAGCGGGAGTATCTGGAAGGTCTTCGGGTCCGGCTTGGCAAGGACATCGGACTCCTGCACGCGGCTGAAGCCGTCGATCGCCGAGCCGTCGAAGGTCATTCCCTCGTCGAGGGCGTTCTCGAGCTCGGCGGGCGTGATGCTGAACGACTTCGGCGTCCCGAGAACGTCGGTGAACCACAGCTGGACGAAACGGACGCCCCGCTCCTCCACCGTCCGCAGCACGTACTCACGCTGGCTCTGCATCCGTACATCCTTCCAAAGGCGTGCGCAGCTGGCTACCGGGTACGGCTCTTCCGGTGCAGGCTTCACACGCAGTTCACAATCGGGCAACAGGCCGGAAACCGGATCGTGCCAACCTTGTGAACG
The DNA here is from genome assembly GCA_021791795.1 of Actinomycetes bacterium. Taxonomy (GTDB): domain Bacteria; phylum Actinomycetota; class Acidimicrobiia; order Acidimicrobiales; family Bog-793; genus JAKATT01. Next base: position 14,904 of record JAJYVX010000013.1, on the reverse strand, counting down.
GCAATCGTCGACACGCGCGGCTCCTCGTCGGGAGCGGATCGCGCTCGAGAAGGAGGACAGGTGCAGGACCGGACCGCAGCCGAAGTCGTACGACTGATGGAGGACGAGGGAGTCGAGATCGTCGACTTCCGCTTCTGCGACCTGCCCGGTCTCATGCAGCACTTCTCGGTGCCGGCGCACCAGCTGGCCGAGGAGGGCTTCGTCGAGGGTTTCGGGTTCGACGGGTCGTCCATCCGGGGCTTCCAGGAGATCCAGGAGTCGGACATGCTGCTCCTGCCGGACCCGGCTACGGCGATCATCGACCCGTTTCGCCAGCACAAGACGCTCAACATCAACTGCTTCGTGCACGACCCGGTGACGGGCGAGAGTTACTCGCGCGACCCGCGCTACGTGGCGCTCAAGGCCGAGCGCTACCTCTCCTCGACCGGGATCGCCGACACCGCCTACTTCGGACCCGAAGCGGAGTTCTTCATCTTCGACGACGTGCGCTTCTCGCAGGACCAGCGCTCCGCCTTCTACCAGGTCGACTCCATCGAGGGCATCTGGAACTCGGCCCGTGACGAGAAGCCCAACCTCGGCTTCAAGCCCCGCTACAAGGAGGGCTACTTCCCCGTCCCGCCGATGGACCACTTCCAGGACCTCCGCTCGGAGATGACCCTCGTGATGGAGTCTCTCGGAATCGAGATCGAGGTGCAGCACCACGAGGTGGGTACCGGCGGGCAGGCGGAGATCGACATGCGTTTCGACACCCTTCTCCGCATGGCGGACAAGCTCATGCTCTACAAGTACGTGGTGAAGAACGTCGCCCGGAACGCCGGCTACACGGCCACTTTCATGCCGAAGCCCCTCTTCCAGGACAACGGCTCGGGCATGCACTGCCACCAGTCGCTCTGGCGTGCGGGCGATCCGCTGTTCTACGCCGAGACCGGTTATGCCGGACTGTCCGACGTCGGGCGCTGGTACATCGGCGGCCTGCTGCACCACGCGAAGGCGGTGCTCGCCTTCGCCGCCCCGACGACCAACTCGTACAAGCGGCTCGTGCCCGGCTACGAGGCGCCCGTCAACCTCGTCTACTCGCAGCGCAACCGCTCAGCCGCATGCCGCATCCCGATCTATTCGAAGAGCCCGAAGGCGAAGAGGGTCGAGTTTCGCTGCCCGGACCCCTCGGCAAACCCCTACATCGCGTTCGCCGCGATGCTGATGGCCGGGCTCGACGGCGTGCAGAACAGGATCGAGCCGCCGGATCCGGTCGACAAGGACCTCTACGACCTGCCGCCCGAGGAGCTCGCCGCCGTCCCCCAGGTACCTGCCTCGCTCGACGAAGCCCTCGCCGCGCTCGAGGCCGACCAGGAGTTCCTGAAGGCCGGCGGCGTGTTCACCGACGACCTCATCGAGACGTGGATCTCCTACAAGCGCCTCAACGAGATCGACGCCGTCCGTCTACGGCCTCACCCCTGGGAGTTCATGCTCTACTACGACATATAGCTCTGACCTGGGGTTTTGTCGGCCATCCCAACTTTCAATCCCAACACTTTGGTACCCCCCGCGATGCGAGGGTCGATCCGGGAGCGGGAGGGGGGTCCTCGAGGTCCGTGCAGACCTCGGCCGGGACCCGAGTAACAGTGTTGTCCCAGTAGCCATAGAATCTTAGCTGTTAGCATCGCAGTACGAGCTAATCCACAGATTTCTATGGAATACACGATTTTGTGTGACTCACTCTTAGCACGTAGTATTCTATGTGTAAACATCTATTCTCGGATGAACACACATGAATGGCAAAGTAAAGGGTAACTACCGTACGGTCGAAGAGTGGGAGGCCGCCCTCGGGGACCAGATCCGCCGCGTGCGGATCGGCCGCGACTTGGATCAGGCGGGGCTCGCGGAGTTGGCCAACGTCTCGATCGGGGCGATCTCCAACCTTGAGCGCGGCAAAGGCTCCTCGCTACGGACCCTCATCAGCGTCGTTCGCGCCCTCGGGCGCACCGAATGGCTGGAATCGCTGGCACCAGCCGTCGGGGTGTCGCCGATGCAACTGCTCCGGAGCAAGCAGCGGACTCCACGGCTGCGCGTCCGCGCCAGCCGCAGGGTCCCGCCCGCAACCGAGCCCCGCTGATGGCCTACGAGCCCGTCGACGTAGTCGAGGCGCGGTGCTGGGGAGCACGGGTGGGAGCGATCGCCCGCGATCCAAGGTCCGGGTTCTACGCCTTCGAGTACGAACCCAGGTGGGCGCGGGCTGGGGTCGAACTGGCACCGATCTACATGCCGACCTCGGCGGCGGCCGACCCCTTCGTCTTCCCGACACTGCCGGTCGAGACGTACAACCGCCTGCCGGCCATGATCGCCGACGCTCTCCCCGATGACTTCGGCAACGCGCTGACGACCGCATACCTCGCAAGCGAGGGTGTGCGCGCTGAGGACATCACTCCCCTTGACCGACTGGCGTACCTCGGTACGCGCGGCCTCGGAGCGCTGGAGTTCCATCCGATTCGCGGACCTCGGGCCCGCAAGGCGACTGCGATCGAGCTCTCAGAGCTGGTGGTCGCGGCGCGAAGCGCACTCGCAGGCAATCTCGGCACCGAGAATGGGATCACCGGCGCGCTCAAACACCTCATCGCCGTCGGAACATCCGCCGGCGGCGCTCGCGCGAAGGCGGTCGTGGCGCTCAACCCCGCAACCGGGGAGTTGCGTTCGGGACAGGTGCCGGCAGATCCGGGCTTTGAGCAGTGGCTCCTGAAGTTCGACGGTGTCGGTGCCGACCCGGACCTCGGTGTCACGGGCAACTTCGGACGGATCGAGTACGCCTACCACCGCATGGCGCTGGCTGCGGGTATCGAGATGACAGAATGCCGGCTCCTCGAAGAGGGCGGGCGGGCGCACTTCATGACCCGGCGATTCGACCGCGCTGCCGACGGCGCCAAGATCCACACGCAGACACTGTGCGCCATGAGCCACCTCGACTTCCGCCAGATCGGCGCACACGACTACGCACAGCTGTTCCTCGTCGTCGACAGGCCGCTCGGCCTCGGACCAGCGGCGCGGGCCGAAGTGTTCCGCCGTATGACCTTCAATGTGGCAGCGGCGATCTGCGACGACCATCCCAAGAACTTCACCTTCCTGCTGCCGCAGGGCGACCGATGGCGCCTCTCCCCCGCGTACGACGTGACGCATGCGCACGCGCCAACGAGCAAGTGGACGCACGAACACCTCATGGCCGTCAACGGCCGCAGGAGCGCGATCTCGCGGGCGGACGTCATGGAAGTCGGTGACCGGTTCGCGGTGCCGGGTGCGTCCGACATCTTCGAACAAACGCTGGAAGCGGTCGCGAAGTGGGGGACGTTCGCCGACGAAGCGCGGGTACCAGAAGCCACCGCGGAGTCGATCGCCACGGACATCGACACGTGGTCAGCTCCGCTGCGCGCCTGATCGCGCCGAGCGGGAGTACCACTCCCTGCAGTCGCCGGTTCGCAGCAGCGCGAATCGACGGTTCAGGACGCTGTCCGCCGGTCCCGACATATCCCCTGTCCACGGGCGAGAGCTCCGGACGTGCGTCCCGAACGTGCCAATCAGGGATACCCCGAACACCCACGCAGAACTCGGCAGGCCCGTCGAGTACGCGTTCCATCACGCAACATGCTCAAGGAGCAAGGACGGTCAAGCGCGGACTGGTGACACCGTCGACGACAACGTAGACGGCGAAGGTGCCGGGGCGCGTGGCCGCTTCGGTGAGGGCGGAGATCTCGGTCGGGCTCGTCGTCTGCACGCTCGCCTGCACACGACGGGTCATTTGGCATGCTGGCGGGATGCCGGAGACTCGAGGCCTTCACCTGAAGGACATCGTCATCGACTGCTGCGACCTCGATGCCGTCGCCTCGTTCTCGTCGACCCTTCTCGGTTGGGCCGTCATCGCACGCGTCGGGCCATACGTCTTCCTGGAGCGACGCGATGGGATCGGGCTCGTGCTCCAGAGGACACCCGGTCGCAGGGCTGGCAAGATCCGCCTCACCTCGACTTGGGTTCTGACGATCCGCTCGCCGAGGTTGCAGGAGTCGAAGCTCTCGGGGGCGCTCGGGTGGACGGCTACGAGGCCGGCGGCTTTCTCGTGAAGGCAGATCCAGAGGGCAACGAGTTCTGCCTCATCCCCGCTCAAGCCTTCGCGCTCGACGACGAGGGCCGCGCTCACTACTAGTGAGCCCCGGGTCACAGGAGAAGCCCAGGTAGGTCGGAAGCGGAGTCGGGACCTACGGTCAACTGCTGGGCTCGAGGTGGAGGAAGGCCGGACACCGAGGACCGACTGGTAGCGCCGGCTCCGGGCTATCTGAGGTGTGGGAGGCCGGAAAGAAGTCGGCGGTCGGGCGGCGTGCGGGACACCAGGCAGCGACAGCCTGTTCCGACGGCCCAGGTCGTGCGGGCCGCGACAGTGAGCCAGAACACTCCGAGCAGCACGAACAGCCCGGCCCCGACCCATTCGAGTCCGCTCAGGTTCCAGGCCCGAGCGAGGCTCAGAGTGGCGACGGTGTAGGCGCCGAGGGGGAAGGTGAAAGCCCACCAGCCGATGCCGAAGGGCAGCCGACCTGATCGCCGGTAGTGCACGAGGAGCAGCGCCGCGGTGGCGAGCCACCACACCCCGAAGCCCCAGAGGGCGGTGGCTGCCAACCTCGAGAGCAAGGCGACCGTGGGTCCGGACGACCCGAAGACGGCGGTGCCCGCGGCAGCCATCTTGACCAAGGCGAGCGCCCCGACGCCGATAGGACCGAGCCCGATCCACAGAGACGGGGCGAGGGCTGCGTGCGGCAGGGCATGGACGACGAGGCGATGGTGGAGCATGGTCACTATCAGCAGGTAGAGCACGAAGCCCATGCCCCAGAAGCCGTAGGACGCGAGCAGCAGCGCCCGGGCCGTCACGGGCGGAGAGCCGGGGACGAGTGGCACGAGCACGAGCGGGACGACGACGTTCACCACCGGTGGGATGAACCAGCCGCCGTTCACGGATTCGAGGACCATCTCCGCGCGGACGAAGAGCAGGTAGGCGAAGAGGAGGCTCATAGCGAAGGCCAACGGGACTCCCACGAAGGCGAGCGCGGCAACGAGGTCCCGCACGGTCGGAGCCGACCACCAGGTCGGGCCGACGGCCGACGCCACAGCCGCGAGGACGAGGATCCCTCCCGGGAAGGTGGCGTACATGGCGCCCGCCACCGGGTCGCGTAGATCGGCCAGAGCCGCGTCAGGGTGACGGACGAAGCGACCGAGGTAGGGCACGACCAAGACCACGGCGGCGGCCGCCGCCAGAACGGCCATGGTCTGGCCGAGCGCGCGTGCGGCCGGGGCCAGCGATACCACGTTGCCGGGGTTCAGGAACGCGGCGACCGCCACGATCCCGGTGCCCATCACCGCGCCGAACCAGCCCGGATGGAACCCTCGGAGCCGCTCGAGGGGTGGCTCGCCTTCTCCGGCTTCCACCCTCGCCACCACGTCGCCGGCGGGCGGCGGAGGAGGGGCCGTCTCCACACGCATCTCGTCTCCGGCAATTCGCTCTCTCGGTGGCGCCAGGAGCGGACTGCTGCCCGCGCTGGACGTCTTCACGTCTGCCATGGTCGACCTCCTCGTTGGCAGGACGGACCGGCCCGTCCAGCCGTGGCCGTCTGACCGGGAAGCGGTACCCCCGCCGCTGCCACGCTGGCCCACAAGGCGGCAAAGCCATCCCCGTCTATCCGGTAGTCAACCCACCTACCCCGCCTGCATGCGTGCACCAGCCCCGCGCCGCGCAGCACACGCAGGTGGTAGGAGAGCAGGTTCGCGGCAACGGGAACTCGTTCGAGCAGGTCGCAGACGCAGTGCTCGCCGTCGGCGAGCACACGGACTATGGCCAGGCGGACCGGGTCAGCGAGCGCAGCCAAACCATCGGTCGCTTCAGCCTCGGTTGATGCAATGACCGTTGAACTGACCACTCGGTCAACGTACGGCCGCGCTGGACGCGCCGGATAGGGCCGTTGGTCACAACCTCATCGGCAGCCTCGGCGTCGCAGATCGCGGCGGGCGGTGCCAAGGTCGCTGCAGCAATCATCACAGCCCCGGTCCTTGAGAAGGCCATGTGGCCGGTGGGGTGCGACACCGGACGAAGTCGATTCGGCCATGCCCGGAGAGGGGCCGAGATCGTGGAGCTCGCCGCTTGGGTGGCACTCGAGAACTGACGCAGCCGGTTCAACGCCGGCCTCGGGCTGAAGAGTCAGGGTTTCTCCGACCTAGCGGCCTTCCTCTCTGTCTCTCGCCCTTCCCACCTCGGTCCGCGTCATGTGACGCAGAACGCCATAGGTGTCCATCGTGGAAGGGTTGCCCACGATGGCGGCCATCTGCCGCCTGAACTCGGCCACGACGGGCGAGGAGCTGCTGAGGCTCTCGTCCCAGACGGAGATACCGACCAGCTCGCGTCGCTCGCCCATGCCGTCGAGGTCGAGGATCACGAAGCTCTGGAACTCCGGCAGCTCTCGGTAGACCGGCAGGATCTCCTCGTCGATAGCCCGCAGCACCTCGGCAACCGCTTCGGCGTCGACGTGGAAGGTCACAGTGCGTGCCCTCATGCCCGTATCTATCGGCAGTGAGCGCCCGAGGTCTGAGGAGTCGAATGCGAAAGCCCGCCCCGAGGACCCGGAGCACCCCGCACTCGGGACCTTCGACCCTGACACGGTCTTGGCACAGCCCGTATCTTTGTCGCCATCGACACGATGCCAGATCGTCCCGAGCGCCGGCGAGCGCTGTTCATCCAGGACCATGTCGACGTCAATCGCGCCTTCGGGCTGGTCGTCGAGTCCTGTCGCAGCGAGGCCGAATGGCTGACGCCCCTCGCGGACGCTGCGACCAAGAGGGGCGAGGAGCTGCTCGTCGGGATCGGTCCCGCCTGGGCCCTCGGACTCTTGAGCTGCGGCGTACGCGTGCGGCGCGGCGGTTGTCACACCCGCGGTGACTCGCTCGTCGTCCCGATCGAATGGGAAGCCGAGCAGATCCCTCGTGCCTTCCCAGTCTTTGCGGGCGAGATCGAGGTCACTCCGCTCCAGCACGGAGTCTGCCGTCTCATCCTCTCCGGCTCTTATGCCGTGCCTTTGGGGGAGTTCGGGCGTCGCCTCGACAGCTTGGTCCTCCACAGGGTGGCCGAGTCAACGGTCCGTTCGTTCCTGGGTCATCTTGCCGCCGCCTTGGAGGAGAGCGGCGAGCCGGCGCTGCTGCCGCCAACTCGAACCGATCTCGGCGACCTCCGGCCGGGCCTCGCCTGAGGCGCGGTTAGGGACCCGTCTTCTCGCCACGTGGCAACACGTGCTACTCGCGCAGCCACCGGCGCCGCGGGCACGCCCCGACTCGCGGCGATCCCAACAGGTCGTTCGGCCCTAGGGGCCCTTGACCAGGGCCTGTACGTTGCTTGCATGAACCGGACCGAGCACCTTCCCGGGACCCCCGGGCACGGTCCCCTCCGGCGAGTGTGAACGGGGTACCGGCATGTACGACTTCCTTCTCGACGAGGGGCAGAAGCAGCTGCGCGACGAGGTGCGCGACCTCGTGCACTGGGTTCCTCGCGAGATGGTCGTCGCCATGGACCAGGACGTGATCCGCTTCCCTCGCGACTTTCTGCGCGAAGCCGGCCGGCGCAACCTGCTCGGCATCCGCTTCCCCAAGCAGTGGGGTGGCCGCGGGCTCGACTGGGTGGCGACGTGCATGGCGATGGAGGAGATCGGGACCCTCGGCTACATCTTCGCCTGCACGTTCGGCGTCGGCGCCGAGCTCGTCTGCGACGCCATCGTCAGGCACGGGACCGACGCTCAGAAGGAGAGGTACGTGAGCCCGCTCCTTCGCGGCGACCTCTTCGCGGCCGAGGGGCTCACCGAGCCGCGCGGGGGCTCCGACTTCTTCGGGACGACGACGAGGGCGGAGGAAGTCGGGGCGGACTTCGTGCTGAACGGCCAGAAGCGCTTCATCGTCGGCGCCGAGGGCGCAGACTTCTTCCTCGTGTACGCGAGGACGGATCTCGAGGCGGCACCCCGCGAGGGCATCACCGCCTTCATCGTCGAGCGGGGACCGGGGGTGAGCGTCAAGCACCTCTACGGGCTCATGGGGTCACGCGGCGGCGGGACCGGCCGGGTGCTGTTCAAGGACGTGGTGGTCCCGAGGGAGAACGTGGTCGGGCGAGTCGGCGGGGGTGCGGCCGTATTCGACACCATGATGATTCCCGAGCGTCTCGGAACGGCCGCCATGACCCTCGGGCCGGCAGTCGCCTCGCTCGACGTGGCCGGCGGTTACACGACGCGGCGCAAAGCCTTCGGTCGGCGGATCAACGAGTTCGAGGGGGTGAGCTTCCAGGTCGCCGAGGCGGCCATGCTGCTCGATGCCGCCCGGTCGCTCGTGTACACCACGGCTCGTGCCGTCGAAGCCGGCGAGAGCTCTTCCGCCACTCGGCGCTACATCAGCGAGACCAAGAAGTTCGTCACCGAGGCGTGTCAGCGGGTCGTGCACATCGCCATGCAGGTGATGGGCGGGATCGGCTACACCGACGTGTACCCGATCGAGCGCCACTTTCGTGACCTGCGCCTGGCGTCCATCTGGACGGGGACGAGCGAGGTGATGAGCATGATCATCGCCCACGAGTGGTACCGGGAGCGCGAGGACGCGCTCGCGGCCGCCCGGACGCTGAAGGGCCGCCGGCGCGACTGGGAGGCAGACGCGGTCAACTCCGCCGCGAGCGACGAGAGGGTGTTCGAATAGCACTAGCCTTGGCGCCTCCGATGGGCCGGTGTATGTCGCGAACGCCACCCCGTGCAATTACGGGGGCGTGACCGTGGTAACCACCCTTCCCACCTGGCGGCATCGAGGCGACCATGGCAGTCATGGGCTCGGTCGCGCCGAACAGGACAGGGGATTCCGGGGTCCGCAACCTCCGGTTGGCCCTCGGTATTCTCTGGCTTCTCGACGGGGCACTGCAGTTCCAGCCGTACATGTTCACCCGTGGCTTCGTGAACGACGTCATAGTGCCGGCGGCCAGGGGAAACGCCGCGTTTGTCGCGCAGCCCGCCATCCACGTCGCCCGTCTCATCGCCCCGGGTATCGCCGGCTGGAACGCCGGCTTCGCGACCGTACAGGTGCTCCTCGGCGTCGGCATAGTGGGTGGGACGGTGACGAGGCGGGGCGCAGTGCTGCGCTTCGCTCTTGCCGGGTCCATCGTCTGGTCGGCACTCGTGTGGTGGTTGAGCGAAGGGCTGGGCGGCGTCTTCACCGGAGCGTCCCCGCTCGCCGGCGCTCCGGGTGCCGTGTTCCTCTACGGCGTCGCGGCGGTCGTACTCTGGCCCGGGCTGTCCGACCGCGGCGATCCCCTCTCGGCTCCGCTGCTGCGAGGCACCATCGCGCGCAGGACATGGCTCGGGCTCTGGACCTTCTCGGGATTCCTGCTCCTCGAACCCTCCAACCAGGGGCGAGGAGCCCTCTCGTCGCTCGTGAGGCAGGCGGCCGCGGGCGAGCCGGGGGTCGTCCACCGACTCCTCACCGCAGTAGCGGGCTCGCTCTCCGGAGCCGGCAGCTGGGCAGACACGGCGATGGCGATCGCCATGATCGCGATCGGCGCCGGCGCTGTCTTCGGACACCACAAGCGGCTGTTCCTCGTCTTGGCGATCGGGTTCGGCGCTTCGATCTGGGTTTTCGGCGAAGGCTTCGGAGGAATACTGACCGGCCAGGGAACCGACCCGAACAGCGGCCCTCTCTGGATGCTGCTCGCGATGTGCATGTGGGTGGGGCTCCGCCCCGGAGCTGAGGTCTCCCCGAGGACGACGTTCTCACCCGACCATCCGGCGCTCCGCACTCAAACCGTTGCCACACCCGGCTTGCACGGGTAGACCGTCTCCATGGAGACGTGGGACACGATCCGGTCAAGGCGAAACGTCCGCCAGTACACCGACCAGCCCCTCGCCCACTCCGATCTCGAGCGCATCCTCGAAGCCGGCCGGAGAGCACCGTCGTCGCGAACTGGCAGCCGTGGCACTTCGTGGTGGTGACCGAGCGAGACCAGCTCGAGGAGCTGGCAAGGGTGTGGCAAGGGGCGGGTCACGTGGCTCGATCAGCCGCCACCGTCGGCCTTGTCGCGGCGGATCCGGAGGACGAGCTGCACGAGGCGTGGATGCAGTACGACCTCGGGCAGGCGACCGCCTACATGATGCTCGCAGCTGCCGACCGCGGACTCGGCTCGGCGCACGCCGCCGTCCGTGACCAGGCTCGGGCACAACGGGTTCTCCGCTTTCCCGACGGCTACTCGCTCGTGTACGTGATCGCCTTCGGCTATCCCGCCGATCGCCCGCTCACCCCGATACGCAACCCCGATCGCCGTGCCTTCGACGACGTCGTGCACTGGGGCCGCTGGTAAGGGACCACCGGGTCTTCAGCCACCCGACCTTCGGCCGGACGACCTTCCGGTCAGTCAGGGGGCGAGGACGCTTCGGAAGCGGAAGGACCTCTCCGCAGAGGAGGCCGCCGCGGAGTCGATCTCGCCCGTCGCGGCGAGCAGGTGGACGGCACCGGCGAGCGACGCCGGCGTACCCCGCAGTTCGACCACGCCGATCGCCCCGATCCGCTCGGTCTCGTACTCCACCTCCCCGAGGGACTGGACGAGACGCTCGGTTGAGGCGGCAGCGGATGGGACGACGAACATGGCGATGTTCCTTGCCATGACGACGCCTCCTTTCATCCGCACAGCTGTCTACGACGCTCGGTCGCTGGCCGGCACCTGCCGCAAGGGCCACAGTGGGCCCGGACAGGAGCGAGGTGGCGCAGGCACACGCCTGCGCCACCTCAAAAAGACCAGCTGTCGCCGCTGGCGACGCCTGTCAGCTCGTCGTGACGGTGATGATGGCGCTGTGCGAGGGCTTGTACTGCCCCGACACACCCGGGAACACGACCTCGAACTGTTCCTTCGTCCCCTTGCCGTTACGCGGAACGACTCCCGTCACCTGGACCTGGCCGTTGGTGTCGGTGAGGGCGAGGTTCACGCAAGCCCCCCACGGACCCCAGGACCCAGTGGAGGTCTTCGTCCGGTTCTGCAGGCATGTCTGCTCGTTGGCGAGCGGCTGATGTCCGCTCTTGAGCGTCGCGGCGAGAGACATCTTGTGCATCGGAGCCACACTTGCCTTCGTCGCCTTCAGTATCAGCTGAGTGGGCTTCGCCCCGGGAGTGCCACTGGCCGAAGCAGGTACCGCGATCGCGAGAGCTGTCGCAGCGCTCGCAGCTAGCCCAACTGCCAATGCCACCGGACGCGAGTACTTCGTGATTGCCATGCTGTTTCTGCCTCCCATGTTCACCGAATCCCCTCTCGCCCCTGTCAATGGCACGAGCATCACCTTCCGTTACAGCGTGACCGACGGCCTGCTCGAACAGACATCTCGGGCAGTACTGTGCGGCGGTGAGCGCTGGCACCTCAGCCGATCGCCGCGCTCGCCGCTCAGCTCAGCCCCCGGCCCTGTTCGCCGCGTAGAGGTCTCGGAGCAGGGCGACCTCTGCGCCGTGATGGATGATCTCGTCAGCCACGTGCAGGATGGCGTCCGCCCTGTTCGATTCCGCCCAGGGGCCCCAGTCCGGACCGAGCTTCGCAGCCATCGCCTCGTCGTCGAGCCGGTGAGATCCGTCGGCGAAGGCGGTCCACGCCAGATCCGTCGCGCCGAGCGCCTCAGTGGCCGTCGGGTACCACTCCTGCGGTTCGAGCGTGGGCGGGTGCGCCCCGAAGAGGAGATGGGCGAAACCGCCAAGGCACTCGCTCCCGATGTGCCACGTCCTCCAGCCGATCGTAGTGACCGGCGGCGGACTGGGTGGTGGATCGACTCGATCGACCTCCCACTTGCCCGACGCGGCCAAGCGCACGCTCCAGCAGACCGGGACGGGCTCCCACAGGTACTCCTCGTCGGTCATCCCGTCGAGGCGGCCCCGTATCCGGGACCACGCATAGTCGAGCAGTCCGAGCGTGGAATCAGCGAGACCCATGGGCCGACCGAATCTCACGTCCCACGCCTCGGACCCGATCAAACAGAGCGGCTCGCGTGCTCTGGTCGTGCTCTCGCGGCGATCGACCTCCGGTCACCACTTGGCCGGGTGGATGAAGGAGGCGGCCGGCCGGGCGAGCCACTGCGTCGCCCGCATGGCAAGGCCCATGTCGGTGAGTCGAGCAGTGCGCAGATTGGTCAACCGGTTCGGCGTGCACCCGAGCTCGAGCCCCAGGTCGGCCCAGGCGAGGCCCAGGCCTCGGCGCCGTCGCCGAGCTCGGCATGCAGCTCGTCGAGGCTCCACCGGAGCCGGCTGTCCCGTCCTGCGAGCGGCAACCTGACGTCGCCGACGTCGACGACCGGCCCGGTGAGGAAATCCTCAGGAGCCCGGCCGAGCCAGCGCAGCATGAACAGGGCGTACGGACACGAGACCGTTCCTCACGCACCGAGCCTCTTGACAGCGCCGCCGCAGAGGGGGTGATCTGCCAGATCTGCGTTGAGATCCGACTACTGCTGCCACATCTCGCCGGCGATGTCGTACCAGCTGAGCTCGCGCTCACGGCGTCCGGCGTCGAGGGCGTCAAGAGAGCGCCGCAGTCGAAGGTCGGATGCTCCGGCACCCCGAGAGCGTAATCCAGGGCGCCCCGGCATCCCAGTGGGTTGGCACGCCCAAGGTGCGTACGGCACAATCCTCCGATCGACCGGCTGATCCACCGCCATTCACCACGCGGCCGGCATGCGCCTGACGCCCGCCGAGCGAGACCGGCTTCTCATGTTCACGACCGCCGAGCTGGCAAGGGCGAGGCGGTCACGTGGGCTCCGACTGAACGCACCGGAGGCGACCGCGCTCATAGCCGACACGGTTGCCGAAGCGGCGCGAGACGGCCTGCGCCTGACCGAGGCGATCGAGCGTGGACGCGCCCTGCTGCACCCGGACGACGACCCGCCTCCCTCCGATCCGGCTCGCATGCCGCCGGGCAAGGTGGTCGAGGTGTCGGTCCCCTACGAGCGCCGCGTCGACGCCACGGTCGAGGTGACGAACGAGAGCCCCGTCCCGATCAGCGTCTCGAGCCACTTCCACTTCTTCGAGGTGAACCCGCGGCTGCGTCGACGGACCGCTCGATGCTCCCGGAGCACGGGAGGCCGCTCTCGAGAAGGCCCGCAGCTGCGGCTACCTGGATCACGGCGAGTGACCCCGTCACGCGCTGCGGTCTACGGCCCGACGGCGGGAGATCTCGTCCACCTCGGTGACACCGGCCTCATGCTGCGCGTCGAGTCGGATGCCGAGGTACGGGGCGAGGAGCTCAACGCTATCGAGAAGTGCCGTCGCCGCTGAGGGCGGTCGAACGACGGATCTCTGGCAGGCGTTCTTCTCCTACGCCGGCGTCCGCCTGAACTCGACCACGGCCTCGGTGAGCTGACGGAGGCGATCCACCGTCGCGAGTGGGTCGCCCGGGACCTCCAGCGCGTGATCAGCTCCTTCGAGCAGGAGCGACCGTGCTCCGAGTGCGTTCCGGACTGCCTCGTGACTCGAGGCGTCGTGGTACCTGTCGGCGCCTCCGGCGACGAGCAGCGATCGCCAACCGTGGTCGATGGCTCCTGCTCTCACGACAGGCTCCCCGAAGAGCGGGGTGAGCCAGATCGCGTCGACCAAGGCGGCGCCCACGTCACTCTTGTCGAGTGTGGCCAACGCCATCGTGCCGAGCGACTTGGCGACGAACGTCACTCGGCGAGCGCCGGCTGTGGCGTCTCTCACCTGCTCGGCCACGCCGCGGTGGAACGCTTCGGAGGAGCGGTCGTCGTCGGGATCGTTCGGATATCCGATCTCCGCCGTCTCGGCTCCGGCGGCCTCGAGGGCGAGCACCGGCAGCCGGATCGCCGCGCCGAGAGCGGGATACGCACTGCCTGGAAGAACCACGGTGACCCACGGACCCATCGGACCGAGTCTGCCACCCGGCATCCGCTCGCTCGACAGCAGTCCGGCGGTGAGCCTGAGGACGTGCGCAGACAAGCCGGGGGTCCGCTCTGCCTCGCTGGAGGTTGACACGGAGGGGTTTGACAAGTGGGCGGCCTGTGGCGTCTGGCGGAATCGTCATGCGCTTTGACTCGGGCTTTTGGTCGAACGAGACGATCGTCACCCTGGAGCGCCTCAAGGTCTCCCACACGATGGCCGTCCGCACCGGCGTAAAGGCGCTAGAGCGGGCGATCGAGGCCATCTGTGAGGACGCCTGGGTGGAGATCGACTACCCGGAGGGAGGAAGGGCGGAGGTGGCCGAGTGCGTCTACAAGGGACGGCGCCTCATCGTGCGGCGCACCTGCCTTATCGGCCCGCAGGCCAGCTTGTGGCCGGACTGGCGCCACTTCGCCTGCCTCACCGACCTCGACGGTCCCGCTGTTGGCGTCGACGCCTTCCACCGCCAGCACGCCACCGTCGAGCTGTGCATCGACGACTGGAACAAGGGAGCGGGCATGGAGCACTGCCCCTCGGGCAACTTCTGCGCCAACGGGGCGTGGCTGTGCTGTGCCGTGCTCGCCCACAACCTGATGCGCTGGACGGCCGGGATCGGCGACCTCGTCGAGAAGGACGAGACCCTCGTTGTCGCCCGCACGCTTCGCACCCGCTACTTCGCCGTCCCGGCCCGCCTCGTCAACCGTTCGGGCCGCCCCACGCTCCGCATGCCGGAACGATGGCCCTGGGCCCTCAAGTTCACGACGGCGATAACGAACCTGCGGGCCGTCACCTCCGCCGCCACCTGAGCTAAGGAGGCGGGGAGCTTCTCCGTCTTCCAGGCAGACCCCCCGTCGGTCGTCTTGATGGCGACGCCGGCCGACCGGCAGAGGGACCCGACGGCATGGGTGGAGGTCAAGGAGGGGCAGGCGTCGTCATTGAGGGAGAAGGTCCCGGCGG
>JAJYVX010000174.1 GCA_021791795.1 Actinomycetes bacterium | reverse complement strand
GACGGCGTTCTCGCTCGCCGGCATGACCGCCTTCGTGCTCACGATGACGAGCTCCGCCGTCGGCGCCTCGCCGGCCGGCCACGCGCACCACGCTTCCCGCAAGGCGAGCGGCACCTTCAACGCGTGCGAGGTGACCGACACCGGTGGCATCCACGACGAGTCCTTCAACCAGGCCGCGTACGACGGCATGCTCAACGCGGCGAAGGCGGACAAGGCGATCAAGACCCACTACCTCAGCTCCAAGGCGGTGACAACATACGTCCCGTTCATCAACACATTCCTCCACTCGAATTGCGGGATCATCGTCACCGTCGGCTTCGACATGGCGACAGCGACCCTCAAGGCGGCGATCGCGAACCCCAAGCAGAAGTTCACGATCGTCGACAACACGTACACAAAGGTCTACAAGAACCTCCTCGCGCTGCACTACGACACGAACCAGGACGCGTTCCTCGGCGGGTACCTCGCAGCGGCGATGAGCAAGAGCGGCATCAGCGGTCTGAAGACCGGGGTCGTCGGCACCTTCGGCGGGCAGAACATCCCGACCGTCGACGTCTACATGGACGGCTGGGTGGCCGGCGTCTACTACTACAACAAGATCAACCACGCCCACATCAGGGTGCTCGGCTGGACGCCGGCTCCGGGGAGCAAGCCCGGCAGCCTCAAGGGCTCGGGGCTCTTCACCAACACATTCACAGACGAAGGCAAGGGCTTCACCGACGGGAAGACCCTCTTGGCGGAAGGCGCCGACATCATCTTCCCGGTCGCCGGTGACGTGGGTCTCGGCGCCGCGGAGGCGGTGAAGGACGCTGGCGCGGGCCACGCCATGGAGTGGGTCGACACCGACGGCTGCCTCCTCGCCAAGCAGTACTGCCCGCTCTTCATCACGACCGTGGAGAAGGGGATCGTGGCCTCGGTGGAGGACGCGGTGCTCTCGGCGGCGCACGGGACCTTCAAGGGCGGCCAGTACAACGGCACCCTGGCGAACAACGGGGTGTCGCTCGCGCCGTACCACGACTGGGCGAGCAGGGTCCCCCTCAAGGTCAAGAAGGCCATCACAGCGATGAAGAAGCAGATCGAAAAGGGCAAGCTCTGCACGAGCGCGATCTGCTGGGCGAAGTACGCCGCGTCGTAAGTCGCAGGCAGCTCAAGGGGTCACTCGCAGCGGAGGTGACCAGCGTCGAAAGGGACGACGGGGTGCCGGTGCCGCAGGCCCGGCCTCCCGCACCCCCTCCCCCGTCCTCGAGGGTGAGGGGGTGACCCCGTGAGGCTCGAGCTCGACGGGATCACGAAGCGGTTCGGGCCGCTCGTCGCGAACGACCACGTCGACCTCACGGTCGAGCCGGGAGAGATCCACTGCCTCCTCGGCGAGAACGGGGCGGGCAAGTCGACGCTGATGAACGTACTGTTCGGCCTGCTGCACGCCGACTCCGGGGAGATCCGGATCGACGGCACCCCGGTGACCTTCGCCGACCCCGGCGAAGCCGTGCGCCACGGCATCGGGATGGTGCACCAGCACTTCATGCTCATCCCGGTCTTCACCGTCGCGGAGAACGTCGTGCTCGGCTTCGAGCCGACCCGCCGGTTCGGCTGGCTCGACCGGCGCCGCGCCCACGCCGAGGTGCGGAGGCTGTCGAGCGAGTTCGGCCTCGAGGTGGACCCCGGTGCTCTCGTCGAGACGCTTCCGGTCGGCGTGCAACAGCGTGTGGAGATCCTGAAGGCCCTCCAGCGGGAAGCCCGCCTGCTCATTCTCGACGAGCCGACCGCCGTGCTCACTCCCCAGGAGACGGAGGCGCTCTTCCGTATCATGCGCTCGCTGAGGGACTCGGGGCGTTCGATCCTCTTCATCACCCACAAGCTGAAGGAGGTGCTGAGCGTCGCCGATCGCATCACGGTGATGCGCCTGGGCCGCGTGGTGGGCTCGACGACTCCCGACGAAGCGGACGAGAAGTCGTTGGCGACGATGATGGTCGGGCGGGACGTCGAGCTCGTGATCACGAAGACCCCGGCGTCTCCGGCAGAGCCCGTCCTCCAGCTCGAGCAGTTGTCCGTCGCCGACGAGCGCGGGGTCACCGTGGTGGAGGACGTCAACCTCGAGATCCGAGCCGGCGAGATCGTCGCGCTGGCCGGTGTGCAGGGCAACGGCCAGACCGAGCTCGCCGAGGCGATCGTCGGGTTGCGGCCGGTGCGCTCGGGGGTCCTGCGCGTGGAAGGCGCCGACCTCACCGACGCCACCCCGCGCGAGCGGATCCGGGCGGGGCTCGCGCAGGTCCCCGAGGACCGTCAGGCGGACGGGCTCGTCCTCAGCATGTCGATCGCAGAGAACCTGATCCTCGACCAGTACGACGCGCCCCCCTTCGCACGTCACGGCGTACGAGATCTGTCGGCCATGCGCGCGTACGGCGCACGGGCCCTGAGCGAGTTCGACATCCGCGCCGCGAGCGCCGACGTGCCCGCCGGTACGCTGTCCGGCGGCAATCAGCAGAAGGTCGTCGTCGCGCGGGAGCTCTCCCGCAAGGTGAAGGTGCTCGTGGCCTCGCAGCCGACCCGGGGCCTCGACGTCGGGTCGATCGAGTACGTCCACCGCCGCATCGTCGACGCCCGCAACGCGGGCGCGGCCGTCCTCATCATCTCCTCGGAGCTCGACGAGGTGCTCGCCCTCGGGGACCGGGTGGCGGTGATGTACCGGGGACGGATCGTCGGGATCGTCGACCCTGCCGTCGGACGCGAGACGGTCGGCCTCATGATGGCCGGGGCCGGCGAGGTCCCTCCGCCCCCGCCGGCAGTGAACGCGACCCTCGGGCCGGGGGACGGCTCGTGACGACCGAGCCGATCGCGCCGCCGTCCTCGCCGCAAGACGCAGCGTCGGTGCTGCCCGCGCCCGCAGCGAGCGGCACAGGCGGAGCGGGGACGGGGGGCGCGCCCCCGCTGTACCGGCGGCTCCTGGCCCGCCTGGTCGAGGCGAACCCGGCGGTGGTCACCGTGCTGTCGGTCTTCACCGCGCTCGTCTTCGGCGGGATCTTGATCGACGTCACGAGCTCGGGCGTCGTCCATGCGTGGAGCCACGCGGGCTCGCACCCGGGGAGGGCGCTCAGCCTCACCTTCACGACCGTGGCCGACGCCTACGGCGCGATCCTCTCGGGCTCGGTCCTCAGCCCGTCCACGCTCGGGCACGCCGTCTCGACGGGCCAGGGCTGGGCCCAGGTCTTCAACCCGATCTCGGAGACGTGCGTCGCCGCCACGCCGCTCATCCTCGCGGGCGTGGGCGTGGCCATCGGCTTCCGCACCGGCGTCTTCAACATCGGCGCGCAGGGCCAGCTGATCGCCGGGTCGATCGTCGCGCTCTACGTCGGCTTCGCCGTGAACCTGCCGATCTGGATCCATCTCCCGCTCGTGATCCTGGCCGGGGCCGCAGGCGGCGCCGCCGCCGGGCTGATCCCGGGGATACTGAAGGCGCGCACGGGCGCGCACGAGGTGATCGTCACGATCATGCTCAACTACGTCTTCCTCAACTTGTTGAACTACGTCCTGGGCGGCGCGCCCTTCCAGCTGCCGGGCCAGACCAACGAGATCTCCCAGAAGATGCTCCCGTCCGCGCGCATGCCGCACCTGTTCGGCAGCTCCCTCAGGGTCAACCTCTCCTTCGTCATCGCCATCGCGATGGCGGCTCTCGCCTCGTGGTTCATGAACCGGAGCACGCTCGGGTTCTCCTTCAAGGTCTCGGGTGCCAACGCGAACGCGGCGCGCACCGCCGGCATGAGCAGCACGAAGGTGACGATCCTCGTCTTTGCCATCTCCGGGCTCTTTGCCGGGATGGCGGGCATGGCCACCCTGTCCGGCACGAACTTCTTCTTGTCGAGCGGTTACGGAGGCACAATCGGCTTCAACGCGATCACCGTCGCCCTGCTGGGCCGGAACCGGCCGTGGGGGGTCGTCTGGGCATCGATGCTCTTCGCCATGCTCGACGTCGGAGGGGCCTCGATGCAGATCAGGACCGGCATCACCTTGGACCTCACGGCGGTGATCCAGGCCACGATCATCTTTTTCATCGCGACCCCGATGCTCGTGCGCGAGATCTACCGGCTCCGGTCCACGGGCGCCGGCGCCCTGCAGCTGTTCACGAAGGGATGGAGCGGATGAGCGTCGCGACCTCGAGCCTTCCCGTCGGCCCGGCGGGAGAGGAGAGGGACTTCATCCAAAGCGCGACCGGCCGCTTCGTCTCCCAGCGACGCGTCCGCGGCATGGGGGTGTTCCTCCTCCTTCTCGCCGTGGTCATGGCCCTGCCCTTCGGGCTCAACGTCCCCTCCGGGGTCTCGGCGATCTTCACACTGACCACGCCGCCCTCGGTGACGGTCCCGAACTTGGTCCAACCGGTGCGCGCCGTCTCCATCGGGCTCGCGATCGCCTGCGCGCTCGTGGGCGTCGTCCTCATCGCCCGCAAGAGCACCCGGGGGTCGTACCTGGTCTTTTCGTTCGGCACGGTGCTGTTCTTGTGGTCGTTTCTCGTTTGGGTCGGCCGCGGCACCTCGCTCAACTTCGTGTCCCTCCTCGCCGAGACGGTGATCTACTCCACGCCGATCATCTACGGGTCGCTCTCGGGCGTCCTCTGCGAGCGGTCCGGGGTCATCAACATCGCCATCGAGGGTCAGTTCCTCGCAGGCGCGTTCTTGGCCTCACTTGTGGCGAGCGCCACCGGAGACGTGTGGTTCGGCGCGCTGTGCGGCGCGGCGGCCGGTGCGCTCTTCGGATGGATCCTCGCCTTCCTCACGCTGCGCTACGGCGCCGACCAGATCATCGTCGGCATCCTCATCGACGCATTCGCCCTGGGGCTCACGAACTTCCTCCTCCAGGAGATCTTCACGAACCATCCGAACCTGAACTCTCCACCGGTCTTCCAGAACGTCGCGATCCCGCTTCTCTCGAAGATCCCGATCCTCGGGCCCGTCCTGTTCGACCAGAGCGCGATCGTCTACGGCGCCGCCGTCCTTCTCGTCGGCATCCACCTCGCCCTCTTCCGCACCCGCTGGGGACTGCGGGTCCGGGCGGTCGGCGAGCATCCGAAGGCGGCCTCCACCGTCGGGATCCACGTCGTCTCGGTCCGCTACGGCAACGTGATCTTCGGCGGGCTCGTCGCAGGGATCGGCGGCGCCGCGTTCACCGTCGGGTCGTACGGGCAGTTCACCTCCAACATGGCAGCCGGCCTCGGGTTCGTGGCCCTCGCCGCGATGATCTTCGGCCGCTGGCGACCGTTCGGCGGCCTCGGCGCGGCCCTCCTCTTCGGGTTCTCGATCTCTTTGGTCTCCTTCATCGGCGTCCTCGGGGTGGACATCCCGTCCCCCCTGCTCGCCATGGCGCCGTACCTCATCACCATCGCTGTCGTCGCAGGCCTCGTCGGCCGGGTCCGCCCGCCGGGGGCGGACGGCGTCCCCTACGAGCGCGAGTAGCCGCGGGCGCCGGACCCCTTCCTGCTCCGCAGGCAGCCGGCCGGTCCGCCGGTCAGGTCCCGACGGGGTGCCAGACCGTCTTGATCTCGACGAACGTGCGCAGCCGCCGGAGCGACGGGGTGCGGGCGAAGTCCTCGTCTCCTGCGACCACCCTTTTCAGGTTGCCGGCGGCGAGGCGCTCGAGCTCGGCCCTCGACGCCGCCTCGGCACCCGTGAGGTCGATGCCGTCGACGCCCATGTGGGCGGCCAGTACCGGCGCCAGCTCGGACGTCCTGCCGGTGAGCACGTTCAGCGCGCCGGGAGGGACGTCCGCGGTCGCCAGCACCTCGGCGAAGCTCACGGCGGGCAGCGGACGCTCCTCGCTCGCCACCACGACGGCCGTGTTGCCCGAGACGGCGACCGGGGCGACGACGCTCACGAGGCCGAGCAGGCTCGACGACCGGGGGGCGAGCACGGCGATCACGCCGGTCGGCTCGGGCACCGAGAAGTTGAAGTACGGGCCGGCGACCGGGTTGGACGCGCCGAGCACCTGGGAGATCTTGTCCGCCCACCCTGCGTACCACACGAGACGGTCCACCGAGGCGTCGACCAACCGGCGCGCCGCGCCGGTGCGCACCCCCTCGGCGGCCTCGACCTCGGCGACGAATTGCTGCCGGCGGCCCTCGAGCATCTCGGCGACGCGGTAGAGCACCTGGCCCCGGTTGTAGGCGGTCGCGCCCGCCCAGCCGGAGAGCGCGTTCCTGGCCGCCAC
>JAJYVX010000173.1 GCA_021791795.1 Actinomycetes bacterium | reverse complement strand
AGAAGGAGCGGACAAGAGGCATCGTGGCTCGGCAGGCCGGGTTCGGGCAGGTGACGGTCCGGGCCCAGATCCAGGCGATCACCGTCGCCTGCCGCCCGTCGGGAAGGATGGCCTTCGGATAGAGGTGGCCGATGCGCCGCTCGGCCTCTTCTCGCATCCAGGCGCCGTAGTAGCGGACGTCCTCGGCGAGGCCCTGTGCGCCACGCCATGTCTCGACAGCCAGGCGGCCGTCTCCGTCTCGGGGGTGGACCGGTGGCTGGTTGGCAAAGCGGGCCGGTAGCTCGATGAGGGCTTTGGTGATGAGGACGGCGACGGGGTTGAGGTCGGTTCCGTGGGCGACGAGACCGAGGCGCTGAGCTTCGAGGGGGATGGACCCTCCGCCGCAGAAGGGGTCCAGGACCTCGGGCAGGGCGTCGCCGCAGGAGCGGCGGATCTCCTCGCGGGCCTCTTCGAGCACCGCCTCGTCCTGGGTTGCTTCCCAGGGGACGAGACGCTCGATCAACGCGAACAGCCGTTGACGTTCACGCTCCTGATCCTCCTCGGTGGGGAAGCGGTCGGGGTGGGCAGACGGGTCGTCGACGAGCTGCGCGAAGAGGACAGCTCGACACGCGGCGAGCGGCCGTCTCGCCCACCAGAGGTGCAGCGTCGAGGGGTGGCCGTGGCGGATCGACTTCTCACGAGCCGCCTCCCGGTTGATCGCGTCGAGGGGGAGGGCCACCTCGATGAGCTTTCTGCGGGGGACCTGGTTCTGGTGCGTGTCGGTCATCGTGGTGCCTCGGCGATGGCCCAGAGCTTGTCCCAATCGAAGGTGGTGGACCGCTCTGCGAAGTGCAGCTCGCGGGACTTGCCGGCGAACGGGTTGTACAGGTAGCGAACCTCACAGGTGCTGTCGGCTCGCACCTCGACGAGCGCGAGCAGGTAGCGCTCGGCGGCATTGAGGCCCGTGAGGATCTCGTTGCGGGTGACCGAGACGGTGGTCGAGCCCTCGATGCGCCCTTTCACTTCGACGAGGAGAAGGTGACCCTCCGCGTCGATCGATCGGATGTCGAACCCAGGGTTGGAGTGCGACATCGCCGCGGCCGCCCGGCCGAGGTCGGCCTCGGCGTCGAGGACGGCCCGCATCGCGCGCTCCTCGATGGCCTGGGTCTCTCTCGCCAGATGACGGGCGGCGACGGCGTCGGGGTCGCCGAGGCTGGCGAGGAGCCCGGCGGGGAGGACGAACGCAGCCCCCACGAGCACGGGTGGGAGCGCTTGGAGCTGGCGCTCCTCTTCGAGCTCGGCGAGGCGGCGTCGCATCCTCGTCGCCAGTTCGTCGGCGCGGGCCTGGGCGCGCTCGGGGTTCATCTTCGGTTGGCGTCCCTGGGCGGCCTGCTCTCGGAGCACCGCGGCACGCTGGTCCCAGTGGTTGATCTCCCGGGTGAGCCGGGTGCGCACGGCGGCGATGGTCCGCTCGGCCCGTTCGTCCACGCGGGCCGTGACCTCGGCCAGGTGTTCGGGGACGATGTGCTCGATGCCGTAATCGAGGGCTCGCCGTTCGAGATCGGGGCCCGACAGCCACTCCTCGCCGAGGATGCGCTTGGCGAGGGTCAGCTCGTCGGGGGTGGCGGGACGGTAGTCGAGGTACGGCGCGTAGCCGCCCGGCGAGCCGTTCCCGTGGCGGTCGACGTTCACGAACTCGAAGCGCCGGGACACGACGTGCGCTGACCCCCCGTGATCGCTGGTGCTCTCGCGCCCCTTCCCGTCACCATGGCGGGCGTCGGTGATGGTGTGCTCCAGGTAACAGAGCACCCCGGGCACCTCGGAAGGGTCGGCGGGATCGACGAGGACGGCACCCGCCGAGAGCAGCGCGCCGTGGCGTTCGATGGTGAGCGCGACGACCGCGTCCAAGAGGGGATGGCCGGGGGCGACCAGCTCGGCCAGAGGACGACCAGTCTGGTGGATGAGCGACTTGTCGAAGCAGATCCGCTCGTAGCGCCGCAAGACCGGTCGGCCAGAGCGGGCGATGCGTGAGCGGACGTCGGCGGGGACGTGGGCGACCTCGTAGCGCTGCGGCTCTCGCTCTACGAGCCGGCCGCCCAGGGCGCCGAGCGCTCGTTCGAAGAAGGCATGCACGTAGTGGGGCTGGAGACGCCGGGCGGCTGCCTCTTCCATCTGGAGGCGCAGGCGGGTGACGTCGGCTTCGGAGAGCACCTCAGAGGCGAGTGCCTCCTTGCCGATGAGCTCACCGATGCCCTCGCCGACGTGGGCGTCGATCACCTCTTCCAGATGGGCGCGCACGTCGGAGCGCTCGCCGTAGCGGATGGCCTCGATCAACAGGTCTCGCAGCGCCCGGCCGGACATGGCCTGGCCGAGCACGTCGAAGACCTGCCCGCCGAGCGCTTGGCGCTGCTCTTCGAGCTTGTGGAGCAGCAACTCGTAGACCTGGCCTTCGCGGGTGTCCTTGGCCACGAGGTTCCACATGTGGCAGACCTCTTCCTGGCCGATGCGGTGCACCCGCCCGAAGCGCTGCTCGATGCGGTTGGGGTTCCAGGGCAGGTCGTAGTTGACGACGAGGTGGGCGCGTTGGAGGTTGATCCCCTCGCCGGCTGCGTCGGTGGCGACGAGCACCACGCAGTCGGGGTCGGAGGTGAACGTGTCCTGGGCGAGGCGCCGCTGCTCCCGCCGCATCCCGCCGTGGATCGAGACGACGGCCTCGGGACGGCCGAGGAAGCTCTGAAGACGGGCGACCAGATAGTTGAGGGTGTCGCGGTGCTCGGTGAACAGGAGCAGCTTGCGCCGAGCGCCTGCGGCGTCGAACATCTCGGGACCCTCGGAGAGCAGCCCGGTGAGCTCGGTCCACTTGCGGTCGGTCCCCGCCGAGAGCACCGAGCGTGCCAGGGTCTCCAGCTGCGAGAGGGTGGCGACCTCGGCTTCGAGCTCGATCGCCGTCTCGGCGGCCGATGCCTGGTCGACGAGCGCCTCTTCGATCTCTTCGAGCTCGGCGGCGTCGAGGTCATCGTCTTCGAGGTCCCCTGTGCTGAAGCCTCCAGCGTCGAGATCCTCGCCGAGGCCCGGCTGGGGGAGCCCGCCGACGCGAGCCCCGGCATCACGTAGGTCGGCGAGGCGGTCTTCGAGGCGCTTCTTTCGTCGGGAGAGTGACTGGCCGATCGCCTCGGGAGAGGAGGCGAGGCGGCGCTGCAGGACGGTGAGGGCGAAGCCGACTACGTTGCGCCGGCCCGAGGCGAGCCGCTCGGCCCGGTTCATCTCCTCGGTCACGTACGTGGTGACCGCCTCGTAGAGGTCCATCTCGGCCGGGGAGAGCTCGAAGGGGACCGTGTAGGCGCGCCGCTCGGGGAACAGCGGCCGGCCGTCGAAGCGCAGGAGCTTCTCCTTCACCATCCGGCGCATGAGGTCGGAGGTGTCGATCTCCCCCGACGCCGCCCGGCGCCGCCCCTCGAAGCGGTCGGCGTCTAAGAGGGCCAGGAACAGCTGGAAGTCCTCGTCCTTGCCGGCATGGGGCGTGGCGGTGAGGAGCAGCAGGTGCCGGGTGGTGGCCGAAAGCAGCTTGCCCAGGCGGTACCGGCGGGTCTCGCGCACCTCGTCGCCCTCGTAGTGGGCCGACATGCGGTGCGCCTCGTCCACGACCACCAGGTCCCACTCGGTCGCCTCCAGACGAGCTTGGATGTCGTCGTTCCTCGACAAATGGTCGAGGCGGGCGATGACGAGGTCGCGCTCGGCGAGCGGGTTGCCGGTGTGGCTTGCCTCGATAGCGTCCCTCGTCAAGATCGTGAAGTCGAGACCGAACTTCTCCGCAAGCTCGTCCTGCCACTGGGCGACGAGACCCCCCGGGGCGACCACCAGGCAGCGGGCGACGTCGGCGCGCAGCAGCAGCTCCTTTACATAGAGCCCGGCCATGATCGTCTTGCCTGCCCCGGGGTCGTCGGCGAGCACGAAGCGCAGTGGCTGCCGCGGGAGCAGCTCGCCGTAGACGGCGCGGATCTGGTGCGGGAGCGGCTCGACCAGTGAGAGGTGGACGGCGAGGAGCGGATCGAAGAGGTGGGCCAGGCGAATCCGCCTCGCCTCGGACACGAGCGTGAACAGTTCGCCATCGGCATCGAAGCCCCAACGCGAGCCCTCGCCGCGGACCGACAGCGCGGCCTCATCGGAGCGGTAAAGGAGGCGCTCGCCCACCCGGCCGTCGGGGTCTCGGTAGGTGAGGGTGACCGCCGAGGACCCGTGCCATGACAGGGCGACCGAGGTGACGTCCTTGGCGGGGACGACGCCGCCGATCACCGTGCCGGGGGACAGGTCCTCCAGCTGGGCGCTCACGCGCTTCTCTCTTCCCGCTCTTGGTGCTCGGACGGGCCAGGTACCAGCATCCGGTCCATGGTCGCAGGTCGCTGGGACGCTGAGCTGGCTACGGAGCGTTCGGGAGCCCGCGTGTGAGCCACCACGTCGGCTACGACGTCGGCCTCCAGGCGGTGCGCCTGGACAACCATCGGGGCGAGCAGAACGGGAAGCAGCTCGGCAACCGGGCGCGGGACCAGGGCGCGCAGCTCGGCGGGCACCATTTCGAGCACCTGGGCGACGACGGGGACCGCGCTACGCAGTTCCTCGACCGGGGCAGTCCCGGCCACGTCGGCAAGCTCATGAGCAGAGAAGGCGCTCATGACCGAGCCAATCAGCCGTGCGGCTTCGACCCGCCCCTCGGGCGGCAGTTCGGTGATCGGCAGCCCCATGCCTGCCAGCACTTCGATCATCGCCTCGTCGCTGGCGACCTCACCGCCGAGATTGATGACGAACAGGTTCGTGAGCACACTGCGGGCGACCGATGCCGGCGACTCGTTCGGAGCGACCCCGGATCGCTTCACGTGCACCGCCACCTGGGTTTGGAGCCGCCGCCCCGCCGCCGTCGAGAGCAGCTGACCCACGCCGTCCTCAGCGGCCTCGAGTTCGTCGTCGGTGGGAGCTTCGACGCGCAGCGCCCACCGGTAGGCGATCCGGACGGTCTCCTCGGGTAGATCGACACCGGCAGCGAACAGGGATAGGGCGACCATCTGCCAGGGCTGGCCACGCCGCATCCTCTCGGCGACCTGCCGACAGCGTTCGACCATGTCGTCGGGGTAGACGACCTCGGTGCCCCGGCCACGGCCGAGCGAATGCCGGCGGCCTCTGGGGATGAGCCCCACCCGGCGCCAGTCCTCCAGACGACGTGGCGAGCAGCCCACTCCCTGAGCGCGCAGCTCTGCCACCAGGGCATTCGTGGCACGAGCAGGCGTAGCGGACCTGGGCATCGCCGAAGTTTACATCCCCCGGTTGAGACCAGGGCCGAGAATCGACGTCCCTGAGTACCGTGGCGAGGGCAAGGCGATCGAAGGGACCGCCCCTACCTGAAGCAGAGGCACCCAATGGGCACCTACCGAGCTGTACTCCACCTCACCCCGACCACCCGCTGGGATCCCCAGATTCTTGATTCGCAGGCCCTCCTCGAGTCGCTCGCCGGAGTCGGTGCCCACGACCTGTCGTCCGACCAGTGGGGCAACGTGACGCTCGACGTGACTCTCAACCGAGAGGATCACGAAGCGGCGCTGAACGACCTGTTCGTCCTTGCCCAGCAGTACGGGTACGACCTGCTCAACGGCGAGATCAGCAAGCTCGTCGGTTCCGCGGTCGAGGGTGCCGTCCTTACCGGCCTCGGTGGCGGAGCGATCGGGGCGACGTCGAACAATGGCTTGGTGGCCTTGATCGCCGCCGCGGGAGGAGCCTTGGCGGGCTGGGTCGTCGGTTCCTCGCTCAAGAAGGTCGAAGTCGTCTACGAGATCCGGCCGAACCCCTTCGGCCACTGGGTCCTCTCCCCGAAGCTCCAGCCTGGCGGTGCAGCGGATCCGGGCATCGCTTGGGCGTAGGCAGGCGCAGCGTGCACTGCTGCACAGGCGGCCGTTTTGCGCGCAAGAGATCGCACGTCGTCGACGGTGATCGTGATGAAGTTGCGACCGCAGCCTGGGATTAGGAAGTTTGATCGCTACGGGAGGACGGCGATGCCAGTTCGTTTTGTGCAGCCGTCCAGAAGGTGGCCAACGTCGGGTCGTCGCACAGCGACAGTCATGCGGGGGGCGGAAATACGGCTCTACGCGGCGAGGCGTGGGTGACGCCCCCGGATTCGAGCAGTTGGACGAGTGTCCCATTTGACACCTGAGTGGAGCAACAGCCGCAGTCGGTAGTTGTCG
>JAJYVX010000012.1:29293-30245 GCA_021791795.1 Actinomycetes bacterium | reverse complement strand
GTTCCCGAGTTCGTCTCGGGCATCGTCCTCATAACAATCTTCGCCGTCACGACGCACCTGCTCCCGGTCTCGGCCGCCGCACCCCCAGGCTCTGCGTTCTTGACCCAGCTCAAGTACCTGATACTCCCGGCCGTCCCCCTCGTCTTCGTGCTCTTCGGCTACATAGCGAGAATGGCAAGAGCCGGCACGATAGAAGCCCTCGACTCCGATTACGTCCGCACGGCGGCGCTGAAGGGCCTCCCGCGGCTCGTGGTCATCCGCCGGCACGTTCTCCGCAACTCGCTGCTGCCGACGATCACGGTGATCGCCACTCAGACGAGCTACCTCTTCGGGGGCCTGTTCGCCGTCGAAGTCCTGTTCAACTACCCCGGCATCGGTCGCCTCATCTGGGATGCCGCCCAGAACAAGGACTTCCCGATGCTCGAGGCGGGCTGCTTCATGATCGGTCTCGTGTACGTGGTCGCGACTCTTGTCGCGGACGTGGTGGTCATGGTGCTCAACCCGCGGGTTCGCCTGGAGGCGGCGGAGTGAGCTTCGCGAAGGGCCCTGGATCCTCGGCCGCCTCGTCTGTACCCGTGCCCGACGAAGTCGCCCTCAGCCGGTACGCCGACGCCCCTGCGGCCGCGGTGGCGAGCACCGCCGACGTCTCGAGTCACCGCATCCGCAGGGAACAGATCCGGCTGCTCGTGCGGCAGAAGACCTTCATCGTCGGAGCTCTCGTGCTGATCTGGTGGATCGTCTGCGCCATCTTCGGCTCGAGCATCGCCCCGTACAACCCACTCGCCCAGAACCTCTTCCACGTCAACGCGGCGCCGTCGGCGGCCTACTGGTTCGGTACCGACTCGTTGGGGCGGGACATGCTCTCCCGGGTCATCGTCGGCTCGAGCGACATACTCACCGTGGCGCCGCTCGCGACGCTGCTCGGTACTGTCGTCGGAACTGCGCTCGGTCT
>JAJYVX010000012.1:0-29283 GCA_021791795.1 Actinomycetes bacterium | reverse complement strand
CTCCTCACGGGCTACTTCCGCGGCTTGGTGGATCTCCTCGTCGGACGGATCATCGACGCCGTCGTCCCTCTGCCATTGGTGATAACCGCCTTCCTGTTCGTCGCGGCGACCGGACCGTCGAACTTCACGATCGTCATCGTGATCGGTCTCGTGTTCGCCGTCCTCATCTCCCGCACCGTTCGGACGGCAGTGCTCCAAGAGCGAGACCTCGAGTACGTCACCGCGGCTCAGCTCCGCGACGAGAACGCCTTTCACATCATGTTCGTCGAGATCCTTCCCAACGTGCTCGGGCCGATCCTCGTCGAGTTCACGGTCCGTCTCGGCTACGCCATCTTCGCGATCGCGACGCTCTCGTTCCTCGGTTTCGGCATCCAGCCGCCGACGCCCGACTGGGGCGCCGACATCGCCGGCAACTACGGCTACATGGCGGCCGGCTACTGGTGGGAGACCCTCTTCCCCGCCCTGGCGATAGCTTCCCTCGTCATAGCCGTGAACCTCATCTCCGACGCGATAGACACGGCGATAATCCAGTGACGGCGACTCCGACGGGCCTCGCCCGCACGCCGGATCGGCCGGCCGACCCTTCACAGGCGACGGTCGTGGTCGACGAGGTCGACGTGGACTACAGGGTGCGGGCATCGGACCGACGTGTGCTTAAGGGCGTGTCCTTCGAGGTAGGCCGGGACGAGGCGTTCGGCCTCGTCGGCGAGTCAGGCTGCGGCAAGTCGACCACGGCCCTCGCGGTAATGCGCTACCTGCCGCGCAACGGCCGGGTCAGCGCTGGCTCCATCAAGGTCGACGGCGAGGACGTCTACTCCCTCGACCAAGACGGACTGCGGCACCTCAGGGCCGAAAAGGTCTCGATGGTCTACCAGGAGCCGAGCCGCGCCCTGAACCCGACGCTTCGCGTCGGCCGCCAGGTTGCCGAGGTCTTCGAGTTGAACGGCATCAAGCGGGGCGAGGCGCTCGATCGGGTGACCGAGGTTCTGCGCAAGGTGCAGATCTCGGACCCTGGCCGGGTCATGCGCGCCTACCCGCACCAGCTGTCGGGTGGCATGTTGCAGAGGGTGGTCATCGCGATCGCGCTCGCCTCGGACCCCTCCCTTCTCATCCTCGACGAGCCGACGACGTCCCTCGACGCCACGGTCGAGGCAGAAGTCCTCGACCTCGTCAATCTCCTCCGCCACGAGTTTCACACCTCGCTGCTCTTCATCAGCCACAACCTGGCCGTCATCGCGAAGATGTGCGATCGCGTGGGCGTGATGTACGCCGGTGAGGTCGTCGAGCAGGGCCCGGCCCGTGAGATATTCGACGATCCTCGCCACCCCTACACCGTCGGCCTCCTCCGCTGCGTCCCGCGACGGGGTCACCGGAAGGACAGTGGCCGGTTGGACACGATCCCCGGTTTCCTACCGGCTCCGGGCACTTCGACAGACGGTTGCGTCTTCGCGGCCCGCTGTTCGCTCGGGACCGACCGATGCACCGAAGAGACCCCGCCCCGCTACGAGATCAACCCGTCCCACCACTCACGCTGTCACTTCCA
Source organism: Actinomycetes bacterium (assembly GCA_021791795.1). Taxonomy (GTDB): domain Bacteria; phylum Actinomycetota; class Acidimicrobiia; order Acidimicrobiales; family Bog-793; genus JAKATT01. Next base: position 27,740 of record JAJYVX010000012.1, on the reverse strand, counting down.
CGAGAGTGCGGGATCACTCCAGCGCGCCACGCCCGAGGACGTCACCTACCCTCCGCTCGCTCCGTCGCCGGAGCCTGTCATCCGACTTCAGGGCGTCTCGAAGACGTTCCACGTCCACGGTGAGAGTGTGCACGCCGTCGTCGGCGTCGATCTCGACATCCGTCCGGGGGAGACGGTCGGACTCGTGGGCGAGTCAGGTTGCGGGAAGACGACGCTCGCAAGACTCCTCGTCGGCATCACGGCGCCCGACGCGGGGTCGGTCATCGAGTTCGCGAACGCACCGCTCGGTCCGACGAGCGCTAAACGCAGCCGCGAGCAGCTCCGCGCGATGCAGATCGTCTTCCAGAACCCCGACTCGGCGCTCAACCGGCGCCACACGGTCCGGCATCTCGTGAACAGGACGCTCTTCCGTCTGGCGGGCATCTCGGGCAAGGAGCGCGACGACCGGCTTCTCGAGATCATGCACTCGGTGCGCATGGAACCTCGCCACCTCTCGATGCGGCCCGCACAGCTCTCCGGCGGCTTGAAGCAGCGCGTCGCCATCGCCCGAGCTTTCGCCGGCGCCCCCCGCGTACTCGTCTGCGACGAGCCGACCTCGGCCCTCGACGTCTCGGTGCAGGCGGCCATCCTCAACTTGCTGGCCGACCTGCAAAGGCGCGAGCAGGTGACCTACGTCTTCATCTCGCACGACCTCGGCGTCGTGCGCTATCTCGCAGATCGGATCGCCGTGCTCTACCTCGGTCGCGTCATGGAGTTCGGCCCGGCCGAGGTCGTGTTCGAGGGGCCGCACCACCCCTACACCGAAGCTCTCCTGTCGGCGGTCCCGAGCCTCGACGGCGACGGTACGGACCGGATAAGGCTCTCGGGCGAGCTGCCGAGTCCGGCGCACCCCCCCTCGGGCTGCGTGTTCCACACGCGCTGCCCCCGCAAGCTCTCGACAGGCGAGTGTGAGACCGTCGAGCCTCCCTTCGTCGAGGTAGAGCCCGGGCACAGCATGCGCTGCCACATCGCGGTCGGAGAGCTGCGCCGTCTCCAGGGAGTCGACGCGGAACACGCCGTCTGAGCGGCCGCCGCCCTCGGCGGGGCCTTCTGTCGCCGTCTAACCCAGTCTGCCGGCAGATGACGAGACGAATCGACCTATCGGCTCCTCCCGCACGAGCTCGCCGTCGGCTACGAGCCGGAGGCCGTGCACGAGCACGTCGCGAACGCGCCCGCGCAGCAGCCGGCCGCGGTAGATGCTGTCACCGGTCCCGTCGTCGAAAGACCGTTCCGTCACGAGCGTCTCGCCGGCCGGATCCCAGATGACGAGGTCCGCGTCCGACCCGGGGGCGAGGGCGCCTTTGCGCGGGTACAGACCGAAGATGCGGGCCGGTGCCGCGGCCGAGACCTCGACGAGCCGCTCGAGAGGAAGTGACCTCGCCAGTCCCTCCGAAAGAAGCACCGGCAGTCGTGCGCCAACTCCGGCGAGCCCGTAGTAAAGCCGGCGATCGGGCTCACTCAGCTCCCGCGGCAGCGGTGTGGGCCTTTGGGAGTGGTCGGAGCCGACCGTGTCGATCGTCCCGTCGGAAAGGGCTTCCCAGAGCGCCTCTACGTCATCGGGCGACCGGAGCGGCGGAGCGACCAGGTAGCGGTCCGCAGCCGGGCCGTCGTACACGCCGTCGTCGAAGACGAGGTGGTGGAGGCAGACCTCTGCGAGGAAGCGAGCCGGCCGGGGAGAGCGGGGAGAACCGTGAGAGTCGCGCGGCTCTCGACGCCGCGCCAGCCTCACCTGCTCTACGGCCCGCCTCGAGGACAGGTGCACGAGGTAACAGGTCGCCCTGGTGAGCGAGGCGGCCGCGAGGCTCTGGGCGACCGCCTCCTCTTCTGTCTCGGCCGGCCTTGTCTCGACGAAGGGCCGGACTCCCGTCTGCCTCCGCGAAACGGCGTCCTCGACGAGAGCCTCGATCATGGCCCCGTTCTCGCAGTGGACCTGAACCGTGAGATCCGTCTCGGTCGCCAGGCGCATCAGCTCCACGAGGCGCTTTGTGGAGCACTCGATCCCGAGTTCGCGGTAGGAGAGGAAGAGTTTGAAGGCGGCGGCGCCCCCCTGCCTGAAGGCGCGCAGGTCGCCGCCGGCGATGTGCTCGGGGTCGAAGACCATGGCGTGCAGTCCGACGTCGACGAAGGCGCCGCTCTCGAGCTCGGCGACGCGCCGCCGGAAACCGTCGAGGTCGCTCTCGCCGCTCGCAGGGTTGGTGTACGAGAGCACCGTTGTGGTGCCCCCGCTGAGCGCCGCCCGCGTGGCGGCGCGAAAGTCGTCCATGAGGTGGCAGTGCGGGTCGACTCCCCCCGGCAGCACGAAGCAGCCGGCCGCGTCGATGACCTCGCCGACCCGTCGAGCGCCCTTCGCGACTTCCGCCAGCCTCGACCCGTCGATAACGACGTCGGCCTCGACGGCGCCGTCGGGCGTGACGACGGTGCCGCCGACGATGGTGGTCATCGCGGCGGCCGTGAAGGCAGGCACGGGGTCACGAGCCAGCCGGGCGATGCGGAACCGATGGACCTGCCTCCTCTCCGGAGCCACCCCCGGCCGGCCGAGAACCGGCCGTGGTCGACGACATACGGTATCGGGCAGGCTCGTCCGAAGGAGGAGGCAGGTTTGGGCGATCAGGAAATCACCGGCCCCCGCCGCGACTTCGGTGGCTACGGCCGTCACATTCCGAATGTCCGCTGGCCCGGCGGCGTAGGTCTCGTCGTGAACATCGTGATCAATTACGAGGCGGGGGCGGAGTACTCGCTCCTGGACGGCGACGGTCGCAACGACACCTGGGGCGAGAGCTCGTATGAGGTCGAGCCGGGTCGGCGCGACATCGGGACCGAGACCCACTTCGAGTTCGGCAGCCGGGCGGGCATATGGCGGCTGGCCCGCCTCTTCGACGACAACCACGTGCCTGTCTCCGTCGGCGCCTGCGCCCTCGCCCTCGAGCGAAACCCAGCCGTCGCCGACTGGATCTCATCGGCCGGCCACGACGTCATCGGTCACGGCTGGCGATGGACCGAACCCTCCCTCATGACCCGTGAGGAGGAGCGGGACGACCTGCATCGCGCTCTCGAGTCCATCACCCGGCTCACCGGCGAGCGACCCCTTGGATGGTACGGCCGCTCGTTCCCGAGCGTGCACACCCGGGAGCTGCTCGTCGAAGAGGGCGGGTTCCTCTACGACTCGGACGCCTGCAACGACGAGCTGCCCTACTTCGTCGAGGTGCACGGCAAAAGCTTCCTCGTCCTCCCCTACTCGAAGGTCTACAACGACGTCCGCTACCTGATGAACCCGACCTACTCGAGCCCGCGCGACTTCTTCGAGACCCTCCGGTCCGGCGTCGACTTCCTCTGCGAGGAGACGGCTGCCGGCTACGGAGCCCGGATGATGACTGTCGGTCTGCACGAGCGATGGAGCGGGCAAGCCGCCCGCGCGAGCGCCGTACGCGACTTCGTCGAGTACGTGAAGGACCGCGCGGACGTCGCGCTCATGCGCCGGGTGGACATCGCCAACTGGTGGCTCGAGCACCACGGTGAATGGGAGACGCCCGGAGAGCCGGCGGAGCGCTCGCCCCGCGGTTGAGGTGACGCCCCGTCCCGGCTCGACCGAGAGTCGAGCCGGACGGGCGAGACATGAGCGAGCGGGCTGCATTGTACGGCCCGGAACCGGGGCCTATGATCCCGTCTAGTGGCTCGGTGACGGTTGCGTACCCGGCCAGGACGAGCCCGTCGCGCGGAGTACGACGGGACATCGGAAGGGGGAAGCGCGGTTATGGGACCGAGCGAGGGTCAGGCCAGCATCAACCACGAACGACTGGACGTCCTCCGTTGTGGCCGCGGACCGATTCCAGAGCACGTGATCGACGAATTCGTCGGGGGGCGCATCTCGCGCCGGGACTTCATAAGGCGCGGGACGATGGTAGGGCTCTCCCTGCCGCTCCTCGGGGCGATCCTCGAAGCGTGCAGCTCGTCTCCGACGACCTCTGCCACCACGACCACCTCCGCTGCCAAGGCGGGAGCGACCATAAGGGCGGGCATCCTCGTGCCGGCCGGTGCCATCAACCCGATCACCATCGCCGACCAAGGCGGGCTCGAGCTTCTCGGGAACATCGGGGAGTTCCTCGTCTTCACCGACCAGCAGAACAACTACCACCCCTGGCTCGCCACCAAGTGGAGCCCGAATGCCGACGCCTCGGTGTGGACCTTCACGATCCGTCAGGGAGTCAAGTTCAACGACGGCACGCCCATGACCGTGGACGATGTCGTCTACAGCTTCAAGACGCAGTCCAACCCGAAGAGCGGTGCGAACGCGCTCTCGGTCTTCGGCGGAACTCTCTCGCCCGACGGCGTCGTGAAGGTCGACGACACGACGATGGCGCTCCATCTCGAGCAGCCGGACGGCGGCTTCCTCGACGCTGTCTCCGAGGACAACTACAACATGATCATCGTCCCGAACGGCTTCGACTACTCGAAGTACGAGGAGACCATGCCGGGGACGGGCCGGTTCATGAAGCAGAGCTACACGCCGAGCGTCGGAGCCGTCTTCGTGCGGAACCCCCACTACTGGGGGGCGCCGGCGAAGCCGAAGGCGATCGACTTCACCTTCTACGACACCGAGGTACCCATGTCCGCCGCCCTCGAGGCGCGGAACATCGACTGCCTGGACCAGTTCTCGGTCATCGTCAGCCCCCAGTTGCTCACGGGCGGCTACAACGTCATCAGCATCAAGGCGGCGACGCACCGGGAGCTCTCGATGCGTAACGACCTCTCGCCGTTCACGAGCAAGTACGTCCGCCAAGCCATCGCCTACAGCCTCGATCGCCCGGCGATCGTGAGCGCACTGTTCCAGGGCTACGCCGAAGTCGGCAACGACAGTCCCTTCGCCCCCATCTTCACGTCGACGGTGGGCCCGCCCGCCGTGCCCCAGCGGACGCAGAACTTGACGCTGGCGAAGCAGCTGCTCGCCAAGGCCGGTGTGCCATCAGGCTTCTCGACTCACCTCTGGACCGAGACGACGCAGGAGATGCCGCACTTCGCGCAGATCATTGCCTCCTCCGCCAAGCAGATAGGCGTCGACATCTCGCTCACGATCGAGACGCCGACGAAGTACTACGGGACGGCCGTATTCGGAAAGTCCGACTGGCTCGACGGCAACATGAGCCTCGTCGACTACGGGGCGAGAGCGGTGCCGAACGTCTACCTCGAAGCGCCCTTGCAGTCGATCAACGCCAAGACCGGCACGGGTTCCTGGAACGCGGCCCACTTCAGCAACTCGACCTACGACTCGCTCTCGAAGCAGTTCATCGCCGCGGTCGACCTGTCGACCCAGCGGACGATCGCCAAGCAGATCGAAACCCTCCTGCTCGACGAGACGCCAATCATCTACGCGTACTTCTACGACTACCTGAGTGCCACGCAGAAGAACGTCACGGGCGTCTACCCGACCGCCCAAGGCCAATTCTTCCTCTGGAACGCCGGCTTGACCTGAGGTCGAGCGCGCGGTCCCAGCACTGACAGAGGAAGTTGGAGGAGAAGAGCGGGGATGCCGCGCTCGGCCATCGTGACGGGAGCCTCCTCCGGGCTGGGACGTGCCATCTCCCGGCGACTCGCCGCCGACGGGCTTCACGTTCTCCTGGCGGACGTGCGGAGAGAGCCCCTCGCGGGGGGAGAGCCCACCGACGAGCTGATCGCCCGGGCGGGGGGGAGCTGTGAGTTCGTACAGGCGGACGTCTCGCGCCGCGAAGACTGCGACCGCCTGGTGGCGCGGGCCGTTCGAGCGACCGCGAGCCTCGACGTCCTCGTCAACAACGCAGCGGTCGCGGGAGCGCACTCGAAGCCGCTGCTCGAGACCGACGACGAGGATTGGGACTTCATCTTCGCCGTCAATCTCCGCGGCCCGTTCATGCTCTGCCGGGCAGCCGTTCGCCAGATGCTCTCGCAGCCGATGCGCGAAGACGCCCGCGGCCGCATCATCAACATCACCTCACAGCACGGCATGGTCGGCGCACCCGGTCACTGTGCCTACGCCGTGACGAAGGGTGGTCTCGTCCAGCTGACACGCCAGGTCGCCGTGGAGCACGCGAGGGACGGCATCATCTGCAACGCCGTCGCACCGGGAAAGATCGGCACACGCAACATCGGCGACCTGAGCATGGACGAGTCGGCGGCGGCCTATGTCAGGTCTCGTACGCCTTTTCACCGTCTCGGGGAGCCTCAGGACGTCGCCGCCGCAGTCGCCTTCCTGGCGTCCGACGAGGCCACCTTCATAAGCGGGATCAACCTGCCCGTGGACGGCGGCTGGATGGCGTACTGAGTCGAGTGGTCTCAGCCTTCCTGCATCTCCCCCGGTGACAGAGAGGGCACCTCGACGGTCTTTCCACCGGCGAGCGCCTCTTCGGCTGCGAGCGCGACCGCGAGCGTCCTCATGGCGTCCGAGGGGCGGCAGGCCACAGCCTCCGGGTCGTTCCGTCGCACAGCCCGGAGGAACAGGCTCTGCGAACGGGAGAAGGGGTGCTCCCTGCTCGTCGCGTCGATCGGCTCGCCTCGGCTCACCCCGGTCACCCGGAAGGCCGGGTCGAGCTCGAGATGGCACATCGCCTCGCTCGCCGCCACGTCGAGGCGGTAGATGCCGGGCAGATCGTCCTTCGTCCAGCCGACGACGATGGTCGCGAGCGCGCCCGACTCGAGGTGGAGGAGCAGGGTCACGACGTCGTCGATGTCGCCCTCCTCGCGCCCCGAGAGCTTCATCCGACCCGAGGCCGCCTGCACGGCACCGACCTCTCCCGCGACGAGCCGGACAAGGTCGATGTGGTGACTCCCCCTCTCGAGCAGGTTCCCTCCGCCTTCGGTTCGATTGAGAAACCATGGCCTCGAGACGGTCGGGCCGATGCTCTGACCGAGCATCAGCCCGACTGTCTGGCCGGCCAAGTGACCGCGAAGATCGTCGAGCACGTCGAGGGCGTGCCACTGGTGGCCGACGGCGCAGGGGGGAGCACCGGGTGCTTCGGCTGCGGCCACGATCGCGCGGGCGTCCCGCATGCGACGCGCGATGGGTTTCTCGAGGTAGAGCGAGACGCCCCGTTCGAGCACGGCCACGGCCGGCTCCTTGTGGGCGAGCGGAGGCGTGCACACCCAGACGGCGTCGAGCGACGTGGTCGCGAGCATCTCCCGCCAGTCGTCGAAGGCCGTCGCACCCGTGACGCCGCCGACCTCCTCGGCCCTCGACAGGTCGGTGTCACAGACGGCCGCGATCGCCACGTCCTTCCGCCGGGCGAGCGTCTCGACGTGCTGGCGTCCTATCCAGCCCATACCGATGATCCCGACCTCCAGTCGGGCTTCCGACTCGCTCATGGCCGTCCTCTCGTCATCTCCCCGCTGCCGGTGAGCAAGCGGCAGGGAGCGCACCCGCACGCACAGGTCCTGCCGGTCCCGTGCACGCCGGCGGTGACCTCGCCCGACCAGGAGGGTGCACGGTCGGTGCGGTGAATCTACCGGGTCTTCCGGGCGCCGGAGTCCCGAAGGCCCCTGAGGACGGCTCGTGGGTTAACCTCGCAGAGCGGGCTTCGAAGGAGACTCCAGGTGACCGTGGTGCTGCAGGATCGGGGCGACATGACGCTCGCCAACTACCACCGGGTCGCGTGGCGCGGCGAGACGGTGCAGATCGGAGAGGTCGCCCTCGGCCGGATGGCCGAGTCCCGCCAAGCCCTCCTCCGGATGCTCGAGAGTGACCCGGACATCGTCGTCTACGGGACGACGAGCGGGGCAGGAGACAGGGCGAGAGTGATTCTCACCCTCGAGGAGCGGGAGGCGCAGGGCAAGCAGATCTGGCGCCGCGGCTGGACCTGGGGCGAGTCGTGGCCAGTCCGCGTGGTGCGGGGGATCCTCTTCGCCCGCCTCACCAACTGGCTGGAGGGGAACGGCGCCGTGCGGCCCGAGCTGGCGAGGGCCGTGGCGGGCATGCTCGACGGGCGACCCCTTCCGCCCGTGCCGATGTTCGGAAATTTCGGCTCCGGCGAGATCACCGCCCTCCCTCACCTCCTCGGCGGCGTAGGCGAGCTCGTCGGGGGCACCGAGATCAAGGAGCCGATGGAGCTGATCAACGGCTCGCCTTGCGCCGCCTCGTTGGTGGCCGACTGCGCCCTTCGGGGCAGGCGGCTCCTCGGGCTGGCTCACCTCGTGTTCGCTCTCTCCTCCGAAGCGATCCTCGCCCCGCTCGAGCAGTTCGACGAGGCGCTCGAGGACCTCTGGGGCGACGAGCACGAGACCGAAGCGCTTCGGACAGCCCGGTTTCTCCTCGCCGGCGGGGCAGCTCAGCGCCGGAGCTACCAGGCACCGGTGAGCTGGAGAGTGCTCCCCCGCATGCTCGGTCAGGCCCACCGAGCCGTAGCCCTCGCAGAGCAGGCGGCCGAGACATCGCTCAGGTCGGTGACGGACAATCCGGTCTACCTGCCTCCTGATGCGGACCACCCCCGCGGGCGGGCATTCTCGACCGGCGGCTACCACAACGCCATGGCCTACCCCGCGATCGATGCTCTTGCGTCGAGCTGGGCAGACCTGGCGCAGCTCTGCGAGAGGCAGGTGGAGAGGTTCTTCTCACCCATGGAACAGGGCGAGCTAACGGCGCTGCCACTCAGCTACATGGTGGCGGTGGCATTTGCCGAGGACGCTCGGGAGGCCGCCCAGGTGACTCTCGTAGGGCTCGGCGGCCTCGGGCAGAACGACACCTCGTCGCCCACGCCGGCCGCCTGGGGTAAGGCGCAACGGGTGGCGAAGGCCTTCGAGTCGGCCCTGACCGTCCTCGCGGCCGTGTCCTCCTATGCCTTCGACGTCGCCGGGCGTACGGCTACTCCTGCCACCGAACCGTTCCTCTCGGAGGTGCGTGAGCGCTTCCCGACCGGCTTGGACCGCAACGAGCAGGGGGATGCCGCCGCCTCTCTCAACGAGTTCTTCACGAGCTGCTCCTACTCCGATCGGTTTGCCGGCACGGGTTCCTGAGCGGGTCGCGCCGTCACGACCCCGAATGCTCGGACGGCTCCTGTCGCTCGGCGGCGACGGAGGCCGCCTCAGTGCCGAACCTGCCTGCTGCGACGGCGGCTACGAGCCCCTCGACATCGGGCTCCCAACTCCCCACGTCGCGCAGCATCGGGACAAGCTCGCGCACCGTCTCGTAGGCGAGCGCGGTCCCCCGCCCGAGGGGCCGGCAGCGGCGCATGTCTATCGCCTGGGCCGCGATGATCAACTCGTGAGCTATCACGCGGTGGGCGAGCGACACCAACTCATGGGTACGGCGCACCGCCAGAGGACCCATGCTGGCGTGGTCCTCCACGCCCTCGGCCACCTGGCCGGCATAGTCGAGCGAGACCGGGTTGGCGAACGAGCGAGCCTCTGCGGCGAGCGCGGCGGACCACCGCCCCATCGGCTTCAGCCCGTTGCTCGCTCCCTGCTCGAGTGCGAGCGCGCTCGGAAGGCCGCTGAACTCAGCCCAGAGGAGTTTCTGCACGCGCTCGTTGGCGACCTTCAAGGCATTGGCGATCGCAAGACGTAGGAGGTCGAAGGCCATCGCAGCAGCGGCTATGTCGAAATTGCCGACGGAGATGATGGTGCCTTCCTCGGCGAGCACGAGAGGGTTGTCGTTGGCGGCGTTCAGCTCGGACTCGAGCGTCGAGCGCGCGTAAAGGAGAGCATCGTAGAGAGCGCCGTGTGTACGAGGCACACAGCGGAACGAGAGCGGGTCCTGCAGGTTGCGAGCGGCACCGGGCTCCCACAGGTAGGAGCCCTTGAGGACCTCCCGCAGCCGGGCGGAAGCCGTGTTGAGGCCGACCTGGGGCTGCAGGCGCGCGGCACCGGGATGGATCACCGAGAGGTTGCCGGCGAACCCCTCGAGTGACAGCGCGGCCGACAGCTGCAGCCAGTCGGCGAGATCGGCCACGTCGTGCAGCACGAGCGAGCCGCGCCCGAACGTCAGCCCATTGGCGCTTATGAGCCCGAGGGCCTCCTTCGGCGCGAGCTCGATCGGCTGCAACCCCACCCGGGCGAGCGCCTCCCGGCCGTCGAGCAGTTGACCGCCGACCTCCGCACGGCCGATCCCGATCAGCACCTTTCCGATGTCCGACATCTCGGACAGGTCGCTCTGGCCGACCGACCCGACCTCGCGGACGACGGGATGAAGGCCGCGGTTCAGCACCTCGACGAGAAGTTGCATGAGCTCGCGGCGGACCCCGGCGCCGGCCTTCGCCATGCCGTTCACGCGAGTGACCATCATCGCCCGGACGACATCGGTCGGAAGGGGCCGGCCGTAGGAGGACGTCTGGTCGGCCATCGTTGCGAACGAGAACCTTCCGAGCTGCTCGGGCGGGATCCGGTAGCGGGAGAAGGAGCCGAGTCCGGTGTTCAGGCCGTACACCGCCTCGCCGCTCGCGAACACTCGCTCGACCACCTCACGTGCTCGCCGCACGCGACGCAGCGCCTCCTCGGAGACGGCCACGCGGGCCCCGCCGCGGGCGACCTCGACGACCTCGTCCACCGTGAGGCTCTCTCCGGTCAGCTCGACGAACCCGCTCATGACCGTCTCATCCGGCTCCCCCGTCTGTCCCGCCGGAGCTGCGGTCGACGAGGCACAACGTCTCTGCGAGTGCAGCGACACCCTGTCCGATGTGCGCGAGGTCGGTCCACTCTTCGGGGCAGTGGCTCCTGCCGCCGCGGGAGGGCACGAAGATCATTCCCATAGGCCCGAGGCGAGCCATGTAAGAGGCGTCGTGCCCGGCACCGCTCGGCATCGAGAGGGCCGTCAGCCGGAGACTCCTCGTGGCGCGGTGCACCGCATCGGCCACCCAATCCGTCACGGGCACAGGCGGCTCGCGCGACCGCCAGTCGAGCGAGGTGGCCAGCCGCCGGCGCTTCGCGACCGCGCCGAGCTCTTCCTCGATGCTCTCTTTGAAAGCGACGAGCCATTCTTCGTCGTCGCTTCGCGCCTCGGCCCACAGCTCTGCCTCGGCCGGTACGACATTCAGGGCCGCCGGCTTGATCTCGAGCCGCCCTGCGGTTGCGACGCCCCCCCTCGCCAGGCGCTCGATCGCAAGCACCGTCTCGGCCGCCCCGTCGAGGGCGTCCCTCCGCTGCTCCATCGGCGTCGTGCCCGCATGATCCGGCCGACGCTCCAAGCGGGCCAGCAGGCGGTGGATTCCCACGATCCCCGTCACCACGCCGATCGGTGTCCCCGTCTCCTCGAGTCTCGGACCCTGCTCGATGTGAAGTTCGACGTAGCAGTGGACGCTGCCGGGACTCCAGCGGGCTTCTCTGAGACGAGCCGGGTCGCCCCCTCCCGCGGCGAGTGCCTCGCCAAGGCTGCGGCCGCGCGAGTCACGGACCTCGAGGTGAGCCTCGTCGAGCGCTCCGGCCATCGCCCTGCTGCCGACGCAGCTGAGGCCGAAATCGTTCGGCTCCTCGCCGAGGAAGTCGGTCACGACGAGGTCGTGACCGAGGCTTATGCCGGCGGCTCTCAGGCAACGGACCACCTCGATGGCCCCGAGGACTCCGACTATGCCGTCGAAACGGCCGCCGCCCATCACCGTGTCGGTGTGAGACCCGGTAAGGAGAGCGCCCGGCTCCCCGGAGGTCCCTCGCAGCAGGCCGAGCAGGTTCCCGGCGGTGTCGACGGTCACCTCGAGACCGGCCTCGGACATCCTCGTCCTCACCCACTCGCGCGCCCTGCGGTCCACGGCTGAGAACACGGGGCGGGTCCAGCCGGGGGCGTCGGGGTCGCGATAGGACGAGAGCGTCTCGAGATCCGCCGCGAGCCGCTTCAGGTCCGGGGGCGGCACGATGCTCATGGTCGCCTCATGCCTCTTGTGTGGCACCGCTCGCTCGACCGTCGGGTGAGCGGTGACCGAGGAGCTCGACACCCATGATCGCCTCCACCTCCTCGAGCGCATACCGGTCGTGGGTGCTCGACGAGAGAGGGAGGCAGGTCGAACCGACGACGAACAGAGCCACCCGGGTGCCCTCATTCATCTCGGCGATGGAGACCGGGCGGCCGTCCTCGAGCGAGAGCGTCGATATGACGTCGGGATATGTGGCGAGGCGCTCGCCGTTGCGGTCGACGGTCATGTACTCGTTGAGAAAACGCACCGAGCACCCGTCGAGGAGGAACGACCCGTGGTCGAAGCCCCCGGCCGTGCGCACCGGCTGCTCGAGATGGACCGGCCCCTCGGCGATCACCCTCCCACCGGTCGTGGTGGCCGCCGCCTCGATCATCGAGGCGGCGCTGGTGCCCGCCCGGCGCATGGCCGAGCCGAGCGCGAGCGCGTAGCTGACTGCGCCGAGGGCGGCGTTCTCCCGTACGAAACCGGCCTCGACCGGATGGCGTGCGGCGGCGATGAACCCTCCGGCCCTCACGCAGATGTCGCGGAGCACATCGGAGGTGGCGACCACCTCGCCGCGCACGACTACCTCGAGCCCGCCGCAGAGCTGGCGGTTCCCTCCGGCCACCGCCTGGACCGTCCGGTAGCCGGGGCGCTGCGCGAGATTGAGCGCACCGAGCTTGCCGGTCGGATGGGCTCGCACGTCGCCTGCGGCGTCGAGCACCTTCAGGCCGAGAACCGCCGACTGGATCCAGCCGTTCAGCGTGGTCGACGAGCCGTTCTGCGCCGTCATGACCGCGACGACCGGCCGGTCCAGCTCTGCCGCCACGAGCTCGAGAGCCCTGACGTAGTCGAGCGGACGGATCTCCCAGTTGGGCGACGCCGGGGCACCGATGGCTGTGACCGTCACGACCAGGTCGTCGTCGGCCAGCTCCTCGATCCCACAGAGCACAGGACGCCCGACCCGCGTCGCGAGATCGCCCATCGTCCTACCGTGCTCCACCCAGCCGCCGCCGCCACAGGCGAGGACGGAGCCTCCCAGCACCGCGTGGAGGGCGTCGTCCGACGTGAGCTCCCTCATGCGAGCGGCCGGCTTGCCGTCTGCAGCCCGAGACCGGCGGTCGCCGCCGCCGCCCGCGCCACCTCGTATCCGGCATCTGCGTAGCGGAGAACGCCGAGGCCCGTGTCGGCGTCGAGGGCGCGGCCGAGACGCCGAGCGGCGGCCTCCGTGCCGTCCGCCACGATCGTGACTCCGGCGCTCTGCATGTAGCCGGCGTAGCCCGCACCTCCGCCGTGCACCGCGACGAGGTCGGCGCCGCTCGCAGAAAGGAGCAACGCGTCGAGGATCGGCCAGTCCGAGATGGCGCTGCTCCCATCGGCCATACCCTCGGTACCTATGTGCGGGTGGGTCATGCCGCCGGAGTCGAAATGGTCGCGGGTGAAGAGAACTGGTGCGGCGAGGCGTCCGCTCGAGACAAGCCCGTTCACCTCGAGCGCGAAGGCCGAGCGCTCGCCGTGGCCGAGCCAGCAGCTGCGTGCGGGCAAGCCCTGCAGCGGGACGTTCCGGCGGGCGAGGTCCAGCCACTGTTGAACCTCCGGCCGGACCGCCAGGGCGCCCGCCAACCGGTCGAGCTCGTGGAGATCGGACTCCTCGCCGCTAAGGGCCACCCAGCGGAACGGCCCTATTCCTCGGCAGAAGAGGGGTCGCAGGTAACGCTCGGCGAATCCGTCGATCTCAAAGGCGCCCGAGAAGCCGGCGGCGCCGGCCTGCACCCGCAGGTTGTTGCCGTCCTCGAAGACGATGGCGCCGGCGGCCCTCAGACGGAGCATGGCCTCGACCTCGACCGCCATCGACTCGCGAGCGCGCCGGGCCGCCTCCTCCGGGTCTTCGTCCCGGAGCCTCCCCCACTCAGAGAGGGAGAGGCCGAGAGGGCAGTAGCCGAAGAGGGCGTCGTGAGCCGCGGTGAGGTCGGTGACAACGTCGGGCACGAGGCCGCTTTGGGCAAGCTCTGCGTAGACCGCGGCGGCGTTGCCGACGAGCGCGACCACCCGGCTCGGTCCGGCCGACCCCACCTCGACGGCGGCGAGCGCCTCGCCGAGGTCGTCGGTGGCCAGGTCGACATGGCCGCGATCGAGGGCGCGGGCGCACTTTTTCTCGTCGACCTCGACCACGAGACCGCTCGCTCCGGCCATGGTGATGGCGAGCGGCTGGGCCGAGCCCATCCCGCCGAGGCCGCTCGTGAGCACGAGTCGCCCGGCAAGCGAGCCGGCGAAGTGCTCCCGCGCCACCGCCTGCAGGACCTCGTAGACGCCTTGGAGGACTCCCTGGAAGCCGATGTACTGCCAATCGCCCGCGGTGAGCCCTCCGAACATGGTGAGTCCACGGGCGGCGAGGTCGTCGAAGTTCTCCTGCGTCGCGTAGCGTCCGACGATGTTGCCGCAGGCCATGAGGACGAGCGGGGCGTCCGCTGGGCTCGGGAAGATGCCTATCGGTTTGCCCGATTGGACCACGAGCGTCTCGTCGTCGCGAAGAGCCCGGAGAGCCTCGACGAGGGCGGCGAACGACTCCCAGTCCCGGGCGGCCTTCGCCCGCGCGGCGTAGACGACGAGGTCCTCCGGCCGTTCGCCCACCTCGAGCACGTTCTCGAGCATCCGCAGGAGGCCCTCTTGGCGCCAGCCCCGGCAGCGGAGGCGACGTCCGCGGGCTGCAGTCACCCGCGTCTGCTCGGTCATGGCGCCCACCCTCCATCTCGCATAGGTGTGACGAGCCGACCCCTGCCCGGAGCGCCGTGAAGGGTCCTGCCGTCCCACACGACCTCGCCGCGGGAGATCGTCAGCACGACGCGGCCCCCGAGTTTCATGTCGTGGTACGGGCTCCACCCGGCGTTCGAGTGCAGTTGGTGCTCGTCGACCGTGTAACTCGCCGCCGGGTCGTAGGCGACGATGTCGGCGTCCATGCCCACCTCGAGCGAGCCCTTCTGGTGGGAGAGGCCGAAGAGCTTCGCCGGTGTCGCCGAGACGAGGCGCACGAGGTCCTGCACCGTCCCTCCACGCTGCAGCAACCGGTCGGCGAGCACAGCGAGCAGGGTCTCGACTCCGGGCACCCCCGAGTGGTTGTCGAAGATGTCGGGCTTCGTCTTGTGAGAGAGAGGCCAGGGGGCGTGGTCGGACGCCACCACGTCGACCTTTCCCGCGGCGAGCCGCTGCCACATCTCCTCGACGTCCGCGCTTCGCCGCAACGGCGGGTTGATCTTGAGGCGACCCCCTTGGCTCGACGCGTCATCCTCGGAGAAACAGAGGTAGTGCGGGCACGTCTCGGCGGTCACCGCTGTGCCCTCGGCTGCGTATGAGGCGACCAGGTCGACCGAGCGGGGGAGGCTCAGATGGCAGAGGTGGACCCTCGCTCCGGTCTCCCGGGCGTACTCGAGAACGGTGAGCACGGCCTGCGTCTCGCTCACCGGCGGGCGCGAGCGGCAGTGGGCGATCGGCGAGCGGTCGCCTTCCTGCCGGGCCCGGGCGATGAGGGGCTTGATGATCTCTTCGTTCTCGGCGTGCACGCAGGCGATGCTGCCGGTTTCGCGCACGGCCGCGAGAACGTCGATGAACTGGTGGTCCGGGATGCGGGGGAAGCGTCGCGGATCGGTGCAGAAGAGGGACAACTTGAAGCCGGCGGCTCCTGCCTCGACGAGCGGTGCCACGTCGGTGGCCCCGGACCCCGGGCGCAGGGTTCCGAGCAGGGCCACGTCGACGAGGGCCTCGCGGGCGACCCGGGAGCTCTTCTCGGCGAAGACCTCCGGCGAGACGACGGGTCCCTCGGCGTCGTAGGGCATGTCGATGACAGTCGTCACCCCGCCGGCGGCGGCAGCTCCGGTGACGGCGGCAAGTCCCTCGCCGGGATGGCTGCCGGAGTGCACGTGGCAGTCGATGGCCCCCGGAAGGAGGTAGGCGTCCACGACGTCGACGTGCTTCGAGGCGAGCCCGGCGAGCGGCTCGCCGGCTCTCACCGCCGCGATGCGGCCGTCAGCCACGAGGATCTCGCCTCGGGCCGGCGCGCCGTCACCGATCACCAGGCGCCCTGCTATCGAGAGGTCCGCCGGCGGCATCACGCTCCCTGCACCGTTCGCACCGACAGGTACGCGAGGGACGATAGCGCGCCGGGAAGGGGCTATCGGGCCGCCTGAGCGACCCCACGCAGCTCGTCGCTCGCGACGAGACGCCAGAGAGCCTCGTTCACCTGAGCGGTCGACACCGAATCGCGGGCGGATGTCGCTTCGGAGACGAGCTCTTGGATCGCTTCGACCCCCCTCCCGCGTCGGCGCTCCCTCGGCGTCCGGTCGAGGAGCCCGACGGCGAAGTCCAACTCGACCGCGAGGATCCGCTCCAAGAGGCCGATCAGCTGCTCGGTGAACGAGACCGATAGCGGAGCGGCGGTCGCGTGATCCTCCTGCTCGAGGTCGAGCGACGGCACATCGAGGGTCGCCGGACCGGCGAGGAATCTCAGCTCCGCGTAGAGGGCCGCCGCCGAGTAGGTGGTGTTGACAGGTCTGAGCCCGCTCCCCTCGACCGGGAAGGCGGCATCACGACCCTGGAAGGCGAGTCTCGTCAGGTGGCTCATCCGACGGGACGACAGCAGGGCGACATGTGCCAGGGCGGTCCGCACGGCGTCGAACGACAGGGCCATCGCCATCGGGTGGAAGTTGCCGTTCGAGACCATTCGCCCGTCGGCCACGACGAGAGGGTTGTCGTCGGAGGCGTTCAGCTCCGTCTCGACCGCCGCCCGGGCCGCCGCGACGAACTCGCGAGCTGCGCCGTGCACCTGCGGTACGACCCGGAATGAGAGCGGGTCCTGCAGCGACCGCGCCGCCCCCGACTCGAAGAGGCTGCTCCCCTCCAGCAACGCACGGAGGTGGGAGATCGCCGCGACCTGACCGGCGATCCCCTTCGCGGCACCGACCGCCGGATCGATGACAGAGAGGTTCGCGCCGATGGCTTCGAAGCTGACGGCCGCCACGACGTCCGACGCCTCGACGGCCCGCGCCGCCCGCGCCGCGACAAAGGCTCCGTGGCCGACCGCCACAGAGTTGGCCGAGATGATCGCCAGACCCTCCATCGGCTGAAGGACCACCGGCTCGAGCCCCACGGCAGCCAAGGCGTCGCGGCCGGGAAGCACCCGCCCGCCGACCTCCGCCTGGCCAGAGCCGATGACGACGAGGCCGATGGCCGCCATATGGCCGAGATCGGACGCACCGACCGAGCCGATCTCGGGCACCACCGGGTGCACGCCACGGTTGAGCATGGCAGCCAGCAGGTCGACGGTGCCCCGTCGGAGCCCCGAACCGCCCCGAACGGCGCTGTTGAGGCGGGCTGCCATCGCTCCCCTCACGATCTCGGTGCGAAGAGGCGAACCGAGAGCGCCGGCGTGCAGCCGCACGATGGAGAGCTGATAGTCGGCCAGCAGCTGCGAATCGACCCTGTCGTCGCGTGAGTGGCCGAGGCCGGTGTTGAGCCCGTACGCCCTCGTCCCGGCCGCCAGCACCGCCTCGATCACCTCGGAGGCACGAGCAAGCCGCGCCTCGGCACCGGTCGCGATCGCGACCGGCCGCCCCAGGGCGATCGCCAGGAGACCATCGAGATCGAGGCGGATCTCCGGGTCGAGCACGACGGCCTCGGCGCCGACGCCGCCCGCCGTGGCGGCGGCGGCACCCGCGCGAGCGTCGCGGCCTGCAGCGGCGTGGTGCAGAGGAGTCGTCACGGGCAGGCCGGCGCGCTTCCAGGCCTGGAAACCTCCGTCGACGTCTGTCGCCCGACTGAGACCCATGTCCTTGAGGCTCGCAGCCGCGAGGCTGGACGTGTAGCCCTCCGAGCAGAACACGACCACCTCGGCGTCGTACCGGGCGGCGTCCGGCAGCCGGCTGGGGCTCAACGGGTCGAAGCGCCACTCGAGCACGTTCCGCTCGACGATGAGTGCCCCCGGGATCTCGCCCTCCTCTGCCCGCTGCGCCGCCGGCCTGATGTCGACCAGGTATGCACCACGCTGCTGCGCCGCATGGGCCTCCGACGGGTCGTAGCGCTTGAGACGGCGGCGAGCCTCGGAGAGCAGGTCGTCGATCGAACGCCGACCGGCGCTACCCTCCGGCGGGGTGCTCACAGACCTGTCAAAGGACGGGCCACGAGGGCCACGCGGTGGCGGGCTCCTGCAGCGAGGCGGTCGACGGAGGTCTCGGCCACTTGATCGTCGGACGAGCAGATCATGCTCGTGATCCTCGGGCGAACGCCCGGCAGGGCGGCGCCACGGTCGGGGGAGCCGGTCATCTCTCCTCCCGCCTCGGCCCGGAGAAGAACCCGTTCGACGGCGAGGCCGAAGCCGCGAGGAACTCGTCCACGTCGGCGTGCTCGACCGTGGCTCTCCCGAGGGCGTCGAGGGTGGCCTGCACGTTGTTCTCGTAGACGAGCTGCTCGTCGTCGGCCTCCGGGTTGACCCAGACGGCGGCGATCAACACGAGGTCGTCGATGGCGGACGGATCGATGATCCGGCTCGAGAGGGCTTGGCCGAGCGCCTTGGCGATTCCGGCTTGCGCCGCTCCCCACGTGAGGTCGCCGTGACGCCCCCCGCTCACGGCCGCCTTGTTGACGAAGAGCGTGGGTGGAACAACCGCGACGCCCGGCCTTGCCACGGCCACGAAGCGGCCGTGCCCGGCGCTCGGTGTCGCGAGTGCCGTCACCCAGGCCGCGCCGACCGGGCCGTCGCGATGGCCGAGGACGACGTTGATGTGGGCGCTGTTCACTCCCGCACCCGCGAATCCTTCACCTATCTGCATTCGGAGTCTCCTCCCACGGTATGAGTACGCCTCGCACGACCCGCCCTCTCCGCATGTCATCGAACGCCTCGTTCACCTTTTCGAGCGGATAGCGGGTCGTGATCAGCTTCTCGAGCGGCAGCCTGCCCTCGGCGTGCAGGCGCATGAGCATCGGCATGTCGAGGGGCGGGCGCGACGAGCCGTACAGCGTTCCCGTGACCACCCGCTCCGAACGGACGAGCAGTGCTGCCGGGAAGGAGACGTCGACTCCTTCCGGGGCGAGCCCGATCATGACGAGCATGCCGCCACGCCTTGTCGAGTTGAAGGCCGCCGTAGCGACCCGAGGCAGGCCCGTCGCCTCGACGGCGTAGTCGACACCCCGGGGGGCGATCTCTCGGATCAGCTCCTCGGCCATGTCACCGGAGGCGGTGACCACGTGAGTCGCCCCCATCTGAGAGGCGAGCTCCGCCTTGGCCGCGATGGTATCCACCACTATGACCTGCTCGGCACCGACGAATCTTGCCGCCATGGCGGCCGAGAGCCCGACCCCCCCGGCTCCGAACACCGCCACGGACGAGCCTGGTGTCACCCGTGCCTTGTTGAGGATGGCGCCCATTCCCGTCATGACGGCGCACCCGACGAGCGCGGCGACCGAGAGGTCGGCTCCGTCCGGCAGGACGATGCACGAACGCTCGTGCACGACGGCATAGCGGGCGAAGGTCGAAAGGTAGGAGTAGTGGTAGATCCGCTCGCCGTTGCGTGAGAGGCGGAAGCCGCCGCCCGGCAAGGACCCGTCACCCATCTCGTTCATGGCCACCGCGCAGAGTGACAGCTCGCCCCTGAGGCAAGGGGCGCACCTGCCGCACCAGGGCAGCCACGAGAGCACGACCCGGTCGCCCGGCCGTACGAGGCTCACCCCCGGCCCGACCTCTTCGACGACACCTGCCCCTTCGTGCCCGAGAACCGCAGGCATCGGCGTGATGGAGGCACCCGTGGCCGCGTTCCAGTCGCTGTGGCAGACACCGCTCGCCTCGATACGTACGCGCGCCTCACCCGGGCCGGGCTCGGCCAGCTCCACCGCCTCCACCGTGAGCTCACGCCCGGGCGCCTCGATGACCGCCGCCGGCATCTCGGTCATCGGAGGTCACCTGCTTCGGCCGCCACTGCGACGACAGGGCGCTCGCGCTTGTAGGGTGCCGGCCGGAGCGGATCGTCCGCGTCGATCTCACGCGCCAGTCGGTGACCGTCGAAGACCGCGTCGCCGAGCATGCGGGGGGCTGCACAGTCGCCCGCGCGGTATACGGACTCGACGCCGCCGGAGCGGCGCTCGTCGACCGGCAGTCGAGTGAGATCGCGGTACAGCCCGTCGCGCGGCAGCCGCTGCGTCACGAGGACCACGCCGTCGACCTCGATGTGCGTCACCTGACCGAACTCGTCGGTCCCGGTGACCGAGCCGTCGTCGACGGCGGTGATGACGGTCGCCGTCACCATCCTCACGCCCTCCTCGTGCAAACGCCTACGCACGAAGTATCCCTCCAGTGTCTCGTGGCAGACGGGTGCCACCTGTGAGTGGGGTGTCACAAGAGTCACCGTGCTGCCCTCGGCTGCAAGAAGCTCGGCGATCGCGGCGCCGACAACGTACCCGTCGCAGTCGTACACGACCACCCGACCGCCTCGCGGCCGCTTTCCCTCGATCATGACCTGTTCCGGGGTGAGAACAAGGGCCGATTCCGCGGCACCCGGGATCGGATGACCGGTCGCACCGAAGAGGCCGTCCCTCGACCAGTAGGACCCGGTGGCGCAGATCACGATCTCGGCTCCGTAACCGAGGACGTCGTCCCGGGTGAGCCTTGTGCCCTGTATCAGCTCGATCTGCTTCCGCAAGCTGTCGAGCCGCGCCTTTCGCCACCCGGCGAGACGGCCCCACTCGCCGAGGCCCGGGAGCCGGGTCATCCACTGCAGGTGGCCGCCGATCCCGTCACTCTCGTCCACGAGATGGATGCGCGAGAAACCGCGCTCCGCCAGCACGATGGCGCACTCGAGGCCCGCCGGGCCGGCGCCGACGACGAGCACGTCCTTTTCGGCACGGAGCGAACGAGCGAACCTCTCCGGGTGCCAGCCTCGGCGGTGTTCCTCGCCTGCGGTGGCGTTCTGGGTGCAGTTGAGGTGACCGCCATACTCGGCCCGCGAGTAGCAGAAGTTGCACCCTATGCACTCGCGGATGTCCTCATAGCGCCCCTCCTCGATCTTGCGGGGGAGGAAGGGGTCGGCGATGGAGGGCCTGGCCGCTCCGATCAGATCGAGCTCACGGCTGCGCACCAGGTCCGCCATCGTGTCCGGGTTCGTGAAGCGGCCAACACCGACCACCGGCTTGCGCGTCACCTTGCTCACCCCGTGCGTCCACTCGAGCTGGTAACCCTCCTTGAAGAACCGTGAGGCGCCTGAGTCGACCCTGTTGGAGCCGGCGACGGCGCCGATCGACAGGTCCCACAAGTCGACGAGGTGGTCGACGGAAGCCACGAACTCGAGCGCTTCCTCGCGGTGGACACCCCACGGCCCGAGCGCGTCGACGGCCATCCGGACGGCGACGGCGCAGTCCGCACCGACCGCCTCCCTCACGAGCTCGAGCGTCTCTCTCCAAAGACGTGCCCGGTTCTCGAGCTTCCCGCCGTACCGGTCGCTCCTCTGGTTCAGCACCGGCGACAGGAACTGCGAGAAGAGGAAGCTGTGCGCGCCGTACACATAGACGATGTCGAAGCCGACGTCGCGCCCTCTCGCGGCCGCCGTGACGAAGTCCCGCTCGACCCGGGCGATGTCGTCCTCGTCCATCTCCCTCGGGGTCGTGCTCGTCGGGTAGACGTCGTTCGCGATCGCCGAGGGACCGACCGCAGGCCAGCGCGACTCTCGAGGATGCGCCATGGCCCCGGCGTGGTGGAGCTCTAGCCCGGCGAGTGCCCCATGGCGGTGGACTTCTTCGGTCATGAGTGCGAGGTTTCGCCCGTCGTCGTCATCCCAGATGCGCGCCGAGACCCACGGACTCGAGTCTGAGTCCTCGCTCACCGGCGCGTACTCGGTGCAGACGGCTGCCCAGCCTCCTTCCGCCTTCATGCCACGGAAGGCGGCCTGTGAGAAGGGCTTCTCGGTGCCGAAGCCGGTGCAGTGCGGGACCGCGTAGAAGCGGTTCTTCAAGACCTTCGGCCCGATCGTGACCGGCTCGAAGAGGATGTCGTGGCGCCGAAGGCGCTTCGTGTGTCCAGTGAAGGGCGGCGTCAAGCGACGTTCGCCCCCTCGGCCGCCGGCCTGCCGGCGTCTTCGCTCCGCAAGTGCCGCTCGATCTGCAGGCGGGCCCGCCGCCCGAACTCGAGCAGGTCGTCCTCCACTGAGGTCACCGGGCCGTGCAGTAGCCGCTCGAGGCCGAGCGGCTCGTGTTCGGTGCTGGGAGCACCGTCTCCCGGTCCGTACATGTCGCCGCCCCTCTCTCAGCTGCCGCCTCCGGTTCGGGCGAGGCCCCGCCGGGATAGTAGTGGGGCGGCCGGCTGCCCCGAGGGGCGGCCGGCAGGGACGAAGGGTTGCCTGCGGGGCGAGCCTGTACCCGAGCCGTCCGAGGAGCGCTCGGAAGGTCGGCCACACTCGACCACGTGGTCGGGCACACCCGAGGCGGCGCCCAACCTCAACCCCTCCACCGACCATCGGCCAGGCGGTGGCGGAGAATTCGGGCGGCGGCTTGTCGGCGAGCCCTCCCGCGCAACGCCCAGCGCCGGCCGGCAAAGCGCCCGCCGCCGCACGCCTTTCCCGCGTGCCGGGCAAGATGTCCGCGTGTTACCGAGCGGCACGCCATGACGCACGGAGGCATGACCGGCATCGACTCCGCCGAGACGGCCGAGAACTATCGACTCTTCGCCCGCCTCGCCTTCCTCGAAGGCTTGCCGCCACTGAAACGCCAGCCGAACCTCCTCCTCCTCCTCCTCTTCGCCGCCGCGCGTGCCCTCCTCGGCGAACCAGCCACTCCGGAGATGCTTCACGAGCTGGTCCGGGAGTGCGCCGAAGCGCTCCGCGACGTGATGCTCATGAGGTGTCGTCCCCGCGGTGCTCTCCCGCTGCCGAGCCGGGTTCCCCAGGTGGCCTGGCGGGCCGGGATCGACCTCCACCCGCTCGACGTCACCGACGACGACGACACGGCGTGGCTCCACTGTCTCGTCTGGCCCGGTGAAGCAGATCGAGCCGATCGCCTCGTCCGGGCAGTGACCGCAGCTCGCCGGTATCGGCCGGTCATCCATGCCGGCGACCTTCTCGACGACCCGCACAGGGTGGCGGCCGACGCGCCCCTAGAACCTAGAGGGTGGCGCGGAGCG
This sequence comes from Actinomycetes bacterium, assembly GCA_021791795.1. Classification (GTDB taxonomy): domain Bacteria; phylum Actinomycetota; class Acidimicrobiia; order Acidimicrobiales; family Bog-793; genus JAKATT01. Next base: position 4,715 of record JAJYVX010000012.1, on the reverse strand, counting down.
CCTGGGTCACGGCGCGCGTGATCTCCTCGTGCACGGCCACGTTGGCCCGCCGGCCGGTGCGCACGACGACGAATCCCGCGGCCTGCGCAGCCACGATCGACGGCAGTGACTGGAGCGAGTCGATCTCCACGAAAGGCACCCCGAGGCCGCGGAGGAGGTCGGCGGGGCGGGGGCGCTGCGGCGTGGCGAACAGAGCCTCGAACGAGGCGTCGTCGAGACGTGCGGCCTGCGGCAGGAAAGAGAAGATCCCTCCCCCTTCGTTGTCGACGACGAAAGAGCGACATGACGCCGGCAGTGTCGGCTCCTCCCGGCCGCGCACGAGTGCCGTCGCGTCGTGCAGCAGGGCGAGGTCGCCCACGAGCCCGAACGTGCGGCCGGACGTCGCCGACGCGACGCCGAGCATGGTCGAGACGACCCCGTCGATGCCGTTCGCCCCGCGGTTCGCCAGCACCCGCGGGGGATCCTCGCGCGGCCGCCCGAACCACTCGAGGTCGCGCACAGGCATGGAGGAGGAGACGACGATGGTGGATTCCGGCTCGACGAGCGCGTAGAGACGGCGGGCGAGGGCCGGCTCGGTCGCTTCGAGGTGCGACGCGAGAACGTCCTCGATCGCCTGCTGCGCCGTCCCCTCGGCGACCCGCCACGACTCGGCCCAGGCAGAGCCGGCACCGGCAGGGCGCGTCCTGCCGAGGATCCCTTCGACGACCGCGTCGGCTGCCGCCGACACGACGAGCGCCGCGTCCCGGCCGGGGTCGCGCCAGGCCGAGTACGGGTCGACGAGGACGTGGAGGGCCCCCTTCGCCGCCGCCCCCGCCAGCCACTCATTGACGACGCGCGAGGCCGGTGGGTCACCGAGCTGGAGGACGACGTCGGGCAGCGCCGAGCCGGCGTAGTCGGCGTCGCGCAGGATGGTGTCGGCCGCGCCGACGAGGAAGGCGGGCTCAGACAGGCCGGCGGAGGCGCGGGGACTGACGAAGGCCGGCCATCCGAGGTGCGCCGACAGCCGCGTTACGAGGTCGCCCCTCGGAGCGGACGGGCCGCCGGCCGCGACGATCACGCCTCGCAGGTCCGCCCCGCACAGGCGGGCGACGACGTCGAGCTGGGCCTCGCCGGGGCGCGAGCCCCGCTCGGACCTGTGCCACGGCTCGGCTCCCGGGCGACCCGGGGGGATCTGACCGGGCTCACCGAGGAGCGGCTCGCGGAACGGGACGTTCAGGTGGACCGGACCCGGCCCGAAGGGCCCGCTCGTCGCCTCGGCCACGAGGCGGCTCCCGAGCGAGCGCCAGCTGTGGCGCATCGCCTCGTCCGGCGGGCCGGGATCGACGAAGAGCCGGACGGCCGATCCGTAGAGATGCTGCTGGTCGATGGTCTGGCCGGCTCCGACGTCCCGCAGCTCGGGAGGGCGATCGGCCGTGCAGACGACGAGGGGCACGCGGGCGTGGTGCGCCTCGACGACGCTCGCGTGCAACTCCGCCGCGGCCGTACCGCTCGTGGTGAGCACGATCGCGGGCAGCCCGCTCCCGAGAGCCAGCCCGAGGGCGTAGAAACCCGCCGAGCGCTCGTCGAGCCGCACGTCCACCTGCATCCGGGGATCGGCCGCGAGCGCCACCGCGAGTGGCGTGGAGCGCGAGCCAGGCGAGACCACGGCCCGTCTCAGTCCGCAGCGCGCCCACTCGTCGACGAGCGTCGCAGAGAAGGTGGCGGCTACCTCCCCCGGTAGCGTCACCGGCCGTGCGACTGGTTCTCTTGCACGGCTTCACCCAGACCGCAGAGTGCTGGAGGCCTGTCCGCGACGCGCTCGGAAAGGGCGGCGGTGAGAGGATCGAGGTGGCGGCGCCCGACCTGCCCGGACACGGTGGCGCTCCCGGCGTTCCCGAGACGATGGACCTCCCCGGGGCCGCGGCGCACCTCGCAGCAGGGTGCGGGCGGGCCATCTACGCCGGCTACTCCATGGGCGGGCGGGTAGCGCTCCAGCTCGCACTCGACCACCCGGCTGCGGTGGAGCGGCTGGTCCTCGTCTCGACGACGGCGGGAATCGAGGACCTCGACGAGCGCCTCGCGCGAAAGCGGGCCGACGATGCCCTCGCCGACCGGATAGAGGACGGCGGCGACGGCGACCTCGAGAGCTTCCTCACCGAGTGGCTCTCCGGACCGCTCTTCCGCAGCCTCGGCGAGGAGCAGGCGAACGTCGCCGCGCGGCTCGGGAACACCTCGTCGGGCCTCGCCGGCGCCCTCCGCGCCCTCGGCACGGGATCTCAGCTCCCCAACTGGGAGAGGCTCTCTTCGATCGAGGTGCCCGTGCTCGTGGTCACCGGGGCGCTCGACGAGAAGTTCAGCATGATCGGCCTGCGGCTGCAGCAGGCGATCGGCCCGAACGCGACCCTCGTCGTCGTGCCTGGCGCAGGTCATGCCCTCGCCTTCGAGCAGCCTGTCGCCTTCGCGAGGATGCTCTCCTCGTTCGCCGCCGGCACGCTCCGGCTCGACCGGCGGAGCGGCTGAGAACCCTCGTGCCCGAGCCGGGCTCACAAGGCGAGCCCGATCGAGAAGAGCAGGCCGAACACGAGCAGCAGGCGGCTCGTCATCCCGAGCACTCGCACGAGGCCCGCGCCGGTCTCGCCCTCGAGCACCGCGCGCACCGGCGGGACGGCGGCCACGACGGCGAGAAGCCCGAGGAAGGCCGGCGGGTGGACGACGCCCATGCCTACCGTCCAGGCGAAGCTCAGGACAGTGCAGAACAGGTACGCCTCCCGTGTCCGGCGGTCGCCGAGGCGGACGGCGAGTGTGCGCTTGCCGGCGGCCTCGTCGCTCGCCATGTCCCGCAGGTTGTTGACGACGAGCAGCGCCACTGAGAGGAGGCCGACCGGGACACCCGCCTCGATGCCTGTCGAGGTGACCGATCCATGGCTCACGTACGCCGTGCCCGCGACGGCGACGAGGCCGAAGAAGACGAAGACGAACAGCTCTCCGAGGCCGGCGTAGCCGTAGGGGCGGGGACCACCCGTGTAGAGCCATGCCGCCGCCACGCAGACGGCGCCGACGGCTATGAGGACGGGGCTCGTGGCAATCGCGAGGACGAGCCCCGCCACGGCTGCGACGGCGAACGACACGAACGCCGCCCGGCGCACGAGGAGCGGGGTGACGCCGGAGGCGACGAGCCGCGGTGGACCCACCCGCGCCGAGTCGGTGCCGCGGACCCCGTCGGAGTAGTCGTTGGCGTAGTTGACCCCCACCTGGAGGGCGAGCGCCACGACGAGAGCGAAGACGGCGCGCCACCAGACGACGGCGCCGGCGCCGGCCGCGACGGCTGTGCCCACGCCGACCGGTACGACCGCGGCCGGGAGCGTGCGCGGGCGCGCGCCGGCTATGAAGAGCGCGCTCGGACCCGTCACCGGCGAGCGTCGCCCGCGTCGCCGGGGACTAGGGGCGCCGCGGGAAGCGGGAGAAGTCGGGGGGACGTTTCTCGTTGTACGCGTTTCGACCCTCCTGGCCTTCCTCTGTCATGTAGAAGAGCATCGTGGCGTCACCGGCCAGCTGCTGGATGCCGGCGAGCCCGTCGTCGGCAGCGTTGAAGCCGCCCTTCAACATGCGAAGGGCGATCGGCGAAAGCTCGAGCATCCGGCGGCACCACTCGACAGTCTCGTCCTCCAGCCGCTCCAAGGGAACGACCGTGTTGACGAGGCCCCACTCGAGAGCGGTGGCGGCGTCGTACTGGCGGCAGAGGAACCAGACCTCCTTCGCCCGCTTGAGCCCGATCGTCCGCGCGAGGAGACCGGCGCCGTATCCGCCGTCGAAGCTGCCCACCTTCGGGCCGGTCTGCCCGAACCGGGCGTTCTCGGCTGCGATCGTGAGATCGCACACGAGATGCAAGACGTGCCCGCCCCCGATCGCATAGCCGGCCACCATCGCCACAACCGGCTTCGGCAGGCGGCGGATCTGCACCTGGAGGTCTAAGACGTTGAGCCGGCCGATGCCTCGCTTGGCGACCGCATCGTCGCCGAGGTAGCCGTCGTCGCCCCGTATGCGCTGGTCGCCGCCCGAGCAGAAGGCGTCGGGGCCCTCACCGGTGAGTATCACGACCCCGATGTCAGGATCGTCCCTCGCCTCGTCGAACGCCTGCTGCAGCTCGAACAGCGTCTGTGGCCGGAAGGCGTTGCGCACCTCCGGTCTCGAGATCGTGATCTTCGCGATCCCCGCGGACGTCTCGTAACGTATGTCCTCGAAGGCGCGCTCGTTCTTCCACTCGACTGGCATCGGCGCCGAGGCTAGTTGGGACCGACCGTTAGGTTGGCCGGATGCGTCAGCTGATAGCGCTCGAGATGCCGGGCGGACAGGGCTTCGTGGACGAGCTCTGCCGGGCCTGGGACGGCGGCGACGCAGCCTGGCCGGTCGACGTCCGGCTGTCGGGGCCTGCCCGGAAGCGCCTGTTCGCCGCGATGAGGCCTTCGTGCGTCGTCGGCGAGGGCGGCGAGCGCCGCACGCTCGGGTCATCCCGGCCCGTCGAGGAGGGAGACGCCCTCGTCATGGCGACGAGCGGGAGCACGGGAGAGCCGAAGGGGGTCGTGCTCACCCACGGCGCAGTCGCCGCCTCGGCGAGGGCGACGAGCCGGCGGATCGGCGTCGACCCGCACCGCGACAAGTGGTGGGCCTGCCTGCCGCTCGCTCACATCGGCGGCCTCTCGGTCGTGACGAGGTCCCTGGTCATGGGGGTTGGGTAC
>JAJYVX010000172.1 GCA_021791795.1 Actinomycetes bacterium | reverse complement strand
AGGCGCTCGCGAGACGAGACCGCCGAAGCGAGCCGCTACGTACTGGGCGCCACCGAGGACCTCTCGCTTCTGCAGCTGCGCAGACTCGCCTACCTGATGGCCGACACGCTCGAGGCGGCGCTCGTCGTGGAGGAGGCCGCGACCCAGCTGGCCGGGACGGGCAACGCCCGCAAGGCAGTCGTCGCGAGGCGAGTCGCCGGCCGACGGCTCTCTCGCGACGTGCTCTCGGTCATCACGTCGGGCGACAGGACTGTCATCGACCTCTTCGAGCCGATGGTGCGCTACGGAGAGATCGAGCCGGGAGAGGCGCTGGCGGCGCACGGTTGAGGGCGCGCCGGACAGCGGGCCCCGGAGAGCGGGCCGGCCATGGCCCGCGCCGTCCCGCTGTCTCGCCCCCTCGGCGCGGGTCCCATAGAGTCCTTTGCAGATGGTAAGCGAGCGGATAAGAGTCCCTGCCCCGCTCCTCAAGCGACGGCTGCCGTCCGGTCGCGGCGCGACCGAGCAGCCGAACGTGAAGGGAGACGGCGATGCGCAGCTCAATGTGCGTTTCTGGATTGCCCTCGTACTGACCGGCGTCGCCACCGGCCTCTTCGGCGACCTCATGATGTTGATCCTCTTCAACGTCCAGCACCTCGCTTTCGGTTACCACACGGGGTCGCTCGAAACAGCTGTGCTGCGCTCGAGCGACACGCGCCGGATTGCCTCGCTGCTCATCGCAGGCTCAGTGGGCGGCATCCTCTGGTACCTGCTGCGTCGCTTCACCAAGGGCGAGAGCTCGGACGTCGACGACCAGATCTGGAGGGGCAAATCGCGGCTGTCCTTCCGGCGCTGCCTCGGAACGAGCGTCATCTCCGAGCTCGTCGTCGGGATGGGTGCGTCGATAGGACGCGAGCAGGCGCCGAAGGTGATGGGTGCGGCGTCGGGAAGCCAGCTCTCGGACTGGCTGGGCCTCACACCCGGTCAGCGGAAGTTGCTCGTGGCGTGCGGCTCGGGCGCCGGCCTCGCAGCCGTCTACAACGTCCCGCTCGGCGGAGCCTTCTTCACGATCGAGGTGGTGCTCGGCACGATCTCGCTGCCGGCCGTCCTACCCGCGATCACCTGCTCGTTCGTGGCCACCGGCGTCGCCTGGCTCTACCTCCCGAGGAACGCCACCTACCTCGACATCCCCCAGTACCACTTCACCATGAGCGTGATGGTGTGGTCGCTCGTGATGGGACTCGTGGTTGGGGGTTTTGCCTCGCTGTACATCCGGCTCATCGGATGGGTGTCCCACCACTCGGCCCGCGGCCGCCTCGCGATCGTCGCGCCGATCGTCGCATTCGGCGCCCTCGGGCTGATCGGCTTCGCCTACCCGCAGCTCTTCGGCAACGGGAAGGACATGGCTCACGGCGTCTTCCTCGGTCAAGGGACGCTCCTGTTGCTGCTCGCGCTCTTCGCCCTCAAGCCGGTCGTGACGGCGATGTGCCTCCAGAGCGGTGCAAGCGGGGGCTTGTTCACCCCGACCCTCAGCACAGGGGCGCTCCTCGGCGGTTTCCTCGGACTCCTCTGGATCCACATCTGGCCGGGAACGAGCGTCGGTGCTTTCGGCATGATCGGCGCGGCGGCCATGATCGGCGCGTCCATGCAGGCACCGCTCTCTGGGCTCGCCCTCGTGCTCGAGCTGACCCACAGCGGCTTCGGCCTGATGGTGCCGATGATGGCGGCCACCGTCATCGCGACCATCGTGGCCCGCCACATAGACGGCTACTCGATCTACTCGGCGAGGCTTCCCGGCATCGAGTGAGGGCTCGGCGCGGACTCGCGCAGCCGGCATGCGGCTCCGGACGACCTCCGCCTACGAGCGCTGCACGTACCCGCCGCGACCGAGCGACGATGACTCGAAGAAGTCCATCGACTCGTCCACGCTGCCGCGCACCTCGGTGACCCAGCTGAGGCGCTCCCGCAGCAGGCGCTCCACCCCGCCTTTGAGCGTCATGCCGGAGATGGCACACGACCCGCAGGCACCTTGGAGCTCCACCTCGACGATTCCCGCGTCGTAATCGACATCGGTCACGACGAGGTCCCCGCCGTCGGCCTGCACGGCCGGCCGCATCAGCTCCATGAGCTCGTTGAGAGCCTCTTCCCGGGCAACTCGTTCCGTCTCGTCGATGAGCTCTGGCACCGGTGGAGAGCTTACGGACCCTTAGTCTCTCAGCATGCAGCTGGTACTCCTCGCCGCCGGGCACGGACGACGCTTCGGCGGCTTGAAGCAGCTGGCGCCCGTCGGCCCGAACGGCGAGTCGCTCATGGATTACACGGCGCGAAGTGCACTGGCAGCTGGCTTCGAGGAGGCGGTGCTCGTCGTCCGCGACGAGGTGAAGGGGGAGCTTCTCGCTCACATCGAGGATCACTGGCCGCGATCGCTCAAAGTCACGCCCGTGACCCAGGGTCCCGTCGCCGGCACCACCCAGGCGGTGATGTCCGCCGGGCGCCACGTGAGAGGGCCGTTCGGCGTCGTCAATGCCGACGATCTCTACGGCGACGGAGCGATCCTCGCGCTCGCGGAGGAGCTGCGTCGCCTCGACGCCGAGGGTGAGCACGTGAATCTCGCCTACAGGCTCGCGAACACGGTGTTCACCGACGAGCCCGTCACGCGGGGCGTCTGCCGGACCGGCGACGACGGCTACCTCGTCGAGATCGCCGAACAGAAAGTCCAGCGGGAGAGCAATGGCTATTTCATCGCCCGACCCCTGCACGCCGGGCGGGACGAGCCCGGAACGAAGTTGACCGGGGGAGAAGACGTCTCGATGAACCTCTGGGGCTTCAGCCCGTCGGTCTTCTCGCACCTCGAGAGGGCGCTCGAGGCCTTCGACCCCGACACGGCTCCCCACGAAGAGGGCAAGCCTCCGGAGGTGCTCCTCCCGACGGTCGTCGGGGACGCGGTACGCCGTGGGCACGCCAAGGTGAGGGTCGTGCCGGTCGAGGGCCGCTGCGTCGGCATCACACACCCCGACGACCTCGACTTCGTGCGCACCCTCCTGCCCGAGGAGACTGCCGGGGGAACCACCTCGGCTTGAGAGCGTCGCCCTAAGGTCGGGCCGATGTGCGGCCGATTCGTCGCCTCGAGTCCGGTCGAGGACATAGTCGAGGCCTTCGGCGTCGAGGACGTCGACCTGCCGACCGAGCTGGTCGAGCCCCGCTGGAACGTCGCGCCGCAGTCCGCGGTGCTGGCCGTGACGATGCGGGCTCCTCGCGAGACCGCGCTCGAGGGTGACGTCCCGCCCGGAGCGGGTTCGGCGAGACGGCGGCTCTCCCTGTACAGGTGGGGGCTCGTCCCCTCCTGGGCCAAGGACCCGAGCATCGGCGGGAAGATGTTCAACGCCAGGGCCGAGGGGATCGAGGAAAAGGCGGCGTTCCGTGCCGCGGTGGCGAAGAGACGATGCCTCGTACCGGCGGACGCCTTCTACGAGTGGAAGCGGGTCCCGCCGATCGGTGCGTGGGGCGGGGCAGCCCGCGGGCAGGCCGGCCGGCCGCGCGAGACGCGGCAGCCCTGGTGCTTCCGCCCGGCCGATGGTGGTCTCTTCGCCTTCGCCGGTCTGTGGGAAGCATGGCGGCCCCGCCAACTGGAGGGAGCCGAGTGGCTCCTCACCTGCACCATCGTCACGACCGACGCCAACGCGACGGTCGCCCCGGTGCACGACCGGATGCCGGTCATCCTCGAGCCGGAGGACTGGGACCGCTGGCTCTCCCCTCGGCCGCTCGAGCTCGACCAGCTCCGCCTCATGCTGCGGCCCGCCCGGGAAGATCTGGTCACCACCTTTCCCGTCAGGCCCGACGTCAACGATGCCCGGGCCGAGGGGCCCGAGCTCTCTGAGCCGATCCCTGACGAGGGCGAGCCGAGCACCCAGCCGAGTCTGTTCGAGGGCTGAGGTCTCGTCACGGCGCCGTGTCGCCTCGTCCGGGCGAGAACTCCCGACGGACTTGGGGGAAACCCTTGACATCTTCTCACGACTGCGTACGCTTCACCGGCTGAGGCGCTGGGAGAGGCCGGGCGAGGGTTAGTGCCGCATGCGGTGCCGCCCGCAGCACGACCGACTCGGCGCCGATCGGCCCACTGGGGGTCGTACGAGGGGAGGGAGCGCGATGAGACTTCTGAAACGGAGCCGATCAGCGACGAGAATCGCGACGGTGCTCGCGATGGCGGTGGCGGGAACCGCCGGAGCCATAGCAGGCACTTCTTTGAGCAGCGTCGCAAGTGCGGCGACGAATGGCGCCTTCTACAACGTGTCAGGAGTTCGAGGTTCGGCGGCCAGCCTTGCCAAGCTGGACTGCAACGGTGACAGCCCCCTTCAGAAAGGACACCAGCGGGTCGCATTCCTCTGCACCGACGTGCACGGCATTCCCGGCGTGCACAACGCCAACACGTGGAACGGCCGCTTCTACGACAACGGCGTCTACATCGGCCACGACGAGCCCGACACGACGTTCCTCTCGAACAAGAAGGGCTCCGGCGGCAACGTGTCGTGGAACCTCACCCTCGGCAAGGACCCGAAGGCGCTCCCGACGACGACCAGCCCGGGCCACGACGTCTCGCACTACTTCGAGCTGTCGGTCGCGCCGTGGTTCTCGATGGCGATGTGCGACCCGCAGTCGTACCCGCAGCTGCCCTGCCAGCCGAACTCCAACAAGAACGCGCCCCGCTGCGGGATAACGACGGTCTGCGCGGCAGGCCAGTACCCGGGCGCGGGGTCGGCCTTCATGGAGATGCAGTTCTACCCGCCCGGGCAGGCGCCCTTCGCCGACAACATCAGCTGTAACAACAGCTCTTGGTGCGCGGCCCTCAACATCGACAGCCTGTCGTGCACGGAGAACTTCGCCTCCTGCAACCTCGGCTGCGAGGAGCCGGTCAACTTCTCCTACATCCAGACGAACGGCGTGCCCGACACGAGCGGCGGCGGCTTCATCCCGAACGACAAGACCCTCATGATGAAGCCGGGGGACAAGATCTCGGTCCACATGTGGGACGCGAAGGCTCCGGCCGACCCTGCGGCTCACATACCCGCAGGTCATGCGTTCGAAGTGAAGATCGTCGACCATACGACCCACCAGACGGGATTCATGCAGGCGTCGGCGAAGAACGGCTTCTTCCACACGTCGATGGCCGACTGCTCCACGTCCCCGTTCAACTGGCAGCCCGAGTACAGCTCCGCCTCGGCGAACAACTACGTGCCGTGGGCTGCGCTGCGCACGAACATCAGCATGGAGTTCGAGATCGGCCACTTCACGCCGTGCACCTCGCTCGCCGGCCAGTTCAAGTCGAACCCGTTCGACCCCGCAGACACGAGCCCCGTCTACGGCAAGTGCATCGGCAAGTACGAATCCAAGCCGGAGGGTCGCGGCGAGGCAGGAGACGGGCCCTGCTACTACAAGGGAGCCACCCACAACGGTTTCGCCGGACCGGGGACCTCGACAGATCCGAACGAGGTGACCGGCTGTCTTGACCAGTACCCCCAGAACGGTGACATCGACTTCGACGGATCGCCCTACTGGAAGGAATGGCCCACCGGCCCGAACCCGACGGCGAAGTATCCGGGAAGCTTCCGATATCGATTGCCGACCTCGAACGGCAAGGGCTACTCACAGTTCTTCATCCAAACGGACGTGGGACTGAGTGAGCTCGGCTATGGCTGCGGTCTCTCGACTCCAGGGAAGTGCACCGTGCCGCCGAACGGTCCGGGCCACTTCTATCCGTACTGGAGCGTGGACAACTCTGGCGGGAGCTGCACGTTCATGTTCGGCAACGTGAGCGGCCGGAACATCATCACGTTCGGGAAGGACAAGCAGTACGGGAGTGTCAAGAAGGCCTGGGGTTACCCAGAGATAGCCGGCAAGACATTCAGCACCGCCTGCCCGCCCAAAGCGGCGTGAGCGCGGCTCATCACGGGTGGCGGTACTGCGGCCCGTGAGGAGCAGCTGACCGGGCGGCCCGGTCACTCGGCGGAGTGACCGGGCCGCTTCGCGTCCGGAGCGGAGCGGGGTCGCGCCTGAGTGAGTGTGGTCTCTTGGTCAACCGTCTCCTCGCGGCGCCCGGCTGGCCGGTGGTCGCCAACTAAACCGAAGTTCCCCCCTGTAGACCGGTCCGAGCGTCCCGCTTTGCGTCGCAGCCAGGACTTTCGCGCCCCCCCGGCGGCAAGGTAGTAGACATGTAAATAGGTGCGGAATCCCTAGAATAGCTG
>JAJYVX010000171.1 GCA_021791795.1 Actinomycetes bacterium | reverse complement strand
CCCCTCCTCTGTGTACCAGTTGAGGATCGACTTCATCGAGTCGTCGACGGCGAGGATGAAACACGCGCTCGCCTGCTGGGGCACGCCCTTCACGCCGATGTTGAACCAGACGGGCGAGTTGAACGCCGCCTTCTGGTGGACCATCAGGTGCTTCAGCTCGTAGTTGAATGCCTCGGCCTCGGCCGCGTCGACGAAGTAGCCGTCCTTCTGACCCCAGGCAGTGATGGTGTCGACGATGCGGTCGGCGACCTGGCGGAAGGACGTCTCCCGCTCCCGTGTGCCGAGAGTGCCCCTGAAGTACTTCTGGGCGAGGATGTTCGTAGCGTTCATGCTCCAGGCGGCAGGGACCTCGACGCCGAGCTGCTCGAACGCGACGGCACCGGTCCGGTAGTCGGTGATGCGGGAGTCGCGCCGCTCCCAGGCGACCTCGTCGTAGGGGTGCTTTCCAGCCTCGGTGAAGTGGCGGCGGATGCCGATGCCTACCCGCTCTCCCGCTACAGCCATGTCAGTCCCCTCTCGACCGGTCGTTCCGGCTTCTAGCTCGTATACCCCAACATATTGTGGTGTTGGTTATCGACACCACCAGATGGGCCATAATTACAGCATCGTAGTTACGCAGCTGTCAATCCCTCTCCCTTCTCTCAGGACCAGGTCAGAGGCCGTTCGCGAAGATTCGCACTCGAGGTCCGCGAGCCGGCCCTCCCGAGCCGCAAGAAGGTGACGGGAGAAACGTACCCATGCGCTGTGTCACTCCGCCTCTGAGCGGCCATCAGCTACGGTGCCGCCGTGCCGGTCGTAGTCGCCCTCGACGCCGGGACCACCGGCGTCCGGGCTCTCGCCGTCGACGAGCATGCAGACGTCGTTGCCGTCTCCTACAGGGAGCTCACCCAGCACTTCCCCGCGCCGGGCCTCGTGGAGCACGACGCGGCGGAGATGTGGCACCTCGCAGAGGAGACGCTCGCAGAGCTCGCCGACCGGCTTTCGGCTGCCGGCAGGACAGTTGCAGCCCTCGGCCTCACCAACCAGCGCGAGACAGCGGTCGCCTGGGACCGCAGAACCGCCGCTCCCCTCTGTCGCTGCATCGTCTGGCAGGACAGGCGTACGGCCGCACGGTGCCGAGAGCTCGAAGACAAGGGCATGCTTCCCCTCGTACGTGAGAGGACCGGCCTCGTCCTCGACAGCTACTTCTCCGCCACCAAATGGGAGTGGATGCTCTCAGAAGGTGGCGTCACGCGGTCCGCATCCCTTGCTCTCGGCACGGTCGACGACTGGATCCTCTGGAACCTCACCGGAGGAGCAAGCGGCGGGAGGCACGCGACCGACCACACGAACGCCTCGCGGACACTTCTCTACGACCTGAGGGAAGGGGCCTGGGCAGAGGAGCTGTGCGACCTCTTCGGGGTGCCGCGCAGCGCCCTCGGGGAGATAGGCCCGTCTGCCGGCCGCTTCGGCACCGTGCACCGGCAGGTGGCCGGCGGAGCCTTCGCCGGCGTGCCGGTGAGCGGAGTCGCGGGCGACCAGCAGGCGGCGCTCTTCGGGCACGGTTGCCACGAGCCGGGCGAGGCCAAGGTGACCTACGGAACCGGGTCGTTCATCCTCATGAACATCGGAGACGAGCCGCCCCCGCCGCCCGAGGGCCTGCTCACGACGGTCGCGTGGAACCTCGGCGGGAGAAGCACACTTGCCCTCGAAGGCGCGGTGTTCACATCCGGCGCCGCCATCCAGTGGCTGCGCGACGGCCTCGGCCTGCTCGAGGACGCCTCAGAAGTCGGACTGCTCGCCGCGGGCCTGCCGGCGAACGAGGGCGTCTACCTCGTGCCGGCCTTCGCCGGCCTCGGCAGCCCCTGGTGGGACCCCGCGGCACGCGGTGCCGTGTTCGGGATCACGAAAGGGACGGGGCGGGCGCAGATCGCACGCGCCGTGGTGGAGGCGATCGCCTACCAGACGCGCGACGTGCTCGGCGCGATGGAGGAGGCAGCCGGCGCGCCGGTGAACCTGCTCCGAGCCGACGGCGGCGCGGCCGTGATGGACGTGCTGCTGCAGCTCCAGGCCGACCAGTGCCGCATCCCCGTGGTCCGGCCACGGACCACGGAGGTGACGGCGCTCGGCGCGGCGTTCCTCGCCGGGCTCGCCGAAGAGGTGTGGGACCTCGGAGAGCTCACCGGTCTTGTGCGGCCGGAACGGGCGTTCGAACCGGTGGCGAGCTTGTCACGAGCGGACCAGGACCACGCCAAGTGGCTCGACGCGCTTCGACGCGCACGTGGATGGGCGGGCTCGTCCGATCGCCGGTGAGGCCGACGGGCGCTTTTCGTCGCGGCCGTCTCTGCTCGCTCGCGGAACCCTGACCAGCCCGCCTTCCGCCGCGCCCGAGGCCGTACCCGGGCTCGGATAGTCACGAGTGCTCGGAGCATCGCCGGACGGCTTCGACCGCGAGGCATAGCGGTCCACGTAATCCTGGCCCGAGAGCTGACGGATCTCCCACATGAGCTCATCGGTCACCTGGCGGAGCACGAGCGGATCATCGGCGCGCGTGCCGTAACGGCTCGCGAAGTCGATCGGCCGGCCGAAGGAGAGCTCCACCGCCTTGAACGGCCGGAGCATGCGGGCTCCGATCGGCTGTATCGCGCGTGTTCCCCTCACGCCGACGGGCACGACGACTGCTCCCGAGCAGAGGGCAAGCCTCGCCACTCCCGTCCGCCCCTTGTGCAGCCGTTCGTCGGGTGGCCGGGTGCCCTCCGGATATATCCCGATGCAGCCGCCTCCGGCGAGCACCTTGTGAGCCTCGCCGAGCGCCGAGGCCGAGGCCGAGCCGCCCGAGCGCTCGAGGGGTATCTGCCCGAGCGCCCGGAAGAGCCATGCCGTCTTCCAGGACTTGAAGTACTCCGCCTTTGCGACGAATGTGACCCGGCGGGTCACCACGAGAGGGATGAAGAGCGAGTCGCAGAACGCCTGGTGGTTGGAGGCGATTATGACGGGGCCGTCGACCGGCACGTTCTCCGGAGCCGTGACCGTGACGCGAAAGAACACCCGGAGCAGTGGCGTGAGCACGAGCTTCAACAAGCCGTAGGCCACACCGAAGCCTACGCCTGCCGGTCAAGTTCTGGAGAGCAACTGCCGATACCTCCTGGCGAAGCTTCACAGGACCGGGGCCGGTAGGCGGACGGAACGTCGCCTGCGCTCCGACGAGCAAACGGGACCGGCTTTCATGTATTCGACCGCCCGAGACAAGGACCGGGTCGCTGTCGCCTGGCGGGCTCTCTTCACGGCTCTTTTCGTCGCGGGCGTCGCCTCGGCGGCGGCGCCGCAAGCTTCCGCCGCCGGCGCTCGAAACGCGCCGCACAGTGAGGCGCGAGCGGCTCATCGCACAGAGATCGCCGCTCCCCCTCCGGGGCGACGAGGAGGGACGGCCACCCCGGGCGGCGGCCTCAAGGCCGACGACTCTCTGCCCATGCCGCCCTGGTGGCACGGGATGTGCGACGGTGCGTCGGGTGGCACCTACCCCGGTTCGAAGCCGAACGGAGCGGTCTTCGACGGACTCGTCTCGTGCGGACCCGGGCCGAACCAGGGCGGCTCCGACCACCTCGTCAACTTCTTCCCCGGGGCTTGGGGGGAGTTCGAGTGGGAGTGCGTCGAACTGTCGATGCGATGGATGTACCAGGCCTGGGGGGTCGATCCCTACGGCGCGAACGGGAACACGGTCGTGACCAACTACCCGATGGGCGCGCCGGGCTATCCCAGGCTGGAACGAATCGCAAACGGCACCCGGGGAGAGGCGCCGCAGCCGGGCGACGTCATCTCGGTCGACAACGCCGACCAGAACGGCCACACGGAGGTGATCGCCTGGAGCTCTGTCAACAGCGCCGGCAACGGGTCGTTGCGGGCCATCACCGAGAATTGGTCCCCGGGCAGCAACGGGTGGGTGTCCCTCTCCGTCGACCACTGGGTGGTGTCAGACGGCATCGGCGGGGATCGGGTCGTCGGCTGGCTCCACAACCCGAAGTGGTTCCTCCAGCTGCCCGTCACCTGGTGGGTCACGCCATGGGGATCGCTCGAGGTCAGCTTCGACGGTTCTCTCACGCCGGAGCCGCTCACCGTCGCGACGAACGTCGCGAGCGCGCAGGTAGTCGGCGGTCAGGGCGACGAGCCGGCGCCGCTCGTGGCGGCGCTCACGAAGGGCGGGGAGCTGGAGGCGGGCTGGGTGGTCCCCGGCAGCCGCCTCGTGCCGGTCGCGCGCGGCGTGAGGTCCTTCTCGGTGTCGACCGGTTTCGGGCGAGGCGGTCACCCGCTGCTCGCCTGGGTCACGTCATCGGGTGCCCTCGAGATTGCGAGCTCGCTCACAGCACCGCCGCGAACACTCATCGGCTCGGGAGTGACCCAGGTCGAGCTCGCGCCCAACTCGGCGCCGCTCGGCCTCCTCGCCGGCGTAGTGACGGAAGGTGGTGACTTCGCGGTCGGGCAGGGCAGCCTGAGAAGGGGCGTCGCCTGGTCGACCGTCGCGAGCGGCGTGAGCGAGATCGGCCTCGCCGGCGGCGGTGAGGGGCCGTCGGCCGCCGTGGAGGCCTACCTGGCCGGAGGCGCGCTCTACGAACGCCAGGGGGATGCGGGGTGGAGCGAACTGGCGACCGGTGTGAAGCAGTTCTCCGTCGCCACGATCGGGACCGGCGCGACACCGCTCCTGTCCTACGTCACCCCCGGTGGCCAGATGTACGTCTCGGTCGGCGGTGCCTCATGGCGTGAGATCACGGCGCACGCCCTGTCGACCGCAGTGTCCGGCGGCCTGACCGCCGTCGGATATCCGCTGGTGACCTTCGTCTCGGCAAAGGGGCGCCTCTTCGCCCTCCAGGGGCTGCTCACGGCACACCCGGTGAAGCAGGCGCACTCGGTCACCGAGGGTGGCGGAGCGGCGCTCGTCACCTCCTGACGCACCGGGCTGACCTCCTCAGCCGAGTGCCACGCCTGCCAGGCGAGCCGCTTCGACCACGAGTTCGAGTGAGCGCGGCCATCCCCACACGACGAAGCTCGCCCCCGCTCTCCCCACCTCCGCGATCCTCCGAGCCGCCTCGTCGGGACGGGAGGGAAGCGGCCCGGCCCACGTGACTGGCCCCCGAGCAGCCTCCGCGGCCAACCGGCGAGCGTCGACGTCCCAGAAATTGAGCGTGAGGCCGGCCGCCTGCGCCGCGCGGTTGGTTGCCTCGTTGCCCGCGCCGGCCCAGGTCTCGACACCCATCGCGGTGAGTTGACGGACCGTCTCGTGCAGGCGGTGCTGGCGCTCGCTCGCGCCGTAGTAGGCGAGACCGTTGCGGAGGTGTTCCTCGACACTCTTCGTGTCGCCCGTACCGAGGCCGACGAGCAACCTCTCGCCCGCGATCTCCTTCAGGCCGAGGAGGCTCGCGAGGAGCACCTCGTCTGGCAGCAGGCCGACCCGGGCGACGAGCGGGCCGAGCCGGATCCTCGCCGTCGACGCCGCGACGGCGCCGAGCGTCGGCAGGAGCGACAGCGACGGACGGTGAGGATGACCCATGGGCCAGAGATGGTCGAAGCAGAACACTCCGTGCAACCCGGCCTCCTCGGCGTCGCGGGCCGCGGTGAGTGCGGCGCGCCAGTCGTCGCGGAACGTGGGCAGCGTCACTCCTAACCTGACGCCCGGGAGGGGACCACCCACGCCGCTCATCCGATCCGGGTGGGCGGTCCGTCGCCTGTTGCAGGGGTGATCGTCCCGCCCGGACCGACGCGGCCGATCACGGCGGCGCCGATGGCGCCTCCCCGGTCTCCGAGCGCTGCGGCTTCGAGCTCGATAGCGGGACGTACCTCGGAACCCTCGAGCTGCTCGCGGAAGGCACGCCGCGCTGGCCCGAAGAGCAGGTCTCCCGCACGCACCAGGCCACCGCCGAGGACGATCATCTCGGGATCGAGCACGTTGGCGAGATTCGCGAGGCCGAGGGCGAGCCACCACCCGAACTCGGCCAGCATGGCGAGGGCGGCTTCGTCACCGGCCGCCGCAGCCTCTACGACGTGTTCTCCTCGCACCGAGTCGGCGTCGCCGCCGGCGAGGTCGATGATGCGGCCCGCCCTGCCGGCCAGCGCCGCGTCGCGGGCGATGCGCCCGAGACCCGAGCCCGAGGCGAATCGCTCCCAGCAACCGCGTCGGCCGCAGCCACACGGAGGACCCTGCGGGTCCACCACCATGTGGCCGATCTCTCCGGCGAAGTTGCCACTGCCGTGAACGATGGCGCCGCCGGAGAGCAGGCCGCCGCCTATGCCGGTGCCGAGGGTCACGAAGAGAACGTCGCGCCGTCCCCGCCCTGCGCCGAACGCGCACTCCCCTGCGGCTGCACACGTGGCGTCGTTGTCGACCTGGACGGTCACGCCGCCGCCGAGTCGCTCGCCCAGACGCTCACGCAGCGCCGTACC
>JAJYVX010000170.1 GCA_021791795.1 Actinomycetes bacterium | reverse complement strand
CCCCTCGATGCGCTGTCGCACGCTGGCGTAGAACTGCGACAGCTCCGCCCGCTCGCGCTCGATCGCCTCCTCCTCGTGCAGGAGACGGAGCACCTCGGCCATGGACTCCGAGACCGGGTTGCGCCTCGTGAACTCCGCATCGCCGAAGAGTGCCTCGAAGATCGGCGCCGTGACGAGGTGCTCCGCGAGCATCTCGATCGCCTCGTCCTTGCCGACCGAGGGGTTGATCGTGCGGCGAAGGCTCTCCAGGTAGGAGCCAAACGCGGCGCCGATGCCCCCGCCGTGTCGGATCGCCGTCTCGATGCGGGTGATGTGGGCCTGCGCGATGCGGGCGACGTCCTCAGCCCAGGTCTCGAGGTAGACGCGGCTCCCGCAGCGCTTGAGCACCCGGGCGTAGACCTTGTCCTCGAGTCCCTCCCAGGACAGCGGGAGCCGGGCCTGGTCGCCGAGGTGGTCGCTTTCCCACGGGGCGGCGCCGCCCACGCCGACGACCTGCAGGCGAGAGAGGCGTGAGCGTTCGAGGTCGAGCTTGTTGATCTCGGTGTCGAAGCGGTCGTCGTGGGCACGGAGCGCCTGGAGCACCTGCCAGACGACCTGGTATGCCTTGTCCGAGTCGAGGACCGCCTCGGGGTCGCTGCCTGCGGGGACGGGCACGGGGACGATGACGTAGCCGTAGCGCTTGCCCTCGGCGACGCGCATGACCCGCCCGACCGCCTGGACGACGTCGATCTGTGAGCGGCGTGGGTTCGTGAAGATCACTGCGTCGAGTGCGGGGACGTCGACGCCCTCGGAGAGGCAGCGCGCGTTCGTGAGTACCCGGCAGGCGCCCTCTGGGGGATCCTCCCGGAGCCAGGAGAGCGCCTGGTCCCGCTCGAGGGCACCCATCTGGCCATCCACGTGTCGGGCCTCGACTGAGACCCCTTCGAGGCCCTGCTCCGCGGCGTGCGCCGCGACCTCGGGCAGCGAGCGGGCGACCTCGCGCGAGTAGCGGATGTAGGTGGAGAAGGCGACGACGCGCCGCATCGGTGCGAGGTCATAGGCGAACTCGTCCTCGCCTCCCCCTTGCTTGGACATCCCCCGCCAGCACCCGAGCAGCCGGGCGGCGTCGGGCAGGTCGATCGAAAGGTCCGGGTCGGTGAGCGGCCCGTGGGCGACCTCGTTCGTGTAGCCCTCGTCGACCATGAGCACGACGACGCGGTAGTCGCTGAGGAGGTTCTCCTCGACGGCCTTGCCGAAGCCGAGGTGGTGGAAGACCGGCCCGTAGAGGGCCTCGTCGTCCATCGAGCAGACGACGACGTCCTCTCGGCGCGCCTTCTCCTTCACTCGATCCGAGTACATGCGCGGCGTGGCCGTCATGTACAGCCGGCGATGGGCCTTGAGCTGGGCATCGTCGTGGGCCAGCGTGAAGCCGGAGTACCCGGCGTCCTCGCTGAACGCTCCGGTGGTGCGGTGGGCCTCGTCGCAGACCACGAGGTCGAAGCTCGGTACGCCCTGCGCCTGCGCCTCGGCGACCCGGTCGAGCGACTGGTAGGTCGAGAACACCACGATGAGCGCATCCTCCTCGCCCTCGGCCTGTCGCCTCGCGAGACGGAGGTGCGCGGCGATCTGGGCGGGATCCGTCGTCGCCGGAAGGGCGAGGTCGTAGACGTGGCTGTCCTCGCTGTCGCGAGTCACCTGGGCGTCCGAGCAGACCGCAAGGGCATGGAGCGGCCTCGTCGCGTCGGCCGACCAGGACCGAAGGCTCTGGGAGAGCAGCGAGATCGACGGCACGCAGAACAGCACGACGCCGCTAGAGGGCACAGTCTCCTCTGCAAGGCGCAGGGCGGTGAAGGTCTTGCCTGTTCCACAGGCCATGACGAGCTTGCCCCGGTCGCTTTGCTCGAAGCCGTCGGTGACGTCGTCGATGGCGGCGCGCTGGTGGGCTCGGAGCTGCTTCGGGGCATGGCGGACGAGCTGGTCCGGGTGAGCAGGGTCGAAGCGGGACCAAGCGAAGGGGCTCGACTCGAGCTCAGCGATGCCGATCCGCTGGACGGGGACGAGCTGGTCCGCGAGGACCTTCTCGGCGTTCGTCCCCCAGCGTTCGGTGGTCGAGACGAACAGGCGAGCGGTGAATGGGCGGCGGGCCGAGGCGACGAGGAAGGGGTCGATCTCCTCACGGCCGATGCGCTGGCCGTCGCCGTAGAACTTGCACTGGATGGCGCAGACGCCACCGTCGCGCTCCTCGGCGACGAGGTCGATGCCGGTGTCCCGTTCGCCCGGCGGCCGCCCTGGCCACTCTTGCCAGAGCCACACGTGGGCGAAGCGCTTCTGAAAGAGCGGGTCTTCGGAGAGAAACGCCTTGATGAGCCGTTCGAAGACCTGGCCCTGCCCCTGAGGGGTGGGCACATGGCTGCGGATCCTGACGAAGAGCCCGCCGGGCCCGGCGAGGCGTGCCTCCGAGGTGGGCTCCTGGTCCTCCTCCGGCGCACGACCGGCCGGACGGCCGCCCTGCGGAGCTCGGCGGCGTGGCGGCGAAGTCGTGGCCTTGTGGCCGTCCTTCGCAGGGGTATCCTCCGCGAGGAGTCTGGCGATGCTGCCGCCGCGGCCTCGCCCCCTGCGCACAAGGCCCGCGCTCACGAGCTCGTCTACGGCGCCCCCGTAGGTTTCCTCGTCGAGACCGAGTTCGTGACGAAGACCCAGGTTGCCCCGGGTGCTTCCATCTGCCGGGAGCGCGGTCAGGATGGCCTGAGCTGCCCCAGAGCGGGTGGGATCAGCGATCACGTCGCCCCTCGAACCTCGGTTGGATGACGTCGTGCTCACGGTGAGAAGACCGTAGTTGCCTCCCGGGGCAGCGCGTCGGATTCCCCTGGGACGGTGCTCAACTCGTCGGCGAGGCGCTGTGGCTATACGTCAAAAGGAGATTGGAGTAGCGCCGGAACCCTCGAGTGCCGCCCCCTCTCACTTGGCCTTAGGCCTGCCGGCCGTAAACAGGTGGATCTTCCCCCGCA
The DNA here is from genome assembly GCA_021791795.1 of Actinomycetes bacterium. Lineage (GTDB taxonomy): Bacteria > Actinomycetota > Acidimicrobiia > Acidimicrobiales > Bog-793 > JAKATT01. The sequence continues at coordinate 3,528 of JAJYVX010000170.1, read as the reverse complement.
TTCCTGGCCCACTCGGTTCGGAGTGATAGAGCTGCGTTACGGTCGCTCGCTTGCCGCCTACGTCTGCGGAGATGCGGCCGATGCCATCGAGCCGCGTGAGCAGGTCGGGGAGCGTGCACTGCCCTCCATCCGGGTCCTCTTTCGCGGGCTTCGTCGCGAGAACTAGCTCATCGGAGTCTTCGATATGACCTACGGAAAGCAGCACCGGAGCAGACGGTGCGTAAGGCGCCAGCCATCCCACGGTGACAAACGCGTCGGTGAAACGCTCAAGTGAACGCTCCGCAAGGAGGCGAAGCTGTTCGACGGCCTTCTTTGCATCCCTGCGGATCTCTTGCTCGACCCAGGTACCCACGGCCTTCACCGGGTCCCTCTGGTTCTCGACGCCAAGGCGCTTGAGCTCCGTGACCACCGCATCGGGCGAGGGGTTCACGACAAGCACCTCGACGTCCCGTCCTACGATCGTGTCCGCAAGCAAGCCGAGGAAGGTGCTGTCCGCTGCCGGTAGCGAGTACCCGACAAGTACGACCCGCTTGGCCACCTTGAGTGCCTTATAGGCACGTCGCCAGAGCTCGCGGGTGACCATGGTTTCGAAGTAGGAGGCCTTCGAGGTCGTCGGCGGTACGAGGAACGGTTCTCTGCCGGGCAGGTCCCGCCGACGCGCCTCCTCGTCTCGTAGACCCCGCCCGAGTTCGTGGACATTCCAGGCCGCGAGGGTCGTGCCGCTCGGGTCCGTCGGGATCCAAAACCAGGAGAGCGAGCCGTGGAGCTTCAGGAGGCTGAAGGTCGGCACCGTAGGCGCTGGCCTCAGCGCGCTCGGGCCGAATACGGACGTCTCGACCTCGGGGGCTTGCACGGGCGGAAGGAAGGGCGGCAGGCCGTCGAAGAGGTCGTCGGTCCGGACGGCCCGACCGACGACCCAAGGTGTCGTCGGCTCACCCCAGAGGAAGGAGCTGGCCGCTGCGTGCTCGACGAGGTTGTCGTAGTTCAGCGTGATCACTGTGGTGCGCCGCTGATGGAAGAGCGAGACGATGTCGTACAGCCACTCATTGGGTCCGAGGGCCGGATCCTTCTCCTCCCACGGCGTGAGGGCCTGGTCTTGTCGTTCGACCATGACCTCCCACATGACCTCGCTCACCCGGGAGAACAGCGCCCGTCGCTCGAGGTTCTCTCGCTGCGAGACGTAGGGCTGGTCCTCCGCAAGGCGAGCGAGCCACGCCTCGAACCCTGGCGAGGCAGCGGCGGCACTGTCCGAGAGGGTTCGCTCCAGCTGCTTGAGCAGCACCGCGAGGCGTTCGCTCCGGTCGCCGTCCGCCCGAAGTCTCCCAAGAACCTCGTCCCCGAGCTTCTTCACGAGGGGCATCGACGAGCTGGCGGCGTGGGAAAAGCCGGCCCCAAGGATGACCACCTCGTCGCCGCTCATCGACCAGGTCTCCGTGGCTCGAGTTCCCCCGCGGTCACCCCACGGGCCAGCCCCTTCTTGGCCGGCCGTCGCTCCTCGATCTCGGCCCCGTGTTCGGCGCAGGCCTCTACGACGCGGAGCTTGCCGCCGCCGTCACGCCACCGACCACGGACCGTGACCGGGTTGGGGCACGACACCGGCTGACCGCGGGCCTCGTCGTTCTCGACGAGGCGGAAGCAGCGCCCCGGCTCGAGTATGAAGGCATTGGCATAGGTCCCCACCAGGCGTGACGCTACCTCCGCTCTTGCGCCCTGGGATCAACCCGAGGTGGCCGTCGCCACCTCGCCGACGGCACCGGCCCCGAGCGCCATGCAGGCGGTCGCCCGGGCACAGGCGAGCGCCGTGTAGCTCGGGGCGGCGACGGCCGGCAAGGGCGCACCGACAAGGGCGGGGAGCGGCGCCGCCTCGAACGTCCGGCCGGCGTCCATGCTCTCGAGCACGAGCCCCCCGTGGCGCCCCGAGCCGGCGGCGAAGCAGACCCCGGGCGACGGGCAGGAGATCGCCGTGAGGTCGAGCGGGCCGCTGGCGACGGTGCGCCACGTCCGGCCGCCGTCGGTGCTGCGGCGCAGGTCCTCCCCGCTCGGCGTGCTGAAGGCACCGAGGCAGCGGTCCCGGTCGGCGCAGGCGAGGAGCTGGAGCTCGCCGAACAGGATGCCCCCCGAGACGACGCCGCCACTGGTCGGTCCGGGCGTCTGCTCGACGACCCGCCAGTGCGCGCCGTCGGTCGTGGACAGCACGCCGGCCGGGCCGCCGGCGAGGCAGGACCGGGCCGAGAAGCACGAGACGCTCGTCAGCCCGGCGCCGAGGATCTCCGAGCCTGAGGTCCCCGGTGCCGGCGGGGGCGGGAAGGGCGGGACCGCCACCGTGTGCCAGCGCGCCCCGCCGTCGGTCGTTCGAAGGACGACGTCCACCTGGCCGCCCCCGGGCCGCTGCGGCGTGGCGCCGACGGCGACGCAGACCGACATCGTCGGACAGCTCAGGGCGTCGAGGAGCGCCGGGCCGCCGGGGAGCAGCACGCGGCCCCAGTCGACGCCCCCGTCGGAGCTCGCCAGCACGGCCGTCACCGACCCATTCCCCTCCTGTTGCAGCTGCCGGCTCGCCGCCACGTCGGCGAGCGCCAGGCAGCGGGTCGTCGTCGGGCAGGCGAGTGCCGTGATCCCCAGCAGCCCGGCCGGCAGGCGCGCTGGCGACCAGTGGGCGCCGCCATCGAGGGTCACCATGGCCGCCGTTGCGACCGGCACGGGGCCCGCGGCGCCCGCCGCGACGCAGTCGAGGCTCGTCGGGCACGACAGCGCCGACCAGTCGGTCCCCGGCCCGACGTAGGGCTCCGACCACCCCTTCGGGCCGAGCAGGTCCGGGCCGAGCACGGCGAGGGTCGCCGCCCCGTTTGCCGTGGTGCCCGCCGCCAGACATCCGCTTGCCGCCCCACAGGCGAGCGCTGCGAAGGATCCGCCCGGCCCGAGGGCCCGCTCGACCCAGGTCCGCCCGCCGTCGGTGCTCTCGGCGACCAGGCCCACCTCCGGGATCGTGTCGCCGACGGCCGCGCACCTCGAGCCCGAGCAGCTGACGGCTGTGTAGCTGCCCCCGCCCAGGTCCCCGAGGAGCTGGCGGGATCCGGCGGCCGAGACCACGGCGACCCGCCAGTCGGCTCCAGCGTCGTTCGAGCTGAGCAGGACCGGGTAGCCGGGATGGGGAGCGACGCCGCCAGCGACGCAGGTGGTGGCGCTCGGGCAGGCGAGCGCCACCACCCCGGGCAGCCCGCCGCCGCCGATTGGAAGCCGGCCGGACGTCCACCGCCGGCCGCCGTTGCTGGTCGTGACGATCCCAGTCGGGCCGCCGGAAGCGACGCAACGCAGCGGGTTCCAGCAAGCGAGCGCGCCCCGGAGCCCACCTAGCGGACCGGAGCGGCGAAGCGTCCAGGTCGTCCCGCCGTCGGCGCTCTCGAGCAGGAAGCCGCTTGCCCGCGTGGCGAGCGGATCGGCTGCCGTGGCCGCACAGGTGGCCGGGCCGCGCACCGTTGCCACCTGCCAGGAGCCACCGGCGTAGTGCGAGACGAGCGCCACGGCCGC
>JAJYVX010000169.1 GCA_021791795.1 Actinomycetes bacterium | reverse complement strand
GGCGCCGGTCCGGCCGGCCTCGAGGCAGCCGCCGCGGCGGCACGCCACGGCGCCTCGGTCGTGGTCTTCGAGCAGGCGGAGGAGCCGGGTGGGCTCCTACGGCTCGCCGCGTCCGTGCCGAACAGGGCCGAGCTCGGTGACCTCGTCCGCAACCTGCTGCAGGAGTGCAAGGAGCTGGGCGTCGACATCCGTACAGGGACGAGAGCGACGAGCGAGCTGCTGCTCGGCCCCGGTTGGGACGCGGTCGTCGTCGCCACCGGCTCGCGGCCGCGCCGCCCGCACTGGGCGGCGGCAGCTTCTTCCGCCGGCATCGCCCTCGCCGATGTGCGCGAGGTCCTCTCGGGCGAGGCACGTCCTGCCGGGATGGTCGTGGTGGTCGACGAGACCGGGTTCCACGAAGCGACGAGCGTCTCGGAGATGCTCGCTGACCGCGGGTGTGCCGTGACGGTCATGACCCCGGGGATGGTCGTCGGCCAGGACCTCTCGGTGACGCTCGATCTCGAGGGGTTCAACCTCCGCGCGGTCGAGAAGAAGATCGCGCAGCTCTCCGACCGCGTCGTCATGGGTGCCGGCGAGCACGGGCTGGAAGTGCTCCACCACCCGACGGGAGCGACGGAGTGGACGCAGGCCGATTGGGTCGTCCTCGCCGTCCCGCCACTGCCGGAGGACTCCCTCTACGCCGAGTTGGTAGCACGACGACCGTCTTCCACCGTGGCGCGGGCAGGCGACTGCCTCGCCCCGCGCCGGGCGCATGCGGCCGTGCTCGACGGCGAACGCGCGGGTGCGCTCGTGCTCTCGGCTCGCGGGGCGCCGGCGTGATAGCGCTCGTCCCCGTGAGGGCGGGCGAGCCGGCTGCCGGTTACGAGGAAGCGGTCGTTGATTGCGGCGGCAGGGCGATCGTCGCCGGTGAAGGGGCTCGGGAGGCGGCGGGTCTCGTGGCGGAGGCGGGGTTTGGCGGAGAGGGGATCCGTTTTGCCGAGCTCGGCCCCTTCGCCCCGGGATCGTGGGCCGAGCGGCTGGGAGCCCTGCTCTCGGCGGAGGCGGCCGGCGGCGCGGCGGGCACGATCGTCCTGCCCGGCTCGCCGGACGGGCGCGACCTCGCTCCGCGGCTCGCCTTCGTTCTCCGGCGCCCTTACGTCGGCGCGGCGCTCGAGGTCTCCGAGCGTTCCGCCGTGGTCGTTCGCCGGGGAGGTCGGCAGAACGTCAGGCTGAGGCTCGGCGGACCCTTCGTCGCGACCCTGCTCCCGCGCCCGCGGCGGCGGCACCGAGCGGCCCCGGGCGCCGTGACCGGGTCGTCGGGCTCACGCCGCTCGCCTGCGCCCACCGGCCCGGAAGCGTGCCAGGTGCCTGAAGTCGGCCCGGGTGGCGTCTCGGACCCCGTCCGACTCGAGCTTCTCGAGGAGGAGCCCTCGGCCGTCGATTTGACCGAGGCCGAGCGGGTGCTCTGCGGCGGTGGCGGGCTCGGGGGTGAGGACGAGTTCGCGCTCCTCGGGAGGGTCGGCTCGCTCCTCGGGGCGGCGGTCGGCGGCACGAGGGTGGTCACCGATGCCGGCCTTCTTCCGCCCGACCGCCAGATAGGGACGACCGGGGCCTCGATCCGGCCGCGGTGCTATGTGGCTCTCGGCATCTCCGGCGCGGCGCAGCATCTGGGCGGCGTGTCGGCGGACAGGGTGGTCGCGGTGAACCTCGACCCGAGTTGCCCGATGATGTCGGTCGCGGACCTCGCGCTCGTGACGGATGCGCCGGCACTGCTGAGGGAGCTCGACGCGAGGCTCGCGAGCGGGACGGAGGCATGCGAGCGATGAGCAGCGAGAGCTTCGACGCGGTGGTGGTCGGCGCCGGGCCCGCCGGCTCAGCCGCAGCACTTCGCCTCGCGAGGGCGGGCCGATCGGTCTGCCTGCTCGAGCGAGGGCCGTTCCCGGGTGCGAAGAACCTGTTCGGGGGAGTCATCTACCCACGGATCCTCGACACGATCCTGCCCGGATGGACGGGCGAGGCTCCGATCGAGCGCCGGGTCACGCGGCGGGCGACGATGATCCTCACCGACACCCAGTGCCTCTCGGTCGACTTCCGCTCTTCGTCCTGGGGTGGAGAGGCATACAACGGCGTCACCGCGCTGAGGCCACGCTTCGATTCGTGGCTGGCCGGCCGCGCGGTGGCCGAGGGAGCAGTGCTGCTCACGTCGACGACCGCTACGGGGCTCATCCGGACGGCCGACGGCGCCGTTTCGGGCGTGCGGACGGACCGGCCCGACGGCGACCTCCTGGCGAGGGTGGTGGTCGCCTGCGACGGCGTGAACTCCTTTCTCGCAAGAGAAGCCAACTCCGCCAAGCCTCCGTCCCCGGAGCACTACACGCTCGGCGTGAAGGAGGTCCTCGCCTTCGCGCCCGAAGAGATCGAGCGCCGCTTCGCCCTCGCCCCGGGCGAGGGTGCGGACTTCGAGGTGCTCGGCGGTACGGGGGGTGTGGCAGGCGGCGGCTTCGTGTACACGAACTCGGAGACCATCTCGGTCGGGCTCGTGCTCAGCGTCCGCGACCTCGAGAGCTCGTCGCGACGCCCCGAAGACCTTCTCGCTTGCTTCAAGGCGAACCCGGGGATCGCGCCTTATGTCTCGGGCGGCGAGCTCGTGGAGTACGGAGCGCACCTCATACCCGAAGCGGGGATCGCCATGATGCCCGAGCTGGCGGGAGACGGCTTCCTCGTCGCCGGCGACGCGGCCGGCATGTGCCTTGCCGCAGGCATTTGGCTGGAGGGTGTCAACTTCGCCCTCTCGTCTGGAGCCGCCGCGGGCGAGGCGGCCGCCGCGGCCATGGCGGCCGGAGACGTCACGAAGGCCGGGCTCAAGAGGCGCTACACGGCACTGCTCGAAGCGGGCTTCGTGCTGGCCGACCTCCGGCGGCTGCGGCGCGCGCCCGAGCTCGTGCTCGGGGCGAGGATGCAGGGCGCCTATCCGGCACTCGCCTGCAACATCGCCGAGCGGATGCTCACGGTGACCAACCCCGAGCCCAAGGCGGGGCTGCGGAGCATCGCCCGCGCCGAGCTGAAGCGGTCGGGCCTCAGGCTCCGTGACGCCGTCCGTGACGCCGTGAGCCTCGTGAGGACGTTCGGGTGACCGTCTCTCCGCTCTCGGCGATGGCCTTCGAGGACAGGATGGCGACGACCGAGTTCCGCGTCTCGGGGACGCCTCACATAGTCGTCGAGGGCGACAGCTGCCGAGGTTGCACGACCAGAGCGTGCGTGATCGCCTGCCCGGCAGGTCTCTTCGTGCCGACTTTTGACGGGGGCATCCTCTTCAACTACGAGCAGTGCTTCGAGTGCGGAACCTGCTACCTCGTGTGCAACACGGCCGGCGCGATCTCCTGGTCGTATCCGGAAGGTGGCTCCGGCGTCGTGTTCAGGAGGACGTGAGCCGGTGACGGGTGCCGCGCTGGCCGGGAGCATCGGCGTCGCCTGGAAGGTCGTCGAGCTGTGCCAGCGCGTCGACCCGCTTTCCGGCACAGCCGTCGGCGATCCTGCCTCGCTCGGGGTCTCTCGGGCGGACGAGGCGGCACTCGAGCTCGCCCTGCAGGCGGCCGAGGTCTGGTCCGCCTCGGTCACCGTGGTGTCGGTCGGCCCGCCGAACGCGGCGACGGCTGCCGCAGGCGTGCTGAGGGGCGCTCTGCAGAGGGGCGCGGACGCACTTCGGGTACCTTTCGCCGGTGCCGACGACGAGTCCTCGAGCGAGCGCGTCGCAGCTCTCGCCGCCGCCGCCCTGTCCGAGGCCCGTCCCGGACTCCTCGCGGTCTTCTGCGGGGACGCCAGCGTCGATCGCGGCACGGGTGCGGTCCCGGCGTTCCTCGCCGCCTGTCTCGGTGCCGCTCAGCTGCTCGGCATGGCGAGCGTCCGCATCGGCGAGCAGGCGGGCCGGCTCGAAGGGGAACGGCGCCTCGACGGCGGTCGTCGGGAACGCCTCGGCACGGTCGCAGGCTCCGTCCCGGTCGTCTCGGTCGAGGCAGCCGCGGCGCGGCTACGGCGGGCTCCCCTACCCGGCGTCCTCAGAGCCGGCCAGGCAGACGTGAGAACGCTCGAGCCACGATCTGCCCTGTTGCGCACCGCTCCGGCCGGCGGCGTGAGCGTGGAGGAGGTGGCGCCGTACCGCCCCCGGACCGAGCTCGTCGCCGCTCCTCCCGCCTGGGCGACACCCCTCGAGCGCATCAGGCTGCTCACGGGATCGCTCTCGGATCGCAAGCCCCAGAGGATCCTGCACCTGCCGCCGGACGAGGCGGCAGGTGCCCTGCTCGCCCAGCTGGCAGAGTGGGGTGAGCTCGCGTGAGCGTCGCAGTCGTCACGGGCGCGGCGAGAGGCATTGGCGCCGCGACGGCTCGGCTGCTCGCCCGGGACGGCTGGCAGCTCGTACTTCTCGACAGATGCGAGGACGATCCGAGCCTCTCCTACCCGCTCGCCCGGCCGGAGCAGCTCGCCGGGATCATAGAGGCGTGCGGCGGCGAAGGAAGAGCGGTCGGCATAACCGGTGACGTACGCGACCGTGCCGCGGTCGAGGCCGCCGTGGCTGCGGCGGAGGAGGCCTTCGGAGGGCTCGACGCCGCCGTCGCCGTGGCAGGCGCCATAGCCGGCTCGCCCGCCACCGCCGTCGGGGACGCGCTCTGGGACACGATGCTCAGTGTCAACCTCCTCGGCGTGCGCCGCCTCGCCGAAGCCGCCGTCCCTGCCATGCTCCGGCGAGATCCGCCACGCCACGGCAGGTTCGTCGCCGTCGCCTCCGCCGCGGCAGTCGTGGGCCTTCCCCGGCTTGCGGCCTACAGCGCAGCAAAACACGCCGTCGTCGGCTACACACGCAGCCTCGCCGCCGAGCTCGGTGACGAAGGCATCACGGCGAACGTCGTGGCTCCCGGGTCGACGCGTACCGATGCGCTCAGGGCAAGTGCAGGCGTCTACGGCTTGCCGGACGTGGAGGAGTTCGCCCAGCATCACCTGAGCCGGCGCCTGCTCGAGCCCGAAGAGGTCGGCGAGGCGATCGCCTTTCTCCTCCGGCCGGCGTCGAGCGGCATGACTGGCGCGGTCGTGCCCGTCGACGGCGGCTTCACGGCCCGATGACTCCGGGAGGGTTCGGCCGGTAAGGTCGGCGACCATGGAGGCCAGAGCTGCTTTGCTGTGGGGGCTCGACGAGGACTGGAGCGTCGAGGAGGTGGACCTGGACGAGCCGGAGCCGACCGAGGTGCTCGTCCGCATGTCCGCCGCCGGGCTCTGTCACTCCGACGAGCACATCCGGACCGGTGACATCCCCATGATGCTGCCCGCCGTCGGGGGTCACGAGGGCGCGGGCGTCGTCGAGAAGGTGGGAGACCGCGTGACCTCGCTCGAGCCGGGCGACCACGTCGTCATGAGCTTCATCCCGAGCTGCGGCCGCTGCCGCTGGTGCGTCGGCGGGAACCCGACCCTGTGCGATCTCGGCCAGTACCTCATGACGGGCGCGCCGATCGCCAACGGTGTACCGAGGATGAGGGCCCGCGGTCACGGCATCGCGCCGATGTCACTCGTGGGCTGTTTCGCCACGCACCAGGTTCTTCACGAGGCGTCGCTCGTGAAGATCGAGCCTGACCTGCCGCTCGACAAGGCGGCGCTCGTCAGTTGCGGCGTCACGACGGGTTGGGGCTCGGCCGTGCACACCGCCCGAGTCAAGCCGGGCGATGTCGTCGTGGTCGTCGGTGTGGGAGGCATCGGCTCGAACGCGGTGCAGGGCGCACGTATGGCAGGGGCCGGCTGGATAGTCGCCGTCGACCCCGTCGAGCTGAAGCGGGAGCAGGCGAAGTCGCTGGGCGCGACCCACACCGCCCCCGACGTTTTCCAGGCGTTCTCGCTCGTGAACGACATGACCTACGGCCAGCTCGCAGATGCCGCCATCATCACGACAGGCGTCGCCCACGGCGACCTCCTTGGCCCGACGATGTCCCTCGTGCGCAAGGGCGGCACGGTCGTGGTGACTGCCATAGCGCCGTTCTCCCAGTCGCAGGTGAACCTCAGCCTCTTCGAGCTCACGCTCTGGCACAAGGAGATCCGCGGCTCTCTCTTCGGGGGCGGGAGCCCCCGAGTGGACATCCCGAAGCTGCTCTCCTTCTACAAGGAGGGATCGCTCCAACTGGACGAGCTGATCACGAAGACCTACTCCCTCGACGAGATCAACGAGGGGTACGAGGACATGCGCGACGGAAAGAACATCCGAGGCGTCGTCGTCTTCGACTGAGCCCGGCACGCCGGGACAGGGGCGGCGGCAGCCCGGCGCTCCCACCGCGCCCGGCGCGCCCGGCGCTCCCACCGCGCCCGCAGGTACCGCCGGGCGCTTCTGTCTCGACCCCGGCGTCAGGCGCCTCGCCGGGGGCCGCCTCCTCACCGGCGGCGATCCGTTCGTGGTCCTCCGACTGAGCGAGAAGGGCGCCGCGGCGCTCGAACGCGAGGATCCCGCCGTCATGCGGGTGCTCGCCCGGCGCGGACTGGCCCACCGGATCGTGCCGGACCAGCCGC
>JAJYVX010000168.1:3027-6531 GCA_021791795.1 Actinomycetes bacterium | reverse complement strand
TGCCGTGCGTGAGGAGCTCCTCGCACCCCGCGGTCGCGAGCGACGCCCGGCAGGCGGCGTCGACCTCCTCGCCGGTCGCGCCGGGCCTGAGGGCGCGCACGCCCGCCCGCTGCGACATGAGCACGGCGTCGAGCAGCTCGGCCATCTCTGACGAGGCAGGCGGCCCGACGCACAGCGTCCTCGTCATGTCGGAGCGGTACCCGTCCACCTCGGCGCCGAAGTCGACCACCACCAGCTCCCCCGGCTCGACCCGGCGGTCGGAGGGCGTGGCGTGGGGCAGGGCGGCGTTCGGGCCGGACGCCACGATCGTCTCGAAGGCGACGTCGTCGGCACCGCGCCTGCGCATCTCGTAGTCGAGCTCGAGGGCGAACTGGCGCTCGCTCGGCGCATCGTGGAGCCGTTCCTTCACCTGGGCGAGGGCGACGTCGGCGATGCCGGCCGCCAGCTCGATGCGGGCGACCTCGCCCTCGTCCTTCACCGTGCGCAGCACCTCGACGAGGCCGCGAGTGGCGACGAGCGCGACGGCTCCGCTCGCGACCCGGCCGAGTGCGGCGTCGAGCCGCTCGCGCTCCGCGACGGTGACGCGCTCCGCCTCGAAACCCAGCCGCTTCACGCCGCCGAGCGCCCCGTCCACCTCCTCGAGCTGAGCGGAGACCCGCCCGACCCTCACCTCGCACTCGACCCCGTTTGCCGCCAGCTCGTCGACGGACTGGTCCCTGTAGCGCCCGTCGGTCGTGAGGACGGCGCCCTCGGGGAGAACGAGGAGCATGCCGGCCGAGCCCGTGAAGCCGCTCAGATAGCGCACGTTGACGAGGCTCGTGACGAGGAGGGCGTCGCAGCCGGCCTCCCTCAGGACCGCTCTCAGGCTCTCGGTGCGCCCGGCGACGTCCATGGGCGGGAGAGTCACCATCTCGGACCCTTGCAGCATGAGACCGATGCTAGATGGCGCCCGGGACGTCGCTCGCCGTGACCGCTCCTACGCGCGTGCCTCGAGCAGTCGGGCCACCGCGACGACGGCGAGCTCGTAGCCGAGCGAACCGAACCCTGCCACGCTCCCGTCGGCGACCGGGGCAAGGACGGACGTGTGCCGCCAGGGCTCACGGGCGAGCGGGTTCGAGAGGTGCAGCTCGACCACGATCCCGTCGAAGGCTGCAAGGGCGTCGTGGAGAGACCACCCGTAGTGGCTGAGCGCCCCGGCGTTGACGATGATCGCCTCGCTCGGGGCTTCTCCCGAACGCCTCGCTCTGTGCACCGCGCGGACGAGGTCGGCCTCCGCGTCGCTCTGGAAGTGCTCGAGTTCGAGCCCGTGCGACTCCGCGCTGGCCCGCGCACGGGCGACGATCTCCTGCAGGGTCTCACGGCCGTAGATCTCGGGCTGGCGGTCGCCGAGGAGCTGAAGGTTCGGCCCCGAGAGCAGCAGCACTCTCACCGTTCTCACCGGCGCCCCGTCGGGTTTCACGCCACCTCCTGCCCGAGCTTCGAAGCCATCTCCTCGAGCACTGCGAGCACGTCGGGGTCCTCGACGCCCGTCACCGCCTCCACGCCGGAAGGGCCGTCGAGGACGAAGGTGAGGCGGCCGCGCGCCTTCTTGTCTCGGTACATGTACTCGAGGAGCCCGGCGGGTGCCTCTCCGCCCGGCAGGCGGGAGGAGAGGCCGTAGGAAGAGACCACCGCCTCGTGCTCGGCAACCCTCTCGTCGTCGATCCTTCCGAGGCGGAAGGCGAGACGCGCCGCGAAGACGAGGCCGACCGCGACCGCCTCTCCGTGCCGCATGGGCCGGTCGCCGCCGGCGATGCCGGCCGCTTCGAGCGCGTGGGCGAGCGTGTGCCCGTAGTTGAGGACCATCCGCGCCCCTGCCTCCCGCTCGTCGGCGGAGACGACCTCGGCCTTGCGGGCGACGCAACGCACCACCTGTTCGGTGAGCGGCAGGCCGGCGAGCCCTTCGACGCCGATGAAGGCGTACTTGGCCATCTCGCCCCGGCCCGAGCGCCACTCGGCCTCGGGAAGGGTGCGGAGCGTGTCCGTGTCGCACACGACGCCGCTCGGCTGCCAGAACGCGCCGACGAGGTTCTTGCCCTCGGGCAGGTTGGCGCCGGCCTTTCCTCCTATGGCGGCGTCGACCTGGGCGAGAAGCGTCGTCGCGACGTGGACGACGGCGGTCCCCCGGTGCCAGAGCGCGGCGGCCAGGCCGGCGAGGTCGGTCACGAGCCCCCCGCCGACCGAGACGACGACGTCGGAGCGCGTGAGCCCCACCCGGGCGAACTCGCGGCAGCAGGACTCCACCGTCGCGAGGGACTTCTGCGCCTCCGACTCGGGGATCCGGACGACGGTCGTCGGGAGCCCGGTCTCCACCTCGACGGGTACCGACTCCTGGGTGACGACCACCGCCCGGCGGGCGGAGGCGGGCAGCAGCCCATGCAGGCCGGAGACCGCACCGGGACCGACGAGCACGTCGTAGGAGCGGTCACCGAGCTTCACCGGCACCGATCTCACCTCGGCACCCGCCGCCGGGCCATCGCCGGCCGCTCGCCCGCCGACAGCCGCCCCCCGGGACCTCATCTCCCCCGGCACGGGTCCTCCAGCAGCTGCCGGCCGAGCCGGGCCACCCGCTCGGCGGTCGCGAGTGGTCTCCAGCCGTCCACGTCGACCACGGCGTCGGCTATCGCCCGGTAGACCGGCCGGCGCCGCTCGTCGAGGCGGCGCAGCGTGCCGGTCGGGTCGTGCTCCAAGAGGGGCCTGCCCGTGCCGCTCCCGACGCGCCGGGCGAGCGTGCTCGGATCGGCGCGCAGCCAGATCGTCGCGCCGCTGCGCCGTATGCGCCTGCGGGAGTCCGGGTCGAAGACCGCGCCGCCTGCGACGGCGATGACCGAAGGGACCGGAGACGCGAGGGCAGAGGCGAGGGCCTTTCTCTCCTCCGAGCGAAACGCAGCCTCTCCCCTAGACCCGAACATCTCCGGCACGGTCATCCCCGTGCGGGCGAGGATCTCCTCGTCGCTGTCGTGGAACGTCCGCCCGAGGCGCCGGGCGACGAGGCGACCCACGGTCGTCTTGCCCGCCCCCATCATCCCGACGAGGAGGAGGTGCTCAGCCATCGGCGCCCAGTTCGGCCTGCGCGTATCCCGGTGGCACCGCGGACGGCGTCTCCTGCAGCGCCTTCGCGTAGGAATCGGCGTTGCGCAGGAGCTCGGCCATCGAGTCGCCGCCGAACTTACGCGTCGCCTCGTTCGCGAGCACGAGCGCCACCATGGTCTCGGCGACGACGCCCATGGCGGGAACGGCGGTCACGTCGGTCCGCTCCTTGAACGAGAGCGATGCCTTCTTCGTAGCGACGTCGACGGTCTCGAGCACCGGCTTGTTGAGAGTCGCGAGGGGCTTCATCGTGGCCCGCAGGCTCAAAAGACCGCCGACCGACATGCCGCCCTCGATCCCGCCCGCTCTTCCGGTCCGGCGGACGTATCCGGCCTCGTCCGCGTCCCAATAGATGGCGTCGTGTGCGAGCGAGCC
>JAJYVX010000168.1:0-3017 GCA_021791795.1 Actinomycetes bacterium | reverse complement strand
TCCTCGAGATCTCGAGGCCATCGCCCAGCTCGACCGCCTTCACCGCCTGGATGCTCATGACGGCCTGGGCGAGGAGCCCGTCCAACTTGCGGTCCCAGTGCACGTGGCTGCCGAGCCCGACGGGCACGCCGTATGCGAGCACCTCGGCCGTCCCGCCGAGCGAATCGCCCACCTTGGCTGCAGCCTTCACCTCGGCGACCATGGCCTCGGCCGCCTCCTCGTCGAAGCAGCGCACAGGCGAGCCGTCCACCTTGGCGAGGTCGCGAGCAAGCGGGCGGGCTGCGCGAGGTGCGCTCGCCTCGCCGAGGGCGACGACGTGGCTCAGCACCGCGATGCCGAGCTCCGCCAGCAGCGCCTTCGCGAGGCAGCCCGCGGCCACCCGGGCCGCGGTCTCACGCGCCGAGGCGCGCTCGAGCACGTCGCGGGCGTCAGCGAAGCCGTACTTCAACATGCCGGCGAGATCGGCGTGACCCGGCCGGGGCTCGGTGAGCAGCTTCGAGGGCGCGCCTGGCCGCGGTGACATCTCGACCTGCCATTTCGGCCACTCCGTGTTGGCGATCTCGATCGCGACCGGGGAGCCGAGAGTGCGCCCATGCCGGATGCCGCCGAGCAGCGTCACCTCGTCGGCCTCGAAGCGCATCCTCGGCCCGCGGCCGTAGCCGAGCCGCCGGCGGGCGAGCTCGCCGGCGATCTCCTCCTCGGTGATGACAAGACCGGAAGGAAGGCCCTCGACGATGACGACGAGGCCCTTTCCGTGTGACTCGCCCGCGGTGAGGAAGCGCAGCATCCCCAAAACGTACTTCCCGGTCAGCTCTCGACCGGGTCCGGCCTACTTCTTCGCAGGCTCGTAGTAGGGGTTCGCGCCCGACGCGTGGTCCGTCACGTCCACCACCTCGCGGACCTCGGGCACGGCTTCCTTTATGGCGACGGCGATTCCCTGGGTCAGGGTCACCTTGGCGAGCCCGCAGCCTTGGCAACCGCCGGACATCCTCACGTAGGCCACGCCGTCGTCGAAGGCGACGAGCTCGGCCCAGCCGCCGTGCATGGCGATCTGAGGGTTGACCTCCTTCTCGAAGATCTCGAGGATGTGCTGGGCCTCGGGGCCGGACAGATCCGCATCGGGCCGGTCCGCAACGGCCGGCCGCGCCGGTGCGGGCGAGTTGGGGTTGAGCATGACGAGACCTGTCTCGCCGTTGCTGATGCCGACGTCGAGGGTGGCGCCCCGGAGCTGGTCGACGCTGCTCCCCGCGACGACGAGGCTCAGGTCGCTGGATTGCTGCTGCACCACGTCGTGCGGCCCGGCGTCGTCGTGGCGCTGGAACCACATGTCGTAGGTGTACGAACCGTTCGCGGCTCCGCTCACCTCGAGCCAGAGGGCGAGCTCCTCGGCGCTCTCCTCACCTTCGCGGATGGCGAGCACCATCTCGCGTGCCTCGTCGGTGACCCGCACGATGTCAGCTTCCACGTCAGCTTGCACGGACCAAAGGCTAACGGCAGACCGGGGTCGTTCGTCGGCGGGTTCGTCGCCGGGTTCGTCGCTCGGGGCCTCGCCGCTTCCCGGCATCATGTCGGCATGACCACGGTCCTCCTCGTGCTCCCGACGGGCACGTACCGCGCCGCCGAGTACCTCGATGCCGCCCGGCGCCTCGGCGTGACCGTGATCACCGGCTCGGACCGACCCCAGGCGCTCTTGGGCGCGATGGGGAAGCACTTCGTGGAGCTCCCGCTCGACGACCCTCTGAAGACGGCCGACGCCATCGTCCGGCACGCGGCGGCGTTGCCGGTCGACGCCGTGGTAGCGGTCGACGACACCGGGGCGCTCGGAGCCGCCGAAGCTGCCGGGCGCCTCGGCCTCCGGCACAATCCCACCGCGGCCGTGGCGACGACGCGGGACAAGATCGCCATGCGAAGGGCCTTCGCCGACGCCGGGGTGCCTCAGCCGGACTTCGCGGTCGCCCTGTCAGACCGCGAGGTGCTGGCGGCGGCCGAGCGCATCGGGTTCCCCGTGGTCGTGAAGCCGCCTTCGCTCGCCGGGAGCAGGGGTGTGATCCGAGCCGACGACCGGGACGGCCTCCTTTCCGCGGCTGCCTGGACGCGCCGCATCCTTACTGCCGCGGGCGAACCTCCCGACGGCCCGCTCCTCGTCGAGCAGCTGGTCACCGGAGCGGAGGTGGCCCTCGAGGGCATCTGCTCCGGCGGGCACCTCGACGTCATCTGCGTCTTCGACAAGCCGGAGCCGCTCGAGGGGCCCTACTTCGAGGAGACCATCTACGTGACCCCCTCGCGGCTCGACCCCGCCGTGCTCGAGTCGGTGCAGATGGCGGCCGCGGCGGCCGTCGAGGCGATCGGCCTCAGGGAGGGTCCGGTGCACGCCGAGCTGCGCGCCGAAGGACCCCGCGTGCTCGAGGTGGCGGCGCGCACGATCGGGGGCCGCTGCTCGAAGGCTCTCTCGGTGGGGGGCGGGCACAGCCTCGAGGAGCTCGTGATCTCCCGCGCGGCCGGTGTCGCCGGCCCCGCCCCCGAGCTCGACAGGCCGGCCGGGATACTCATGGTGCCCATCCCGCGATCGGGCCACCTCGAGGGTGTCCGCGGGATCGAGGCTGTGCGGGCGCTGCCGCATGTGACGGGGGTGGAGATCACGATCCCCCGCGGCAAGCTCGTGAGGGCGTTGCCCGAGGGGGAGAGGTATCTGGGCTTTGCTTTCGCCGCGGCCGACACCCCCGAAGAGGTGGAGACCGCGCTGCGTGCAGCCGAGGCGCTGCTCGAAGTCGACATCTCCGAGGTCGCGGAGCCGCCCGGTGGTCCAGCTACCGTGGCCTGAGTGCGGATCCTCCTCCTCTCCGGCTACGAGCTCGGCCAGCAGCCCCTCGGGGTCGCCGTGCCGGCGGCCGGACTCGCCGCGAACGGGCACGAGGTGCGCGCCGCCGACGTGTCGGTGGCGCCGCTCGACGCCGAGCTCGGCGCCTGGGCCGAGCCGCTCGTCGTCTCGGTCCCGATGCCCACCGCTCTGCAACTCG
>JAJYVX010000167.1:6094-6561 GCA_021791795.1 Actinomycetes bacterium | reverse complement strand
GGTCCGGGATGCAGGGTACACGCGCAACGTGCAAATGTCAAGGCGCTTGAGACGGGTTGAGCACGTGTTCGGCGTTGCTGCTGCGTATCAGCCCTGCGGCGCGAGCCGTCGGGAGCGACCCGGATCGGGTCGAGCACGCCTTCGACCGAGATGCTCGCCTCAAGCGCTGCGCGCTCTTCCATGAGGAGCGGCGGAGGAGGTCTGTGGCGACCGGCGTCACGTCGTCGATCGTGAGCTGCGTGCCGTGGGCGCTGTCGCCCGAGTGCCCGTTGTGGTGTGAGGTGGTTTTCGTGACCATGGACGCGAACCTGGCGAGGCGGAGGAGACGCTCGGCGCAGTGCCCGGCGTGCCGGGCCTCGTGTCGCTCAGTAGTTGGGCGTGACGACGTAGGTGACCGTCGTCGTGTAGTAGGGCTGGGGCTGGTCGCCGTCGGCACCGATGCCGTTCTTCAATGTGCTGACGTCGGA
>JAJYVX010000167.1:0-6084 GCA_021791795.1 Actinomycetes bacterium | reverse complement strand
CGCGCGCCCTGTTGTCCCGGTCGGGTGCGGCGAGGAGGCGACGACCTGGCCCGGGGAGCTCGTTTCGAAGCCGACCCAGCGTGTTTTGAGGTGGGGAGCGCTGAGCGCGCCCCCGTCCCCCAAGGCGCTGAGGGCGGCCGTGGCGCCGAAGGCGTCGAGAGGAAGCGTAGAGGAGCCGGTGAGGGAGGCCTCTTCGATGAGCGCGCCCTGTGTGGAGGCGAGCGGCGTCGACCCCCTGTCTGAGACGCTGTAGCCGTCTGTCGCGTCGGTGCTCACCACTGTGACCAGGTGGCGTACACCCCGCTCCCAGATCGTGAGGCTCCACAGCCCCGCTGGGAAGGAGCCGCCGCTCAGTGTCGAGACGGGCCATTCCGCCCCGCAGCCCGCCGGTGGGTCGGGTGTTGTCGTGCCGTCCTCGCCTGTCTCGTGCCCGCCCGTTGTCCCAAGGCAGACCCTGATCCAGTTCGCCGAGCCGAATGGGTGTTGCCGGACGCGCAGGATGAACATGACGGCGACGCGGTGAGTGGAGACGGCGGGAGGCCCACGACCGAACGACCAAAGCGTGCCGACGGTTGACGGCTGGCGAGGCGAGCCGGCTCTTGAACGGGCGAGTTCGGCGCGGCCCGTCCCTCTCACCGGAAGACCTCGTCGGGTGCGGCTCGGCAGTGCGGCGTCAAGCCGCTGCGCTCGTACCTGGCTCGGTGGACCGCAGGTCGGTCCGCTACTCGCTCCGGGCTGGACCCCGCTCGGGAGGATCTCGTCGGCGGCTCGGGAGCCGGGCGGCACGATCAGGCCCCCCTTCCGAGCAAGCAGGGGAAGGACGAGAACGTCGCTCCTGGACACGGTGGGGGGCCTGATCGCACCGCATGGTGGCCGCTCGCCTGGTGGAGCGACCGACGGTCAGGGACCGTTGTCCGGCGTGACCGCGCGCCAACGCTCGGCCGGCCGTCCCCCCGTCGACTCCCGGCGCGAACGTGCCCGTCTGGAGCGCACGAGGCTGCCGAGGGCGACGTCTATGGCGTGCGCCGACTGGTTGCGCCAGAACAGGTCCCGCAGCTCGGTGCGGGTGAGCCCGTCCGAAGCGGCGAGGAGGGCGACGTGGATCTGCTCGACCAGCGGGTCACCGCTCGCCAGGTCGAGGGCCCACGCCGCCGAGCGCGCCGCATAGTCCCACAGGGCGAGGGCAGCCTCCAGGTGATGGGTCTCGATGGCGGGGCTGCGGTCCAAGAGGGCGTAGATGAGCGCCAGGCGCACGACGTGGGCCTCGGCCCGGGCGCACATCGCCCCGTGGGGACCGTCGGCCGCCTGCGAGAGCGAGGCGTAGGCCTCCCACCAGGCCATGCGGGCCTCGACGGAGAAGCGCAGCGCCCCGGCGGTGCGCGCCCAGTCGAGCGACGCCCGCAACTCCTCACAGAGCCCGGTGCCGGCGAGGGGGTCGGGGTCGCCGCCTTCGGGGAGCAGCCGGACCCTGCGGCAGGCGAGCAGGACGAAGCGGTTCAAGAAACCGTTCGTCACCTCGGTGGCGTGCAGATGCGCCCGAAGCTCGCTGGCGGTGATGTGGCCGATCACGCAGACGTGGGCGGCCGAGGCCCGCGCCGGCGTCGTCCGGGTGAGCAGCTGCAGGGGCCGTCCGTCCCAGGCCAGGCGCAGCACGGGCGAGAGGGTGGACACGTCTCGTCCGGTGGCCTTGAGGACCGAGACGAACTCGGGCTCGACGACGAGCAGACGGGGATCCTCGGCACCGGGGTCGGACCCGGCCGGGTCGCGTACCACCCAGACCAGACCCTCTCCCGTCGACAGCCCGGTGCGGGTGCGCCGGGGGAAGCCCGGATCGGCGCGGGAGAGAAGGCCGGCCACGTGGTCGAAGCTCGAGCCCTTGCGGGCCTTGGCCGAGTCGCCGACGAGCACCACGAACTCGTTGGCGTGGTGCCGGGTGGCCTCGACCGCGAACCACGCCCCCCGCCCGACCACCGAGCCGGCACCCACGAGCAGCTGGCCCAAGATGGCGAGCGGGTCGGCCTCGGTGTGGGGGGCGAGCAGCCCGACGATTGCTCCGGGCAGGCCGCTGTAGACGCAGTCGGGGGGCGCCTCGGGCCATCCCGGCGGGGCCTCGAGGCTGGCGGCGGTGGTGAGCACGCCGGTCATTCGCCGTCCATCTCGGCGGCGGCCATGCGGGCGGAGGACTCGTCGACCGTGGACTTGCCCTTGGTGTAGGCGGCGACGAGCGCCTGGGTCGCCAGGTTGTTGACCGCCCGGGGAAGCCCCCTCGACACCTGGTGGACGAGGGAGACGGCGTCGGAGGAGAAGATCGTGTCGCTGCGCCCGGCGAGCTTCAGGTGATGGGCGATGTAGCCCGTGGTCTCCTCTGCGTCCATGCCCTCGATGCTGTAGCGCAGTGCGATGCGCTGGTTGAGGGCTGCGTGCGTCCCGAGCCGGATGCGTCGGCGCAGGGTCGGCTGCCCGAGAAGCAGGCACCCGAAGGCGGCCCGGCTGTCCATGTCGGCGGCGAGCAGGAGACGTATCTCCTCGAGCTGGGTCGCCTCGAGCAGGTGGGCCTCGTCGAAGACGACGAGCACACGGCGCCCGAGCTCGTCCTCCTGCTGGGCGAGCAGGGAGGCAGCCTGGGCGATGAGGGCCGCCTTCTGGTAGCGCGGCACGCCGCCCAGGGCGCTCACGATCTCGGCGTACATCCCTCTCGTGCCGACGGCGGGGTTGGCGAGGTACACGACGCTGTGGCGGCTGGTGTCGAGCCCGGACACGGCCACCCTCGCTGCCACGCTCTTGCCGCTGCCGACCTCACCGGTGACGATCCCGAGCGCCCGCTCGGAGACGAGCCAGCTGATGCGGGCCACCGCCTCGGCGTGCCCCTTGGACTGGAACAGCATCGAGGGGGCGAGCTCCCTCGTGAAGGGCGTACGGGTGAAGCCCCAGTGGGAGCGGAGATGGTCGATGCTCATCGGAGGTCCTCCATGTCGTCGGTGCGGTCGGTGCTGTCGGTGTTGGTGCTGTCGTTGTCGGTGCTGTCGTCGCCGTCTGTGGTCGGACCGGCGGCAAGGTCCCGGTAGTCGATGCGCCGGGCGAGCTCGGCGGCCCGGCGGCGCTCCACCAGGCGCAGGTAGTCGATGCCCGAGGCCGTGGGCGCGACCTCGGGCGACTCGGCCTTCACGTGGGGATGGACGTGACGACCGATATGTCGGGGGACGGCCCGTCCGACCGGGCGGCCCCTGAAGCGCACCTCGATGTCGGCCAGGTCGAAGGGGTCGAACACCAGCTCCACGGACTCGCCGACCAAGAGGGCGTCGACCTCGTAGTGGTTGCCGAAGAGGCTGACGCTGGCCGTCTTGGTCACCCGGCGGCGCTCTGCGAAGAGAAAGGCCTCGCGCAGCTGCTCGGCGGTGGGCAACGCCGGCGGCCCGGCGGCGAGGAAGCGCTCGAGGGGCGCCTCGCCGGTCTCGGAGTGCACCCGGCGGTGGTAGACCGACTCCACCCAGGCGTCGAAGAGGCGGTTCAAGGCGTCGAGGTCACCGACGTCCGAGTGGGCGATCTCGACGACGAACTGCTCGGTCACAGTGCGAAACGCCCGCTCGATTTTCCCCCGACCTTGAGGGCGCCGGACGGCGGAGTGCACGAGGACGATGCCGAGACAGGCGCACGCCCGGGCGAGCTGGTGAGAGACCATCGCCGAGCCGTGGTCGAGGTAGAGACGGCGTGGCACACCGCGTGATGCGAGCCCTCGCCGCAGCGCCTCCTCCAGGCGGAACGTGTCCTCGCTGTGACCCCAGCGATAGCCGACGAGCGTTCTCGAGTGGTCGTCGATGAAGGCGAAGAGGTAGGTCTTGCGGCCGCCCACCACCGCTCCGTGGAGGGCGTCGCCGGTCCACAGGTCGTTTCGGCTCTCGGCCTCGAAGCGGCCGAAGGCCTCCGGGCGCGACGAGCCTCGCCACGGGAGCTCCACCCGCAGGAGGTGGCGCTGGAGGGTGCGGGCCGAGGGCGACCACCCCCTGTCCTCGGCGATGAGCCGGGCGATCTGCTCGGCGGTGCGTCTCGGCTCCTCCTTTCGCAGCGTCTCGGCCTGGGTGAGCACCTCCGTCGGCGTGCGGGGATCGGTGTGGCGGGGCCCGGGCACGAGGGCGTCGAAGCCGCCGGAGCGATAGGCCCGGATCCAACGGTCGAGGGTGTTGCGGCTGACCCGCACCCGCTCGCCGGCAGGCCCGAGGTGCCACCGGCTGGCGACATCGCGCACGAGCTCGCCGCGCTGGCGCTTGGTGAGCGCGGGGTCGGCGGCCTCCGCAACCAGGCTGTAGCGGAACAGCCCGACGGCTCTTGGTCGGTCCTCCATCACGTCTCCTTCCGTCCGTCTGGATGTCAGACGAACGGTGCCGGCTCAGTCAGGCCCCGGCCAAGGTGCGTTCGTGTTGGAAAGGAGCCTCCCGGCGCTCACCGCACTCGCCCACGACCACGGCGGCCGCAGGCCGAAGCGCAGCGACGCCGCCCGGGCGAGCGCGCCGAGCCCCTCGATCGCCTGGGCGGCGGGGCGGCCCTCGAGATCTGGCGCCGCACGACCGGGCTCCAAGACGAGCAACCACCGGGTCACATGGGCGACGATGCGCCCGGCCAGGCGGCGCAGGCGGCGCAGCCAGCCCCAGACGGTGTCGGCCGGGATGCCGAGGCGGGCGGCGACCTCGAAGAGGCTCTCGCCCTCGATGACGACGGCCTGCAGGACCTCGCCGATCACCTGGGCGGCGTCCTTGCGGCGCAGCAGGCAGATGTCGGGGAGCAGGACGTGGGTGCTGCCGCAGCCACCGACCTTGGGACAGCAGTACCCTCGCCGGGGACGCAGCTCCTGCCCGTCACGAAGCGTCCTGCGTCGGGCGAAGCCCCATCGGGCGAGGATGCCGTCGGTGCAGGAGGGGCACAGGAACCGCCCGGCGGCGAGGTCGGCTTCGACGGCGGACGGGTCGTTCTCTACGATGAGCACCAGGTGCCTCCGGCACTTGCCAGAAGGGTCCCCCTCGTGCGTTTTGCCAAAGTTCGAACGGGGGGGCCCTTGCGCGAATGGGATCAGGGCGTCCCCACGTTGTCGCTACCCGCTCATCACCGGCAAGACGACGTCTCCAGGATCAGTGACGTCGGACAGGGCCGGCGTCACCAGACAGCGTGTCGCTCAACACTGTGGCGACGAAGCGCTCGGTGCGAGCGCCTGCGACGAACCCCGTGGCGACCACTTTGCTCAGCGCGTTGATCGTGACCAGCAGGTCTGCGCCGCGCCACTCTTTTTTCCGGTTTGCCTCGAACTCTGCGCCGATGCGCTGGAGCGCACGGTCGATCCCCACGGTGCGAGCGTTGCGCACGACGAAGTGCATGCGCAACGGACGGTTGACGGACGTGGCCATGGCACTACGGAGGTGCTCCTCGATGCGCAGGAGTTCCCGCCGCCTGTCGTTCACCATCTCCAACTCCACCATCGTCGTGGGCGCCCACTGCGGGTCGCCCTGGTTCCAGATGACCAGGTCCGGACGGCGAGGGCGGCGTTCGACGACGCGGACGCTGTTGGGGTAGATGCCTGCGGCGTTCTGATGGACCGTCCACTGCTCGGCAACCGCGACGACCGGGACGTCGGTGAGGGTGAGGTGAGTCGCCAGGCACCGCTGGAGGTCGACATCGATGTCCTTGCGGCGATCGACTGCCCCGCGACGCTTGCGGCGCACCTTGCGATCCACCAGGTGCCTGCTTAGCGAATCGGGAGGGAAGGCACTCGCGAGCGCTGCGAGGCGCCACTGGTGCTCCTTGGCGAAGACGCACAGTTCGAAGGGATCGGGTTCGGCGCTGGAGATGAGCGGGCCGCGGGCCGCCTGGGCCAGCACGACCGCCGGCGAGTCGACGAGGCGGTGCAGATGGGACTCACACGCTGCCGTGGGCCGAACGAGGCCCGAGCGAATGATTGTCTTCGCCGCTCTTGCAACCTCGGAGGCGCTGAGCGCCCTGCCCGTGAAGCGCTCTTGGACCACGTGGAGTGCATGGACCCGGTGTGCCGCGACGGGGGAGGCCAGCATGACGCGCTCCGCTTGCGTGAGGCGCGCGAGT
>JAJYVX010000166.1 GCA_021791795.1 Actinomycetes bacterium | reverse complement strand
GAAAGGGAGTGCTCGAGGCAGGGCTGCCGGACAGGGCACGTGTCGCAGACGGCCTTGGCTTCCCAGGCGTCGTCGTCCGACGCCGGGTAGAAGATGTCAGGGTCGAGTCCCCGGCATGCCGCCTTCTGTCGCCACGTGGCCTTCATCTCGCTTCGCTTTCTTAGTGTTCGTGCGCGGCGCCCTGCCGCGCGCAACGTCAAGGGGGGGCCTCATGATCGCGGGCGTACCCTAGAGCGCCCCCACGACCAGGACAACCAAATTATGCGTGAGGAACCGATGTCCTGTCAATGACCCCGCGCGAAGCAGACTAGGATTCCCGCTCCCTCCTCGGCCAGGTCCCTCCGGAGGAACCACACAGGGCCGGCTACCAATCCGCCGAGAGCGAAGCACGGGTCCTCTCGCCGAGCTCCGCCTCGTAGCGGTAGGCAGGATGCTCGACCGCGAGGACGACCGGACCCGACGCGAACTTGTCCACCTCGGCGGGAGAGAGGGCGAAACGCACGTAGTGCACAGAAGCCGTCGTCTCCTCTCTCGTCAGCTGCGCCTCGTGCTGCGGGTCGACCACGGCGGGAACGACCTCCGTTCCGCTCCCGCTCCCGATCCGAAGCACGAGCGAACGCTCGATCCCGACGAGGGCCGGCAGCCACCTGCGCAGCGCCTCCTCCGAGGTGAGCTCGAGGAAGACGGTGAGCGACAGCTCGCCCGGCCCCGGGATGAGCGGGTTGTAGACGTCGAGCTCAGCCTGGATCTGCTCGTCGGTCAGCATCCGCTCGGCGCGCGCCATCTCCTGCACCTGGAACCGCACGGTCGTACGGTTCTCGAAGACGACCGTCACGATCGGGCCGATGCCGACGCGCCGTGCCCGCTTCAGTTCGATCACCTCACGGCGGAACGACTCGCGCTCCCCCTCGTAGGCCCTGAGATCGCTTATGTCCTCGATCCGGAGGCCTTCGCCCGGCACCGGGCTGTCTCCGCTCCGGCGCTCAGCTGAGAGTGTCGAGACCCTGCTGGAAGCGGCCGGCGTGGCTCTTCTCGGCCCTTGCCAGGGTCTCGAGCCACTCGGCGACCTCTTCGAAACCCTCGTCTCGCGCCGTCTTGGCGAAGCCCGGGTACATCTCGGTGTACTCGTAGGTCTCGCCGGCGATCGCCGAGCGCAGGTTCGAAGCCGTGTCGCCCACCGGCTCGCCGGTGACGGGGTCGCCGACCACCTTCAAGAAGTCGAAGTGGCCGAACGCGTGCCCCGTCTCGCCCTCGGCCACGGAACGGAACAGGGCGGCGACGTCCGGGTAGCCCTCCACGTCGGCCGTCTGGGCGAAGTAGAGGTACCGGCGGTTCGCCTGGCTCTCGCCGGCGAACGCCTCCTTCAGGTTCTTCTCGGTCTGGCTGTTAGCGAGCTCCGGCACTTCGTCCTCCAGGTCGGGATCAAGATTCGGTACAACTTTAGTGCGATTCTAAAATCGCTGCCCGCCGAGACCGCGCCCGCACGCGAGCGCCTGATGGAGCGTATTCCGGTTCCTGTGGCAGTGTGTCACCGAGAGCCGATGCCCGCACCGTTCACCTCCTTCGATCGAAGCGCCGCTCTCAGGCGCCTCGAGGAGGAGCACTTCGACGTCCTCGTCATCGGTGGAGGCATCACGGGCGCGGGCGTGGCCCTCGACGCCGCGGCGAGAGGTCTTGCGACGGCCCTCGTCGAGAAGGACGACTTCGCCTCCGGCACGTCGTCCAAATCGTCGAAGATGGTGCACGGCGGCCTTCGCTACCTGCAGCAGAAGGAGTTCGCGCTCGTCCACGAGAACCTTTTGGAGCGTCAGCGGCTGCTCCACAACGCTCCTCACCTCGTCGAGCCGCTGCCCTTCCTCGTGCCGCTCTTCGGCCGTGGCGGCCTCGCCGACAAGACCATCGTGCGCGGGTACTCGATCGCCCTGTCCAGCTACGACATGGCCGGAGGCTGGCGGATCGGCCACAGGCACAAGAAGGTGTCGGCGGACGAGCTCGCCACACACCTGCCGACGATCGACAGGAAGAAGCTGGTGGCGGGCTTCGTCTATTACGACGCCCGAGCGGACGACGCCCGGCTCACCCTCGCCGTCGTCCGCACCGCCGTGCTCGACCATGGTGCCGTGGCGGCGAACCGGGCACGAGCCGATCGGCTTGTCCTGAGCAGAGAAGGCCGTATCACGGGCGCGGTGGTGCGAGCCGGCGACGAGGAGCTCCGCGTCGGCGCCGGCGTGGTGGTCAACGCGGCAGGGGTCTGGGCCGACGACGTCGGGGCGCTCGAAGGGGCGACGCAGCCGCGCTCGCTCACCCCGGCGAAGGGCGTCCATCTCATGCTGTCCCAGGCGAAGCTCCCCTGCGACGCGGCTGCCGTCATCCCGGTGAGAGGCGACCGGCGGTCCGTGTTCGTCGTGCCGTGGGGTGATCGCACCTACGTCGGCACGACCGACACCGCCTATGACGGCCCGCTCGACGAGCCACAGGTGGACGACGCCGACGTCGATTACCTGCTCGACGCGATCAACGCCGTCGTCACCGAGCCTGTAGGGCGCGCCGACGTGCTCGGCGCCTGGGCCGGGCTCCGACCCCTCCTCGCGAGGGCGGGCGGCGCGAGCAGGGCCCTCAGCGACCGCACCGCCGACCTGTCGCGGCGTCACAAGGTCTCGGTCTCCGCCGGAGGTCTCGTCACGATCACGGGCGGGAAGCTCACGACCTACAGGAAGATGGCCGAGGACGCGGTCGACGCGGCGAGTCGGTCGATGCGTTGGAACCTGCCGCCGTCGCCGACGAAGCGGCTCCGCCTGCGCGGCTCCGGAGGAGCCGAGCACCTGCGCGATTCGGCCGCGGCGATCGAGCACCGTGTGCCCGACTCGGTCCTCTCGCACCTGAAGGGCCGCTACGGCTCGGAGTCCGCCGCCGTGCTCGGGCTCGCCGCAAGCGACGCTTCGTTGCTCGAGCCCCTCGTCCCCGGTCTCGCCTACCTCCGGGCGGAGGCCGTCTACGCCGTCAGGTACGAGATGGCGGGCAACTTGGACGACGTGCTCTCGAGAAGGACTCGGGCGACCCTTCTCGACGCTCCGGCGACCGGCCGGGCCGCTCGGGCCGTGGCGGGGCTGATCGCGCCCGAGCTCGGATGGGACTCCAAGGTGGCGCACGAGCAGTCCGCGCTCTTCACGGCATCGATCGAACACGAGCTCGGCGCCGCACGCGCTCACGGCACCGGGTGCAGATGAACCCCGTGGGGAAGCCGATCACGCGGTGACCGTACCGGCCTCCCCCATCCCGCTTCCTTCGGAGGCGGAGTCCGTCCGGGACCACCTCCGGACTGCCGGTACGGCACCGTCGGCCAACCTGCTGGCAAGCCTCGCCGCCGTCTGTCCCGTCGACACCGGAGCAGTCACCCTCGCCGAGCACGGACGGGACTGGTGGCCGCTTGCTCTTCACTGGGCACTCGAGGGCGAGGTTCCGCGTCGGCCGGCGGCGGTCGTGCGGCCGGGCTGCGCTGACGACGTCTCAGAGGTTCTTGCGTTCTGCGGGACCGAGGGCGTCCCTGTCACGCCTACCGCAGGGCGTTCAGGAGTCTGCGGCGGCTCGGTTCCCGTGTTCGGTGGCGTGGTCCTCGACTGCCTCGGGCTCGTTCGGCCGCTTCGCGTCGACGCGGAGTCCATGCTCGTCGAGGTCGGCGCCGGCACGTTCGGTCCCGAGCTCGAAGCCGAGCTCCGGCGCAGCCATGGGCTCACCGTCGGGCACTTCCCCCAGTCGTTCGCCCTCTCGACGGTCGGAGGCTGGCTCGCGTGTCGCGGAGCCGGGCAGTACTCCACCAGGTACGGGAAGATAGAGGACGTCGTGGCAGGGCTCGAGGTTGTCCTCGCCGACGGCCGGCAGGTGAAGACGGGCTCGATGGCGGGCGCGGGCCCGCGGTCGGCTGTCGGGCCGGACCTCACCCAGATGTTCGTCGGGAGCGAGGGGACACTCGGCGTGATAGTCGGCGCCGAACTGCGGTGCCGTCCGTTGCCGGCTCTCACGAGCAAGCTCGCGTACCGGTTTCCCGGGTTCGCCGAGGGCATCGAGGCACTCCGGCGCACGCTCCGACGCGGGGCGACCCCCGCAGTCCTCCGCCTGTACGACCCGGCCGAGTCGAAGCGCCTCTTCGGTCTGGACGGCGCCGGCGTGCTCGTGGCGCTCGACGAAGGGGACCCCGCCGTCGTTCACGCCGCGACGGGCATCCTCGACGAGGAGTGCGCCCGGGCGGGCGAGGCCCTCGAGAGCGACCTCGTCGACCACTGGCTCGCAGAGCGCAACGACGTCTCTGCTCTCGGGGCCCTCACCCGGGCAGGCATAGTCGTCGACACCGTCGAGGTCTCGGCCCGCTGGTCCGTGATCGCCGACCTCTACCGCGACACGATCGCCGAGCTCGGTCGCCTCGACGGTCTCCTCGCGGCTTCGGCTCACGAGTCGCACGCCTACCCGGACGGTGCATGCCTCTACTTCACGTTCGCGGGCCGCCGGCCGGAGGGGGCCGACGACGGCTCACCGGCGGCTCTGACGAGCTGGAACGAGCACTTCTACCGCTCCGCCTGGTCGGCCGTGATGCGCACAGTGCTGCGCCACGGGGCTTCCATCTCGCACCACCACGGCATCGGGCTCGTCCGCGGCCAGTTCGTCCGCGAGGCGCTCGGCGCCGGGTACGACGTGCTGTCGTCCCTCAAGTCGCTGCTTGACCCGAAGGGCATACTCAACCCGGGAAAGCTGGGTCTCGCCTCTCCCTACGGTGGGACCGGCTGGCCGGAGGAGGAGCCATGAGCGTGCTCGTCATCGACGTCGGCACGAGCGGGCTGAGAGCGTCGGTCGTGACCCCCGAGGCCGAAGTCCGCGACGTCGCCTACCGGGAGCTGCTGCCGCAGTCGCCGGCGCAGGGCTTCGTCGAGTTCGACGCCGAAGCGCTCGGCAACGGCGCGCTCGAGGTCGCCGCCGAGGTGCTCGGCAGGAGCGGTCCGGTCGGCGCCGTCGGCATCGCCAACCAGCGTGCCTCGACCATCCTTTGGGACAGGCGGTCCGGCAAGCCCGTCGGTCCGGGCATCGGGTGGCAGGACCTGCGGACGGTCGGCATGTGCCTCATGCTGCGGGCCGACGGGATCGCGCTTGCACCCAACCAGTCCGCCACCAAGCTCGTCGCCCTCCTCGACATGTTCGATCCGGGCCGAGATGGCGACCTGTGCTTCGGCACGGTGGACAGCTATCTCTGCTTCCTCCTCTCCGGTGGGGACCTGCACGTGACGGACCACACGAACGCCGGCGTCACCGGGCTCGTGACCCGGGATGCGACCGGTTGGGACGAGGAGCTCTGCGACCGGCTCCGCATACCGCTCTCGATGCTCCCGAGAATCGTGTCTTCGAGCGGGGCATCCGGGGCGGCCTCTGCCCTCCCCGGTGCGCCTGTCATCGCCGGCATCGCCGGCGATCAACAGGCGTCCCTCGTCGGCCAGGGTTGCCTCGAGCCCGGCGAGGCGAAGGCCACGTTCGGGACGGGCGGCATGCTCGACTGCCCGGTCGGCCTCGAAAGGCCGCCCTTCGAGCGTCGCGGCGGGGCGGGCACGTTCCCGATCGTCGCCTGGAGCGATCCGTCCGGTCTGCGCTACGGCCTCGAGGCCGTGATGCTCTCAGCCGGGACATGTGTCGAGTGGTTGCGCGACGACCTCGGGCTCGTCACCACGGCCGCCGACACCGAAGCGCTGGCTAGCTCGGTGCCGGACTCGGCTGGCGTCTACTTCGTGCCCGCCCTTCTCGGACTCGGGACACCGAAGTGGGACTTCGGCGCTCGCGGGTCGCTGCTCGGGCTCACGCGGGGTGCCACCGCCGCACACGTCGTCCGCGCCGTGCTCGAAGGCGTGGCGGAGAGGGGGGCAGACCTGCTCGAAGCGATCGAACAGGACTCCGCGCTCCACATCGAGACCCTCAGGGTCGACGGCGGTATGAGCGCCAACGCGTTCTTCCTCCAAGCGCTCGCCGATGCCTGCGGCCGACCGGTGGCCGCCGCCTCGGTGACGGAGGCGACGACGCTTGGCGCCGCCTTCCTCGCAGGAGCCGCAAGCGGGGTCTGGGCGGGTGTCGCCGAGGCGGCATCTCTCGCCAGCCCGAGACTCGTGCTCGAACCGCGACGGGTGACGGACAGGTCGAGGTGGGCGGAAGCTCTCGAGCGAGCCGGGAGATGGGTACCCGAGCTGTCAGCCCTGGACTTCTGACGGGCCCGGACGGACCGGCTCAGGGCGCCCTGGCCGCGCGGCCACCGCCAGGGCGGTCACGCGCGGCTCAAAGCTCAGCTCAGTCGTCGTATTCCGAGCCGGCCTTGGCGATCGGCTCGTCGTCGGCTTGCGCCTTCGCGCTGAGCCCGATCATCGCCGGGTCGAGCAGGAAGCGGTGCACCTGGAAGCCTTCGGCCTGTCTCGCCCGTGCGGCGAAGCCGCGGAACCGGGCCTGAGCCTCGACCGCCTCGAGATCGACGATCCCGTTCTTCATCACCTGGGAGATGTGGCACCGGATGAGATCGAGCTTCTGCTCGACGAGGCCGTTCACGTCGACGAAGAA
>JAJYVX010000011.1 GCA_021791795.1 Actinomycetes bacterium | reverse complement strand
CGTCCTGAACCGGCCGGACACGATGTACGGCGGTTCTGCGTCGGCGCCCGTGTTCTCGACCATCATGTCGTACGCGCTCCGCCACTACGCCGTCTCGCCTCCGCTCCAGTCCGCCGCCAACGCGACCCCGTGACAGCAAGCACAGCCGGGCACGAAGAAAGACCGCTCGGCCACGGCTGGCCGGAGCCAATCGATCTCGCCGACATCGCGGCGAGGACCCGTCCGCTCGAGGTCATCGGCGACGTCGCCGGCACGAGGGTGAACCGGGTTGCCTACGACCACAGGACAGTCCTCCCGGCCGACCCTGTGACGGCCGCCGGCGCCCTCTTCTGCTGCTTCGAGGGGGAGCACTCCGATGGCCATGACTACGCTCAAGCGGCGCTCGACAGCGGCGCGGTCGCCCTGCTCGTCGAACGGCGGGTCGCCACTGCGGGGGCTGTGCCGCAGCTCGTGACCGAGCCTGCGGGGGCGCGTGCCGCCATGGCCGAGGCGGCGTGTGCGGTGGCGGCAGACCCGGCCCGCGAGCTGGTCACGGCCGCCGTGACGGGCACGAACGGCAAGACGACGACGACGCACCTCTTGAGGTCGATCTTCGAGCGCAACGGTTGGCCGACTGCCGTGATCGGAACCCTCGACGGAGCACGCACCACCCCTGAGGCGCCCGAGCTCCAGGTGGCGTTCCGCCACGCCGTCTCGGAGGGCCGGCAGGCCGTAGCCCTCGAGGTCACCTCGCACGCGCTCGTGCAGCACCGGGCCGACGGTTACCGCCACGACGTCGCGGTGTTCACGAACCTGAGCCAGGACCACCTCGACTACCACAAGACGATGGAGGCGTACTTCGAGGCGAAGGCGCTCCTGTTCGAGCCCGAGCACGCCAAGGCCGGCGTCGTCAACGAGGACGACCCCTACGGCCGGCGGTTGCTCGACCGGCGCTCTGGGGTGCCACTCGAAGGCTTCGCCCTCTCCGACGCCGAAGGCCTCGAGCTGTCGACGGGCGGGAGCACCTTCGTCCTGCGGGGCGAGAAGGTCGAGCTCGGGCTCGTGGGCCTGCCGAACGTCTACAACGCTCTCGCTGCCGCAGCGGCCGCGAGCCTGGTCGGGATCGACCCCGCCACGGTGGCCGGCGGGCTCTCGGCGGCGACCGTCGTGCCCGGCCGTTTCGAACCCGTGCCGAACGCGCTCGAGGTCCCGGTGGTCGTCGACTACGCGCACACGCCCGCCGGTCTCAGGTCCGTGCTCGAGGTCGTGAGGCAGTCGGCGCAGGGTCGGGTGGTCGTGGTCTTCGGCGCAGGTGGCGACCGCGACCGGACGAAGCGGCCGATGATGGGCAGGGTGGCGTGCGAGCTCGCCGACGTCGTGGTCATCACGTCCGACAACCCACGCCACGAGGACCCGATGGCGATCATCGCCGAGGTGCGTGCCGGGTGCGCCGCCCCTGCGAAGACACTCGTCGAGCCCGACCGGAGGCAGGCGATCGCGATCGCCCTCGCCGAGGCGCACCCGGGCGACGTCGTGGTCGTCGCCGGGAAGGGCCACGAGACGACCCAGCAGGTCGGCGACGAGCTCCTTTCATTCGACGACAGGACGGTCGTCGCCGAGCTGGCAGCCCTGCTCGCAGGCGGGAGCGAGGAGAGATGATCGCTCTCTTCACCGCCGGCGGCGTCGCCATCCTCGTGGCGGGCTTCGGCACGCCGATACTCCTCCGATGGCTGGTCCGCTGGAGAATCGGGCAGCACGTGCGTGAGGACGGGCCGGCACAGCACGCCGCCAAGCAAGGGACCCCGACCATGGGCGGCATCGCGATGCTGTTGGCCCTGCTCGCCGGCTACGTGCTCGGGCACGTCGGCACGGGCAGCGAGTTCACGCGGTCGGGGTGGCTCGTCGTGCTGGCTGTGATCGGGACAGGCGTCGTCGGAGCGACCGACGACTGGCTGAAGGTGAGCCGCCAGCGTTCGCTCGGCCTCAACAAGCGTGCGAAGTTCGCCCTGCAGGTGGCGATCGCCCTCGGCTTTGCCTTTGCCGCCCTGTACTGGGCCGGCGTCAACACGCAGCTCTCGTTCACGAGGTGGGACGACCCGGGCCTGTCCCTCGGCTCAGGCCTCTGGGTGCTGTGGGCCGTCCTCATAATCGTCGGCGGGTCGAACGCGGTGAACCTCACCGACGGCCTCGACGGCCTCGCTGCAGGATCCTCCACCTTCGCCTTCTCGTGCTTCACGATCATCGGGTACTGGCAGTTCCGGCACTTCGGCATCTACAGGGTGCCCCATGCCCTCGACCTCGGCGTCGTGGCGATCGCGATGGCAGGTGCGTGTGTCGGCTTCCTCTGGTGGAACGCCGCTCCGGCGAGGATCATCATGGGAGACACCGGGGCGCTCGCTCTCGGCACGGGGCTCGCCTGCCTCGCCCTCCTCATGAACCTCCAGCTGCTGCTGGCGATCATCGGTGGGCTCTTCGTCGTGGTGACGGTCTCGGTCGTCGTCCAGGTCGTGAGCTTCCGGTTCTTCCACCGCCGCGTCCTACGCATGGCGCCGCTGCACCATCACTTCGAGCTCCTCGGCTGGCCGGAGACGACGGTGACCGTGCGGTTCTGGATCTTCTCGGGTCTGTGCACGGCCCTCGGTCTCGGTCTCTTTTATGCCGACTTCCTCACGGTCGGGCGGGTGCGATGACGTCGCGGGACATCCTCGTCGTCGGGTTCGCGGTGACCGGCCGCGCCGTCGCCGGCTGGTACGCGGACGAAGGAGCTTCGGTCCACGCGATCGACGACGTCGACCCTTTGTCGGAACGGGCGGGCGAGATGCGGGAGGCGGCGTCAGCCGCCGGGGCGGACCTTCTGCTCCGGCCCGACGAGGTCGTGCTCTCCAAGCTCGCACGCGCCGCGGACCGCATCGTGCTCTCGCCGGGCGTTCCGCCGACTCACCGCATCTTCCGGCTGGCGTCGCCGGAGCGGATCGTCTCGGAGGTCCAGCTCGGTTACGAGCTCGCCGCCGATGCCGGGCTGCCGGTCGTCGCCGTCACGGGGACGAACGGGAAGACGACCGTCGTCACGCTCGTCGCCGCCATGCTCGGCGACTCCGGCGTGCGGGCGCTGCCGGCCGGGAACATCGGTCGACCTCTCGTCGAGCTGGCCTCGCGGGGGGGGAGCGAAGGACTTGAAGTCGTGGTGTTGGAGGTTTCCTCGTTCCAGCTCGCCTGGACGACGACGTTCCGACCGGCGGTCTCCTCTTGGCTGAACTTCGCGCCCGATCACCTCGACTGGCACCGGGACCTGCACGACTACGCGGCCGCCAAGGCGCGCATCTGGCGGAACCAGGGACCGGACGACGTCGCGGTCTGGAACGACGAGGACCCCGTCGTGCGCGAGGCCGCACTCGCGGTGCGGGCTCGCCGGTTGGCGGTCGGCCTCGGCCTCGGGTCCGGCCACTTCCGGAGGGAGGGCGAGCTCCTGGTCACCCCGAGTGGTGACGGGATCGTGAGCATCGATGAGCTGCCGAGGTCGTTGCCGCACGATCTCTCCAACTCGCTCCAGGCGGCGGCGGTGGCGCTCAGCGCCGGCGGGACGCTCGACGGTTGCGCGCTGGCGCTCAAGCGGGGGGTTCCCCTCACCCACCGGATCGAGCTCGTAGGCGAGTCCGGCGGCGTGCGCTACTACGACGACTCCAAGGCGACTACCCCGGCGGCGGTGCTCGCGGCCGTCTGCGGCTTCGAGAGCGTCGTCCTCATCGCGGGCGGGCGGAACAAGGGCCTCGATCTGCGAGCCATCCCGGCCGGGCTCCTCGCCGAGGAGCAGTCGGGTGCCGGACCGGGCCTCGGCCGGCTGCGGGCCGTTGTCGCGATCGGCGAGGCCGCAGCCGAGATCACGTCGGCCTTCGAGAGCAGGGTGCCTGTGAAGGCTGCCTCTTCGATGGACGAGGCAGTCGCCGCGGCGCACGCCGTCGCGAGACCGGGGGACGCGGTGCTGCTCTCTCCTGGCTGCGCTTCGTTCGACTGGTACCGCTCGTACCAGGAGCGCGGGAAGGACTTCGTCCGCGCCCTGCAGCAGTTCGTCGAGGACGGATCGACCGAGGGGAGGACATCTTGAGCATCACGACCTTTGACGCGGCGCGGCGGCTCCGGCCGGGGACCGCCGCCGAGACGGGGCCGAGGACGAAGAGGGGGGCGGCGGGACGGACAGCCGCAGCGCCCGCGGGCGAGACCCGAGCCGCGGTCGGGCGGCTGCCGGTCGGCTCGAAGCTGGAACTGCGTGTGCTCCTCGGCGCCATCGGCTTGCTCGCGACCATCGGTCTCCCGCTCGTCCTCGCCGCTTCTTCGACCGACTCGGTCCTCGTCGGGGCATCGCCCTGGTCCGACTTCGCCCGCCAGTGCATCTTCATGGTCGTCGGTGCCGTGGCCGCAGTCGTCGCCGCCCGTATCGAGCCGTCCTTCATCAGGAGATTTCGCTTCGTCCTCCCGCTAGGAGTCCTCGCCCTTCTCGTCGTCGTGTTCCTTCCCGGCGTCGGACACTTCGCCGGTGGATCGAGCCGCTGGATCGGAGTCGGTCCGATCCAGGTCCAGCCGTCCGAGCTCATGAAGCTTGCCATCGTCATCTTCGGCGCCGACCTGCTCGCCCGGAGAGCCCGGCGCTCGGACCAGTTCCAGGCGATGGTCATCCCGCTCTTGTTGTTGCTCGGCGTCGCCGGCGTGCTCATCATGAAGCAGCCGGACCTCGGCACGGCGATCATCCTCTGCTGCATCACCTTTGCGCTGCTCTTCGTCGCCTGCGTACGCCTCCGCCTTCTCCTCTCGGTCATGGGCGGTGTCGGCCTGGTAGGCGGTTACCTGGCTCTCCACGCCGCCTACCGCAGGGCACGGCTCCTCTCGTTCCTCCACCCGTTCGCCCATGCGAGCAATTCCGGTTACCAGGTCGTGCAGTCGCTCGCGACCCTCGGCCTCGGCGGCCCGGGCGGCAGCGGGGTCGGCGGGTCGGCCACTGCCTGGGGCTACCTGCCGAACGCGCACACGGACTTCATCTACGCCGTCATCGGCGGGAACCTCGGGCTCCTCGGCTCGCTCGCCGTGATCGCCGCATTCGGGGCCTTCGGCTGGGCGGGGGTCCGCGTAGCGCTCCGGGAGAAGGACCCCTACAGGAAGTACGTGGCAGTGGGAGTGACGGTCTGGATTCTCGCCCAGGCCATCATCAACATAGGCGGCGTCGTGGGCGCACTTCCGGTGACCGGGATACCGCTGCCCTTCGTCTCCTACGGCGGATCGGCTCTCGTCGTCGCCATGGCCGGTGCCGGACTTCTCGCGGGGATCGCGCGCCGGCAGTGACCTTCGCCGTGATATGCGGAGGCGGGACGGGCGGCCATGTCCAGCCGGCGATCGCCCTCGCCGAGGCTCTTGTCGACCACGGTCACGACCGGGCGAGCGTCCACTTCGTCGGCGGCAGGCGAGGCATGGAGAAGACACTCGTGCCTGCAGCCGGGTTCTCGATCACGACTCTTCCCGGCAGGGGGATAGAGCGCCGCCTCACGGCCCGCAACCTCCGCTCGGCGGCCGAGATAGCGAGCTCCGTCGTCCGGGCGACGGTGCTCTTCAAGCAGATGAAGCCGAGCGTCGCGGTCAGCATGGGCGGTTACGCAGGGTTTCCCGGAGCGATGGCTGCGCTCATCTCCAAGGTGCCGCTCGTCGTCGTGACGCTCGACGCCGTGCCCGGCGCGGCGAACAGGCTGGTCGCCGGCAGGGCGGCCGCGAACGCCGTCGCGTACCCCGGGACTCTCCTCCCGCGTTCGAGCGTGACGGGACCTCCTGTGCGGTCGTCGGTGCTCGCAGTCGACCGCGGGCCGCAAGGGCGGGCGGAGGCCCGCCGCCGCCTCGGCCTCCCGGAGTCGGGGCCGGTCCTGCTCGCCACCGGTGGGTCGCTCGGTGCCCGCTCGGTCAACGCCGCCGCGGTGGGACTCGCCGCCTCGTGGCGCGATCGCGAAGGCGTCACGATCTACCACGTGGCGGGCGAGCGGAACCTCGAGTCGGTGAAGGAGCTCGCAAGATCGGTGGGCGCGGGGTACGGTGCGCTCGACTACAAGCTGGTCGGCTTCGAGAAGGACATGCCGCTCCTGCTCGCGGCCTGCGACCTGGCGCTGTCGAGGGCAGGAGCGTCGATGCTCGCCGAGCTCACCGTCGTGGGTGTGCCGAGCGTGCTCGTCCCGTTGCCGGGAGCGCCGTCGGACCACCAGTCGAAGAACGCCGCCGCAATGGCTGCCGCAGGGGCAGCGGTCGTGATAGCCGATGCCGACTGCACCGCCTCGAGGCTCGAGTCCGTCCTCGACCGCCTGCTCGGGGACGACGACCGGCTCGAGTCGATGTCGCTCGCCGCGCGGTCGCTCGGCAAGCGGGACGCCGCGGCGGACGTGGCGGCGATCGTCGAGAGGGTGGCGAAGCCGAGATGATCGATCTGTCCTCCCGCCGCCGCGTCCACATAGTGGGAGCAGGCGGCGCCGGCATGAGCGCCATCGCCCAGGTTCTCAAGACCATGGGCCACGAGGTGACGGGGAGCGACCTCAAGCGCTCCGCCGTGCTCGACCGTCTCGAGCGGTCGGGGCTCCGCATGGCGGTGGGTCACGACGCGGGGAACATCGCCGGCGCGGACGTCGTCCTCGTGTCGACGGCCATACCGCGGACGAACCCGGAGGTGGAGGCCGCCCGAGCGCGAGGAGTGGCCGTGTTGAGCCGCGCCGACATGCTGGCGGCCATCTCTGCCCTCCGCCGCACGATCGCCGTCGCCGGGACGCACGGCAAGACGACCACGTCCTCCATGCTCGCCCTGATCCTCGTCGAGGCCGGTCTGAGGCCGAGCTTCATCATCGGGGGCGACATCAACGACATCGGGACCAACGCGGCCTGGGAGGACAGTGAGTGGCTCGTCGTGGAGGCGGACGAGAGCGACGGCACATTCCTCCGCATCGGTCCGGAGGTGGCCGTCGTGACGAGCCTCGACCCGGACCACATCGAGCACTACGGGAGCTTCGACGCCTTGAGCGGCGCCTTTGCCAGCTTCGTCTCCGGCGCCCCTTCCGTGGTGCTCAACGCAGACGACGAGCAGGTGGCGGCGCTCGCCGGGCCTCGCGCGACGACGTACGGCCGGAGGGAGGGCGCGGCGCTGCGGATGAGCGAGATCACGAGCGGCCGAAGCGAGGTCCACTTCCGGCTCGGCTGGAACGGCGCGGATCTCGGTACCTTCGACCTCGCCGTACCCGGGGTGCACAATGCCGCCAACGCCGCGGCCGCCATCGCGAGCGCCCTCTTGGTGGGAGCCTCGGCGGAGGACGCGCGGCGGGCACTCCAGCGCTTCGCCGGCGTGGCGCGCAGGTTCGAGTTCCGCGGCTCGAAGAACGGGGTGACGTTCGTCGACGACTACGCCCACCTGCCGGCGGAGGTCCGAGCCGCCCTCGCCGCCGCGCGCGCCGGCGCCTTCGAGAGGATCGTCGCCGTCTTCCAGCCCCACCGCTACTCACGGATCTCGGGCCTGGCGGCCAGCTTCACCGATGCCTTCGCCGACGCCGACGTGCTGCTCGTCACCGACGTCTACGGCGCAGGCGAGGCTGCACGACCGGGCGTGAGCGGCCAGCTCATCGTCGATGCCGTCCGCGCCGGTCATCCCGACGCCGACGCCGAGTACGTGCCCGGCCACGAGGACCTGCTCGCACGCCTGCGCGAATTGCTCGCTCCAGGTGACTGCTGCATAAGTCTCGAGGCCGGTGATCTCACCACGCTGCCCGACGAGCTGCTCGGCGACGAGCGGTGGTGAGAAGCGACCTCGACGGCCTGGCCG
This sequence comes from Actinomycetes bacterium, assembly GCA_021791795.1. Lineage (GTDB taxonomy): Bacteria > Actinomycetota > Acidimicrobiia > Acidimicrobiales > Bog-793 > JAKATT01. The sequence continues at coordinate 24,061 of JAJYVX010000011.1, read as the reverse complement.
AGCAGCTCGGCGGCCTCGCGCGGCCGAACGTGCGGATCGGGGCGCGCACGACCTACAGGGTGGGCGGCCGCGCCGCCCTTTTCGTGGAGCTTTCGTGCGACGGCGACGTCGAACGGCTGGCTACGATCCTTCCCCTCTTCGATGTGCCTCTCCTGCTCATAGGCAAGGGTTCGAACACCCTCGTCTCCGACGCCGGCTGGAAAGGGCTCTGCGTCCGGGTGGGCGATGACCTCGCCGAGATCCGTGTCGAGGGCTCGGGCGTGACGGCAGGGGCCGGCGCCGCATACCCCGTGCTCGCGCGGCGCAGCGCGGCTGCAGGGCTCACCGGTATGGAGTGGGCCGTGGGCATTCCTGGCTCGGTGGGAGGGGCCGTGCGCATGAACGCCGGAGGGCACGGTGCAGAGACCGCCGAGCGCCTCGTATCCGCCCGTGTGGTCGACCTCAAGAGCGGCACCGAGTCGTCCCGCTCGACGGACGAGCTCGGCCTGTCCTACCGGCGTTCCGGCCTCGGCCCGGCCGATCTCGTGCTCGAGGCGACATTCCGCCTCGCGCAAGGCGATCCCGCCGAATCCGCCCGCCGGATCGCAGAGATCGTGCGCTGGCGGCGGGAGAACCAGCCGGGCGGCCAGAACGCAGGGTCGGTCTTCGCGAACCCCCCGGACGACAGCGCCGGGCGGCTGATCGACGCGGCAGGGTTGAAGGGGCTCCGCATCGGCACGGCATGCGTGTCCGACAAGCACGCGAACTTCATCCAGGCCGACGACGGTGGCTCGGCAGACGACGTGCGACGGCTCATAGACCTCGTGCGGAAGACGGTGGCCGAGCGCACCGGCGTCGAGCTCGCCGTCGAGGTCCGCCTGGTGGGCTTCGCCGGCGCTGCCTCATGATCCGCCACTTCGCGGGGCGTCTCAGCCAAGCTTGCGTCATGGCGCGCCGGGCAGGATCGGAGCAGGGGTGACCGATCCGCGGATACACGAGCGGCGCGTACTCGTCGCCCGCCAACTGGGCCGCCGACGCCGGCGCCGGATAGTTGTCGCCGCCGTTTTGGTGACCCTTGGGCTCGGCGGCCTCGCCCTCGTGCACTCGAGCGTCTTCGGCGCGAAGAACGTCGAGGTGAGCGGCGATCGTCACACGCCGCGGGCGGCCGTGCTGCGCGCAGCCGGGCTCATCGGCGCCCCACCGCTCGTCGACCTCGATGCCGCGGCCATCGCGAGCCGGGTGGATCGGCTGCCGTGGGTGGCCAGCGCCACCGTCGACATCTCGTGGCCCTCCACTGTCTCCATCCGGCTGAAGGAGCGCGTGCCGGTGGCGGCCGTGCAGCTCGCGGCGGGGGGTTTTGCCATATGCGACCCGACTGGGCGCGTCCTCGAGGACGTCGCGACGAGGCCGCCCTCCCTGCCGCTCGTGGCTACCGGCGGGCCGGTCGGGCCTCCCGGGAGCTCGCTCGCCCCGGCCGAACGCGAGCTCGCCCTTGTCGCGGCGGACATGCCCGAGTCGATGGTTCGACTCAGCCGGGTCATCGTCAGCTCGTCCGAGGGAGCCGAAGTCCTGCTCGCGGACGGTATCAAGGCGCTCGTCGGCTCGCAGGCGAGCCTCACCGAGAAGTTCGTCTCGCTCGCGACTGTCCTCCACCACGGGGGACTAGGGGGGGTCGCCGAGATCGACCTACGGGTGCCATCCGCGCCCGTCTTGATTCGGTAGGTCGGGCGCCCTATCGTTTGCCCCGACGGTGGCGGCCGAGCTGCTCGTGACGCGGTGTGGGCCGGAGAGGGGGCCGGTGTTCCGAGAAGCCTCGGCCTGACCGTCGAACAGCCACTGGTAAGAGGTCGTCGGAGCAGGCACGCGTTGGTCGAGGTGAGAGACATCCACCGCGAACGGGTAGCTTCGGTCGTCTGCCAGAAAAGGGGAGGACGGAGCACTCATGACTAACCCGGGCCAGAGCTTCATTGCAGTCATAAAGGTCGTCGGTGTCGGCGGCGGCGGAGTGAACGCCGTGAACCGCATGATCGACGCCGGGCTGCAAGGGGTCGAGTTCGTGGCGGTCAACACCGATGCCCAGGCCCTGCTCATGAGCGAGGCCGACATCAAGCTCGACATCGGGCGCCAGCTCACGCGCGGACTCGGCGCCGGCAGCGATCCCGAGGTCGGGCGGCAGGCCGCCGAGGAGCACCTCGAGGAGATCGAAGAAGTGCTGAAGGGCGCGGACATGGTCTTCATCACGGCGGGCAAGGGCGGCGGGACCGGGACCGGCGGTGCTCCCGTCATCGCCGAAGCGGCGAAGAACCTCGGTGCGCTCACGATCGGGGTCGTCACCCGGCCGTTCCTCTTCGAGGGCAGGCGCAGGGCCAACCAGGCAGATCAGGGCATACAGCGCCTGAAGGAGAAGGTGGACACGCTCATAGTCATCCCGAACGAGCGGCTCCTCGCCATCTCCGACGAGCGGACCTCCATGGTCGACGCGTTCAAGATGGCCGACGAGGTCCTCTTGCAGGGCGTTGCGGGGATCACCGACCTCATCAACGTGCCCGGAATGATCAACACCGACTTCGCAGACGTGAAGATGGTCATGTCCAACGCTGGCTCGGCGATCATGGGGATCGGTCGTGGCTCGGGCGAGGGGCGGGCGGTCAACGCCGCTCGCCACGCCATCACGAGCCCGCTGCTCGAAGCCTCGATCGAAGGAGCGCGAGGGATCCTGCTCAACATCGCCGGCGGCCCGGACCTCACGCTGTTCGAGGTGAACGAAGCTGCCGCCATCATCCACGACTCGGCGCATCCCGATGCGAACATCATCTTCGGCCAGGTGCTCGACGACTCGATGGGCGACCAGGTCCGGGTGACCGTGATCGCCGCCGGGTTCGACCGCTTCGAAGGCCAGTCGGACGCGAGCCGCCAGCAGGGCCGGCCGGCGCGTCATGCTCAGCCCGCCGCCCCGAAGGGGGCGCCCCAGAAGGAGCACCGGGACAGCACCCCTCCGCTCGGCTCGTCGCGCCCGCTCATGACGGCCCCGGGCGAGAGGCCCGCCACCGGGAGCAGCGCCGAGTCCCTTGACGCAGGCCGCGGCGAGGTGAGCCTGCCCGAGGTCTTCCGCGGAGCGGACGCAGACTTCGGCGACGATCTCGACCTCGACGACGACTTCGACGTGCCCTCGTTCCTCAAGTAGACCGGTCGCTGCCTGTGAGCCAGCCGGAAGGGCCGGCTCTCAGCGTCACAGGGAGGACCGGGAGTTGATCGCGACACGGTGGACGCCGCCGCCGGGGCCGCGGCCCGCGGCATTCGAGCTCTCGTTTCCCCGGATCGGCAAGAGCCTTCCCCCGTGGGCGAAGGCGTACGTCACGACTGCAGCCGCGGGTGACCTGGGGCCGTCCGGACGGAGCTCGCGAGAGAGCGAGGAGCGTCGCCGGCGGGTCCTGCCCGTCGGCTGGCACACCGTCTCGCAGGTCCACGGCGCCAACGTGGTCGATGCCGCAGAGCTGCAGGGTGGCGAGCGCGGCGACGGCCTCGTGGCGACGCCGGCCGACCGACCCTGCGGGGTGCTCGCCATGTTCTCGGCCGACTGCGCGCTCGTGGCCATGGCGAGCCCGGAAGGCGTGGTCGGCGTTGCGCACTGCGGTTGGCGCGGTCTCGAAGCGGGGGTGCTGCAGCGCCTCGGCGAGAAGATGTGGGAGCTCGGTGCAAGCCGTCTCGCCGCGATCAGGGGTCCGTGCATCGGGCCGGAGTGCTACGAGTTCGGACACGCCGACCTCGAGCGAATCGCGAGGCGCTACGGTCCGGCCGTCAGAGCCGCCAGCTCCGGCGGGACCGAGGCGCTCGACCTGCCCGCAGCTGTCCGCGCCGCCACGAGGGAGGCGGGCGTCTCGGCCCTCAGCGAGGTGGCGTGCTGCACGGCTTGCGGCGAGGGCTGGTTCTCGTGGCGTGGGAGGGGGGAGACGGCCCGTTTCGCCTTGGCCGTCGCCACCGGCCCGTGAGCTCGACGGGTGGTGCAATTCCTTATGCCGAGAGGGTGCGCGCGGCAAGAGCGAGGATCGAAAGGCGCATAACTGACGCCGGAGGGGATCTTCGGCGCATCACGATCGTCGCAGTGACCAAAGGCCACGGCCCTGAGGCCGTCCTCGCCGCGAGAGATGCCGGCATCGCCGACATCGGCGAGAACTATGCCGCCGAGCTCGTCTCGAAGGCCGGGACCATCGGTGCCGAAACCGCTGTCCGCTGGCACTACCTGGGGGCGATCCAGCGCAACAAGATCCCCCGGCTGGCGCCGATCGTCTCGGTCTGGCAGTCACTCTCCCGGGTCGAGGAGGCCGTCGCGATCGCCCGGCGCAGTCCCGGCACGGCGCCGGAGGTGTTCGTCGAGGTCGACCTCACCTCGGCTCCCGGGCGCGGGGGCTGCCCCCCCGATCAGCTCGCCTCCGTCGTCGACGGGGCGCGAGGAGCCGGCTGCCGCGTGCGCGGGCTCATGACCGTGGCCCCCCTCGTCGGGACGTCTGCTGCAGAAGGCGCGACGGCCGAGATGGCCGAGGGGGCTAAGAGGGAGGCCGCCCGGCGGGCGTTCGGCAGGTGCGCGGAGCTGGCTCGGGAGCTCGGCCTCGACGAGCTCTCGATGGGGATGACGGCCGACCTCGAAGAAGCCGTCGCCGCCGGGACGACCATGGTGCGCATCGGAACCGCGCTGTTCGGGCCCCGGAGGCCGAAGGTCCCCACATAGCCGGCCCGTCCCTGCAACAATGACGGGCGGAGGAGGGTCGAAATGGCACCATTCATGCACAAGGCGCTGCAGTACCTCGGTCTGAAGGACATCGACGACGAGGAGTTCTACGACGACGAGGAAGTCGACGAGCCGACGGCGGCCCATCGCCGTACGACCTATCCAGACGGTGCGTCCGAGCCCCAGGCCTCGAACGGCCCGGTGGCCACGGTCCGACCTCTCGTCCGGGAGCAGGCAGAGACGAACGGTCGACACACGAGCGTCGTGCGTCCTCTCGTGAGCCAGCGCCAGATGAAGCCTCAGGTCGTCGCGCCGGTGCGCTTCTCGGACGCGCAGGAGATAGGCGACCTCGTGAAGTCGAACCACCCGGTCATCGTCAACCTGCAGGCGAGCGAGCGAGACCTGGCCCGCCGGATGATCGACTTCTGTTCCGGACTCACCTATGCGCTCTCCGGGTCGATGGAGAAAGTCGCCGAGCAGGTGTTCCTGCTCACACCCTCGAACGTCGAGGTGTCGCTCGAGGAGCGCCAACGGCTGCAGGAGCGAGGGCTCTTCCACTCCTGAGGCCGCTCGTCCCGGTCGGAGCCGTGCCGGGCGGACGGGCGATCGGGCAGAGAGCCGCTCGGGTGTGCGGACGGTGAGCCGGTACGCGCCGTCCACCGGCCGACGGTCGGACGCAGGCGACGAGGCGCTACGGTCGGACGGCACTAAAGGAAGGAAATCGACCCTTGGTCGTTTCGATCATCCGTTATGTTCTCTACGCGTTCGTCATCTGCCTCTGGGTGCAGGCTCTCCTGTCCTGGTTCCCGCTCTCGCCCGGCGGCATCGGGTCGCGTGTCGGCCGCGCACTCGGGACCGTCACGAACCCGGTCTTGCGGCCGGTGCGGCGGATCCTTCCGCCGATGCGGGCAGGTGGAGGTGCACTCGACCTCTCGCCGCTGCTCGTCTCGATAGTCGCCCTCGTCTTGATCCGCGTGATCTGAGCCGTCCGCGGCGCTCGGCGCCGTGCGACGAGTTCAATCCACACTCCGCCGGCTCACTGCTGGTACGTTTCGAAGGCATGGAAATCTCCGCCAAGGTGCTACGCGAAGTCGAGTTCAGCGGGAGCCTTCGCGGCTACAACACTGATGAGGTAGACGAGTTCCTGGAGCAGGTGGCTCTCGCCGTCGACGGCCTGCAGGCGGAGCTGCGCGCCGCCAACGAGAGGGCACAAGAGCCATCAGAGCTGCCGGTGCAGACCGAGTCGGACATCGACGAGTCGCTCCGCCGCACCCTCGTCCTCGCCCAGCGCACCGCCGACCTCGCCATAAAGGAAGCGAAGGACGAGGCCGCTCTCCTGCTCGATAGGGCCCGGGAGGAAGCCGAGACCACGCTGCAGGACGCCAAGGCGAGAGCCGAGAAGGTCGGTGCGGAGGCAGAGCGTCGGCACCGGGAAGAGGTGATCCGTCTCACGAGCGCACGTGACGAGCTGAAGGGCGAGGTCGAGACCCTGCTCAGTCTCCTGCAGGCCGAGCGCGAACGGCTCACCGAGTCGCTCGAGGCGGCGCTTCGCTATGTCGAGCGGAGTCTCACACCCTCAGCCGAGCTCACCGCGCTCCCGTCGATCGGGGCGCGGCCTGCACCGAACGGTGCGGAGGAGGCGGGGTCTCTTCTCGAGGAAAGGGCTGGCACAGAAGCCGAGAAGACCGTGCCCGAGGAGGAGAGCCAGAGTGAAGAGCAGATCGACGAGGTGGAGGCTGCCATCGCGGCTGACGCGGCCGCGGCAGCGCCGGGCGCCCCTGACCCCGTTACCGGCGGCCCGATGAGCGACGAGTTCGATCTCGACGACGACCCCTGGGGCCCGCCTATCGGCGACCCGCCTGACCTCCTCAGACCGACGCTCACGGCGCTTCCCTCCTTCGAGGAGTACGGCGCCCAGGAGGGGCGAGGCGGCAGCGGGCCGACCGGCTGACACCGGGGCGGCCAGACCACGTCTGCCTGCCACGGCAGAGGGCGCCCCGGACGCTACTTGCTCTTGTTGACGGCGATCCAGACGGTGAGCCCGTCCCCCACGACGCCAGAGGTGATCTCGTGCGGTTTACCGTCCTCGTGGGTGACCCAAGCGACCTCTTCGGCGAGTGTCTCGGCACCCACGTAGCCGCCCCACCTCATGAGACCGTCCAGCGTCTCGTTCGAAGCAAAGACCGTGAGCTCGATCCTGTCGCTCACATCCAAGCCCTCGTCGCGTCGCGCCTTTTGCACGTGGCGCACGAGATCCCTGGCCGCCCCCTCCCAGTAGAGCTCGCCGTCCGTCGAGAGGTCCAGCGCGACGACGCCGGTGCCGCGCTCGAGCACCCTTGTCGTCTTCTCGTCCACCGGGCGCAGCCGCAGCGTGTACTCGTCGGTCAGGAGCGCATGACCGGCCGCCTCGACACCGCTCTCAGTGCGACGCCAGTCGCCACGCCGCACGGCAGCGATGACGTCCTGGGTCGCAGGGCCGAGCCGGGGGCCGAGCGTGGCAGGCACCACGGCGAGGACCTGCTCTGCCAGCCCGGCCGGCTCGTCGGTGAGGTGCACCTCCTTCACGTTCAGCTCGTCGGCGATCAGCTCGGAGAGCGGGCCGAGCCCTGCTGCGCCGGGGGACGAGACGGTGAGCGAGCGCAGCGGCAAGCGGGCGCGCAGGCCGGCAGCCTTGCGGAGCGCGTGCCCTGCCGAGCAGATGTCCCTCACGAGGTCCATGTCCCTCACGAGCTCCGGGTCGTCGGGGAGCGCCGAGGAGTCCGGCCACGGGGCGAGGTGCACGCTCCGGGCGCCGGTGAGTCCTCTGTACACGGCCTCTGTCACGAACGGCAGGAACGGTGCCGCCGTTCGGCAGAGCACGTCGAGCACCGTGTGCAGGGTGTCGTACGCGGCGATCTTGTCGGGATCGGCCGCGTCGTCGCCTTCGCCGGCCGACCGCCAGAAGCGGTCGCGGCTGCGGCGCACGTACCAGTTCGTGAGCGCGTCGAGAAACGACGTTATGGCAGCTGCCGCAGAGGCGAGCTCGTAGCGGTCCATGCTGGCGGTGACCTCGTCCACGAGCTGACGCGCCTTCGCGAGGACGTACCGGTCGAGCAATCCCTCCGGGTCCGTACGCCACTCGCCCCTCAGCTCGTCGGCGTTCGAGTAGAGGGACAGGAAGTGCCAGGTGTTCCAGATGGGGTTCTCGACGAGCCTCACCGGCTCGGTGACCGCCTTCTTCTCGATGATGACGTCGGCGCCGCGCAGCACGGGTGAGGAGAGCAGATACCAGCGCATCGCATCTGCTCCCTGGTTGGCGAAGACCTCGTCGGGGTCCGGGAAGTTCCGGAGCCTCTTCGAGAGCTTCCGGCCGTCGTCGCCGAGGATGACGCCGTGCACGATGCAGTTGCGAAACGGCGGGCAGTCGAACAGCGCCGTGGAGAGGACGTGCAGCGTATAGAACCAGCCCCTCGTCTGGCTCACGTACTCCACGATGAAGTCGGCGGGGAAGTGGGTCTCGAACCGCTCCTTGTTCTCGAACGGATAGTGCCACTGGGCATAAGGCATCGAACCGGACTCGAACCAGCAGTCGAACACGTCGGTGACGCGGCGCATGGTCGACCGGCCGGTCGGGTCGTCCGGGTTGGGTCGAGTCAGCTCGTCGATGTAGGGGCGGTGCAGGTCGGTCGGCCGCACGCCGAAGTCGTGTTCGAGCTCGTCGAGAGATCCGTACACGTCGACGCGCGGGTAGGCCGGGTCGTCGCTCTTCCACACCGGGATGGGCGCTCCCCAGAAGCGGTTGCGCGAGATGCTCCAGTCGCGCGCGCCCTCGAGCCACTTACCGAAGGCGCCGTTCTTGATGTGCTCGGGAACCCAGTTGATCTCCTGGTTGAGCTCGACCATCCGGTCACGGATCGCGAGGACGTTCACGAAGAAGGAGCTGACGGCGCGGTAGATGAGCGGTGTGTCCGTCCGCCAGCAATGTGGGTAGCTGTGCGTGAACGCCTCGTGCTCGAGCAGCGCACCGGCCGAGCGGAGTCGCTCGACGATGTGGGGATTCGCTTCGAAGACCTGCTGACCGGCGAAGTCGGCCACCTCGTCCGTGAAGCGCCCGCGGTCGTCCACCGGGACGAGCACCGGAATGCCTGCCGCCTCGCAGGCGTTCTGGTCGTCCTCGCCGAATCCGGGTGCCATGTGTACCGCGCCGGTGCCGTCCTCGGTCGTCACGAATGCGGCTGCGATCACCTGGAAGGCGTTCTCGGTTCCCGTGAAGTAGTCGAAGAGGGGCTTGTAGCGCCGGCCCACGAGTGCCGAGCCCTTCACCGCGCCGAGGACCTGTGCCTCCTCGCCGAGCGTCGCCCGGTAGCGCTCCAGCCGGTCGACCCCGACGAGGACGCGCTCCGTCCCGCCCGAGAGGGCGGGTCGCTCTACGACGGCGTAGTCGATGTCGGAGCCGACGGCTATTGCGAGGTTCGAAGGAAGCGTCCACGGCGTGGTCGTCCAGACGGCGAGACGGAGCGCTCCTGCGAGGAGCGGGTTGAGCTCTCCGTCATCTTCTCCCACCGGATCGAGGTCGAACACGAGCGTGACGGCGGGATCGGTCCGGTCCCTGTAGGCGTCGTCGAGGCGTGCCTCCATGTTCGAGAGAGGGGTCTCGCACTCCCAGCAGTAGGGCAGCACCTTGTATCCCTCGTAGGTGAGCCCCTTCGTGTAGAGCTGCTTGAACGCCCAGATGACGCTCTCCATGTAGGAGAGGTCCATGGTCCGGTAGGAATGCGCGAAGTCGACCCAGCGCGCCTGACGGGTGACGTAGCGCTCCCAGGCGTCCGTCGTGCGTTGGACGAGCGACGTGCAGTAGTCGTTGAACCTGTCGATGCCGTATTCGATGATGGCCTGACGTCCGGAGAGGCCGAGCTCGGCTTCTCCGGCCATCTCGGCCGGCAGGCCGTGACAGTCCCAGCCGAAGACCCGCTCGACGCGTCGCCCGCGCATCGTCTCGTAGCGAGGGACGGCATCCTTCACGAAACCTGTGAGGAGGTGCCCGTAGTGGGGCAGGCCGTTGGCGAAAGGTGGCCCGTCATAGAACACGAATTCGCTCGAGGCCGGGTGCATCTCGACCGACGCCGCGAAGGTCTCGTCCTCGCGCCAGTACGAGAGCAGATCCTCTTCGAGCTCGGGATAGCGCGGTTGCGAGGGCACCACCGGATACGGGCGCGTGCGTCCCTTCGGGTCGTCGGAAGTTGCGGCGTCCGTCATGTCCCAAGCGTATGCGGCCCGATGGCCGACTCCTTCCTGCCTGGCCCGACGACGCACCTGACCGCGCCCGGTCACGTGGCGCGTTATCGTCTAGCACCCTTCCGTCGGAGAGGAGGTTCGTACCGACGGCTGATGACACGTCCAAGGCGTCCTTCACCCGAACGCCTCTAGCGGGCTCGAGGCCGGGGTTCACGGGTCGGAGGACGAAGCGGGCGGCCGGCCGCGTGCCTGCATGGGGTGCCGCCTCGATCAGCAGGGGAGAAGAGGGCTGGTCTCGAAGAGGCCGGGTCGGAACGTCACAGGGGGCCTGGTGGTGACGAACAGGACGAGCGGGAAGGCAGAAGCCAAGCAAGTGGAGACACCCGGCAAGCCCCAAGGCGCAAAGAGCGCCGTGACCGGGGCTGCGAGGAGCGCGCGCGGCGGCTCGCCCACGCCCCGGCCGGCCGTGGCGAAAGCCACGGAGATCGCTGCGAAGACGAGCCGGGGCACAGGAGAGAAGGTTGCGGGAGAGAAGAAGGCGACTGCGAAGAGCATGACAGGAAAGGCCACATCCGCTTCGAAGAACGCCCCTCAGGCGACGCCCGCCCGAGCGCCGAGAAAGCCGGTGCATCGAACGCCGCAGCAGGCCAAGCAAGAGGCCCCCAAGGCGGAGGCGAAGATGCCGCCGCGAGCTGGCTCCGGTCGGAAGAACGCCGCGAAGCCCGCTCGGGCAGAGAAGGCAGCCCTGCCTTCCCGTGCATCGGAGGTGGCGACACAAGCGCGCGCGGCGGTGAAGAAGGCCGGCTCGCACGCGTCGCCTGCGAAGGCCCCGGCGCACAAGAGCGCCGTGCGGGCGAAGGACGACCCGATGACCCACCCAGGACCGGCCCGAGCAACGAACGAGCCCAAGAGGGCGCAAGCCCACAAGGCCGCTCCAAGAAAGGACGCCGCAAGAAAGGACGCCGCGGCGAAGACGGCCAAGGCAGCCAAGGCGGCCGAGAAGCCGATGCCTTCACGTGAGGCGGCGAAGGTCGGCGCGGCCACCAGCACCAAGGCTGCAGCGTCACGCTCCTCTGGGGCACACGAGCCGGCGAGGAGGACCGAGGGGCTGGCGTCGGGGACGAAGAGCGCCGACGCGGCGGCGGCGAAGTCTCACCCTGCGTCGCATGCCGACGACGGCCGCGGCGGTCACGCGTCAGGGGGCGGACTCCTGTCGGCCAGGCGCTCGCCCCCGCCGAAGCTGACGGAGGGCTACACAGAAGAGCGCTTCCTCACGCATCAGCGCAGCGCTCTCGACACCGAGCGCTCCACCTACCTCGAGCAGGCGCGCAGCCTTCGGGCGGAGGCCGAGCTGCTGGTGGAGGAGATGGAGCCGGGTGACATCCAGTTCGACGACGAGTCGGGCGAGGGTGGCACCGTCACAGTGGACCGGGAGCGCGACCTGGCGCTCTCCGCCCAGGCGCTGGCGACGGTCGAGGAGATAGACCACGCGCTCGTGAAGATGACGAACAAGACTTACGGGATCTGCGAGAACTGCGGACGTCTCATCCCGAAGCAGCGCCTCGAGGCGCTCCCGTTCGCACGGCTGTGCATCGACTGCAAGAGCGGCGGGCTCTCGCGCCGTTGACCCCCGCGAGGGCGGCCGGCCGGGCGAGACCCCGCAGGAGCCGGGTCACCTTGATGGTGATCGTCGGCCTTGTCGTGCTCGCGGCGGACCAGACGACCAAGACGCTCGCCGTCAACGACCTCGCCACTCGCTCGGTCCACCTCTTCGGGCCGTTCTCGCTCTCGCTCTCCTACAACACCGGCATCGCCTTCTCGCTCGGCACCGGCCTCACTCTGCCCATCGTCATCATCGCCGTCGTCCTCATAGGAACCGTCGTCTGGTTCGCGAGGGGTATCCCGACCGTCTCCGGCGCCATTGCCATCGGGCTCGTCGTCGGCGGGGCGGTCGGCAACCTCGCTGACCGCCTCTTCCGTGGGCACCACGGAGGCGTCGTCGACTTCATCGCCTCGACGTTCTGGCCGACCTTCAACGTCGCCGATGCGAGCATCGTGTGCGGGTGCGCCATTCTCGTCGTCGGCCTTCTCCGCTCGGGTAGGAGCCACCCCGCATCGCCCGGCGCTGGAGCCGGCGGAGGGCTGCACGACCCGTCGGGCGCGGCGACCGCCGGGCACTCTCCCGAGGACGCTGATCCGAGGGCGGGGTGAGGACGGGCAAGACACCAGTGACAACGGCTGTGCCCTCTTTCTCGGGTCCGAACGCGAGCAGCTCTCCGTCCCCGGCCGAGCCGTTCCTGATCCCGTCAGCGCTCGATGGCGAGCGGCTGGACCGGGTGGTCTCGACCTTGAGCGGACTCAGTCGAAGTGATGCGACCGAGCTCGTGACCGGCGGAAGCGTCCGCGTCGACGGCTCGGTCGAGACTGCGAGGTCACGCCGGCTGAGAAGCGGGCAGTCGCTTCTCATCGACCTCTCGGGCTGGCCCGAGCCCGACATCGCCGCCGAGCCTGCGCCGGCGGACGAGGTTCCCTACCAGGTCCTTTACGAGGACGAGGACGTCATCGTCGTCGACAAGCCGGCAGGGGTGGTGACCCATCCCGGGGCAGGCCGCAGGACCGGCACCCTCGTGAACGGCCTCCTCGCCCGCTATCCGGAGCTCTCGGATCTGCCGGGCGAGGGCTCGGGCTCGCCGGAACGCCCCGGCATCGTTCACAGGCTCGACAAGGAGACGTCGGGCGCGCTCGTGATAGCCCGTTCCCGCGCGGCATTCGAGTCACTCTCGAACCAGCTCGCCACCCGGTCGCTCAAGAGGCAGTACCGGGCTGTCGTGAGCGGGCGGGTTCCAGCCGACCGTGGTCTCGTCGATGCGCCGATCGGGCGCTCAGAGCGTGACCCGACGGCCATGGCTGTCGCACCGAGTGGTAGGAGCGCCAGGACCCATTACGAGGTCGTGCACCGGTTCACGACACCGGTAGAGGCGACGGAGCTGCGAGTCATGCTCGAAACAGGCCGGACGCACCAGATTCGGGTCCACCTCGCCTCGATCGGCCACCCGGTTCTCGGCGACGGTCGCTACGGCGGCCGGCGCCGGTCGTCAGGTGTTCTACGTCTCATGCTCCACGCCGAACTGGTCAGCTTCCGGCATCCGGCGAGCGGCGAGATCGTGACGGTCTCAGCAGATTTGCCGGAGGACTTCCGTCAATCACTGTCGTGCTTCGGGTGATCCCGACGGCGCCCACGACCGCCCAGTTGTGCCCGATCGGATCCCGGCGGCCGGCGCCACCGATGAGCCCGCCCGGGCGAGAGACCGATCGGCTCTCTCCTATGAGTCAGGCCGCGTCGTTCACGCCGTCGACTTCGGGCTGCTCAGCCAGAAAGGCGAGAGCCGCAGCCTCGATCCGGCGGACACGGCGGACGCCGATGCCGAGAGCCCGGGCAGTCGACTCGAGCGAGGCGGGTGGAGCTCCGTCCAAGCCGAAGCGCAGCCTTACCACCGCCTGCTCCAACTCGGGCAGGCGGCCTATCGCAACCTCGAGGCGGTCGAGGCTGATCGAGTGGACCAGATCATCCTCGAAGGGCGCCTCGTCCCCGGACACCATGTCTCCGAGGGTCGCCGTCGCCTCGCTCGTGAGCGGCTGGTCGAGGCTCGCCACCACCCGTGGCAACCTGGCCTGGTCGGGATCGGCCTCGAGCTCGGCCGCGAGGGCGTCCTCCGGGAGCCGGATCGCCCGGCCCTTTGACTGCACGGCGCGCTGCAGCGCCTGGCGGATCCACCAGGTCGCATATGTCGAGAAGCGGAATCCCTTCCGCCAGTCGAACTTCTCGACGGCCCGCATCAGGCCGAACGTTCCTTCCTGCACGAGGTCGACAAGATCGACCCCGCGACCCTGATAGCGACGCGCCCAGTGGACGACCAGCCGCAGGTTAGAGCCGATCATCTTCTCGCGCGCTTCCGCATCACCCTGCTCGACCCGCTTGGCCAGCTCCACCTGGGCCTCCGCGCTCAGCAAGGGGTATTTCCCGAGGTCATCGAGGAACAGGCGCATCAAGTCGGGCGCGTTGGAGCTCCGGTCCGGGGCTGTAACACGCTCTGCGGTCGCCTGTTCGCCTCCGGCGTACTCAATCGTCGAGTTCGCTGGAATCTCTTCCTCTCCTTCCACCTTGTCCTTCAGGACATCCAACGCCTGCCACGTCAGGTTCATTCCGGTCAGCCGGCCGGGTGGGGCCTGCCTCCCCGCTAGCTTGTCGAGAGCCTTGTCCAGCGCGAGCCCTGACTCGAAATCGGCGACACCGGGGCGGATAACCGTAGTCCGTCACGGCATGACCGAGTGGAGCCGGGGCGGGCGGCACACGGGCAAGACCGATCTACCCTTGCTGACCGAGGGGGAAACCGATGCGCGCGTCCTCCGGGACACCTTTTGCAGTCTACTCCCTCCGGTCGCCCCCGTCCTAGTTCTCACGAGCCCGCTTCGCCGCGCCAAGAGGACGTGCGAGCTCGCCGGCTTCGGCGCCGTTGCCGTCGTCGAGCCTCGGCTCGCCGAATGGGACTACGGCGAATACGAGGGGCTCACCACCGACCAGATCCGGCATGCTCGACCGTCGTGGGACCTGTTCCGGGATGGCTGTCCTGCTGGTGAGCTTCCCGGTCAGATATCGGCAAGAGTGGACAGCCTCCTCGAGGACTTGCGCTCCGACCCGGCGCTAGCCGGTGGAGAGGTCTTGTGCTTCTCGCACGGGCACGTCTCGCGAGTGCTGCTTGCGAGATGGCTCGACCTGCCGCCGACCGAAGCGCGGCACTTCCAGCTCACGGCAGGTTCGTTCGGCCGCCTGGCCTGGGAGCACGAGTGGCCGGCCGTGGAGACCTGGAACCGCTGATGGCCCCCTCACTCGAGCGGACCGATGGGAGCGAGCGGGGCGCCTCTCGCCCGCTCCACCATGTCGGCGAGCGTGAACGAGTCGAGATGGTGCCTCATGTGGTCTCCGACCTCGGCCCAGACGGTGAGGAGCACACACTGGCCCTCGTGGTCGCAGGCGCCGTTCTCGTGCGGCTGGCCGAAGTCTCCGAGCATTATCGGCCCGTCCACAGCGCTCACTATCTGGCCGAGCGTGATGTCGCGAGGAGACCTCGCGAGCACGTAACCGCCGCCGACGCCTCGCTTCGAGCGGACGAGGCCTGCTCCTTTCAGTGCGAGCAGGATCTGCTCGAGATAGGGCTGGGGGAGCCCGGTCCTCTCCGCGATGTCGCGGACGGACGTCGGGGAGGATTCGTCGGCCCTCAAGGCGAGGGAGAGGAGCGCCCTGCTCGCATAGTCGCCCCGCGTCGAGACCTTCACGCTCTCATGCTACGGCCAGAGCCCTCGGATCTCTCGGTGTCCGAGGCTCGGGAGCCGGTCGGGCAGCCGCCCGAGCGCTCGATGAGGCGGCGCCCGGCTGCCGCCCGGGCCCGCCGCCCGACTGTCGCTTGCGCCCGCCGGACTGTCGCCGCGAGGGCGAGTGGATGAGCGGCGACCTCGTGGCCAGACTGGCGATCATGCATCGCTACTTGTGCCGGGTCCGCCGCTGGCGGTCCGGTGACGAGCACAATGTGCCCGTGGGCCGCCGACCGTCCGTCCTCCTTGCCGCGCTCGCGGTCGTCGCCGCACTGGCCGCCGGTTGCGGGAACGCCAAGCAGACCGTGACGCACGCCGGCAACACCGACGGTGTCACGGCCGACCGGATCGTCGTCGGTGGCCTCGCGTCCTTGTCGGGACCTCTTCCGGCCGACTTCGCCCCGATCTTCGACGGGGTGAGGGCCTATTTCGACATGGTGAACAGCGAGGGCGGCGTGAACGGGCGGAAGATCGACTTCGCCTACGGGCTCGACGACGGCTCGAGCAGCCAGCAGGACGCGGCACAGGCGCGGGCTCTCGTCGAGTCCGACCACGTGTTCGCGGTGGTCGGCGTGGCGACGCCGACGTTCGCCGGAGCCTCCTACCTCGTTCATGACAACGTCCCGACGTTCGGCTACAACATCAACTCGCAGTGGTCGAGCGGGGACAACCTGTTCGGCTCCGAGGGCTCCTTCCTCGACTTCGAGAACCCCGGTCCCGAGCCGGCGTATCTGGCCGAACGGCTGAAGGCGCGCAGGGTCGGCATAGTCGCCTACAACATCACCCAGTCGCAGCAGGCCTGCGTCGGGGTGGCGAACGAGATGCACAAGTTCGGCATCCCCGTCGTCTTCGAGGACCTGTCGATCACGCCCCCCGCGATCGACCTGTCGGCGGACGTCTCGCGGATGAAGCAGGCGCACGTCGACCTCGTGGCGAGCTGTCTCGATCTCGCGGGAAACCTCGTCCTCTCGCGCACCCTTCACGCATCGGGCATGGGATCGGTGAACCAGTACTGGCTCAACGGCTACGACGACCAGGCGTTGTCGCAGAACGCCTCGTTGATGGACGGGGTGTACATGCTGATCGGCCACGTCCCCTTCGAGTCGGGGCGGACCCAGCCTCAGCAGTACCCCGAGATGGCGCTGTACCTTCGTGAGCTCGCCAAGTACTACCCGGGAGAACAGCCGGGAGAGGCGTCGCTCTCCGGCTGGATAAGCGCGCGGATGTTCGTGGACGGGCTGCGCATGATCGGGCGCGACGTGTCGCGCACGAGGCTCATAGCCGCCCTCAACTCGCTCAAGTCGTACACGGCCGGCGGGCTCGTCGCACCCATCGACTGGCAGGCCGAGCATCATGAGCTCGGGCCCGTCGACTGCAACGTCTTCCTGAGAGCCGAGCACGGCACCTTCGTCCCGATCTTCGGCTCCGCCGACACCGTGTTCACGTGCTTCAAGTATCCGCAGCCGCCGTCGCACCAGGTGGTAGTCGTCCCGCCGCCGCCCGACATCCCGGGTGCCCCCAGCTCTTCGTGACCGAGTTCCTCTCCTTCGCCACACCGGGCCTTCCCTACGGGTGCGTCTTTGCGCTCCTCGGCATCGGGCTCGTCCTCACCTACCAGACCTCCGGTGTGTTCAACCTCGCGTTCGGGGCGCAGGCGTACGCCTCCGCCCTCGTCTTCTACGAGTGCGTCGCGCACGGCTGGCCGAAACCGGCCGCCTTCGTCGTCTCTGTCGTGGTGCTCGCTCCCGTCCTCGGGTTGCTCATGGATCGCGGGCTGTACCGCTTCGTCCGCACCAAGCCCGTCCTCGTGAAGCTCGTGGCGGCACTCGGCATGCTGATCGCCATCCCTGCGGTCTTCGAGATCGTCTTTCCCGCGGGCAACCTCTACAGCCCCCCGTCCCTTTTCCTCTCACCCTCGGTCGTCTACTTCCACATCGTCGGAGACCCGATAAACGGCATCGAGCTCTCGACCGTCGTGCTGACGCTTCTCGTCGTCCTGCTCCTATCGGTGATGTTCCACTTCACCCAGATAGGCCTGCGCATGCGTGCTATGGCGGAGAGCCCTCGGATGGTCGAGCTCGCGGGGGTCGACGCCGACTCGGTGGGCATGGCGAGCTGGATGCTCTCGAGCCTTTTGGCCGGCCTGGCGGGCGTGATGCTGGCGCCGGTCTTCGGCGACCTGCAGGCGCTCAACTTCACGACTCTCCTCGTGGCGGCCATCGCCGCCGCGGCCGCAGGGAGCCTCAGCAGCCTTCCCTACACCTTCCTCGGCGGCCTGCTTCTTGGCATCGTCGGGGAGCTTCTGAGCGGGTACCTCCCGAGCGGCCAGGTGCTCTCATCCGGCCTGCGGCCGGGCCTTCCTTTCGTCGTGCTCCTCCTCCTCCTGCTCTTCCTGCCAGGCCTGCGCAGGCGCTGGACGAAAGTGAACGACCCTCTTGCGGGTGTCGACCCGCCACCGGCGCCGCTCGTGTCGGCGTCGCGGGACCGTTCCCTGCGCCGCCGCTCCCGCATCGGCGCGGGCGCGCTCGTCGCCCTCTTCGTCGTCTCTTCGCTGACGTGGGTCTCTCCGAGCTGGGTGTTCAACCTCTCCCAGGCCCTCGCGCTGGCGATCATCTTCCTCTCGCTCGTGCTCCTCACGGGCATGAGCGGCCAGATATCCCTCTGTCAAGCGACCTTCGCCGGCGTGGGGGCTTTCACCGCCGGGCAGCTGGCGGCACATTTCAACGTGTCGGTGCTCGCGGGCATCGTCGTTGCGGCCGTGGTGGCCGGAGCCATCGGTGCGCTCGTCGCGTTGCCGGCCCTGAGGCTCGGCGGGCTCGCCCTCGCCCTCGCGACCCTGGCGTTCGGTCTCCTCGCCGACAACATCGGCTTCCAGTACAGCTGGTCGGGAAACGGTCAGAGCGGCATATCCATCCCGCGCCCGTCGCTCGGCCCGATCAACTTCTCGGACGGCCGGGCGTACTTCTGCCTCATTGTCGTGATCCTCGCCATATGCATTCTCGTCGTGTCCGCCATCCGGCGAGGGACGACAGGTCGTCAGCTGGCGGCGCTCAGGGGCAGCGAGCTCGCAGCAGCGTCCATCGGGATCAACCCCACCCGGGCGAAGGTGCTCGTGTTCAGCGTGAGCGCCGCCATTGCGGGCGTCGGCGGGGCGGTCTACGGCTCGCTCGAGCTCGGGGCCAGCGCGAACGACTTCAACACGTTGCTCTCGCTCGTGTTCGTCGTCGTCGTCGCGACAGTCGGCGTGTACACGGTGGACGGGGCCGTCGGGGCCGGCCTCGCCTACGTGGTGCTGAACGTTGCCCTCTCGGGCAACCTCACGCTGCGGTGGTCGAACCTTCTCGAGGTCATCTTCGGTCTCGGGGCAGTCGTCTACGCCCTCCACCCCGAGGGAGCGGTCGAGTACGTGAAGCGGCTCACGCTCGAGCGCTTCACGAGGAGAGGCATCGAGACCGAGGTGCTCGCATGAGCGGGCTGCTCGAGGTCGCGGGCGTCTCGAAGCGATTCGGTGGCGTGAGCGCGCTGAACGACGTTTCCCTCGAGGTGGCCGAGGCGGAGGCGGTCGGCCTCATCGGGCCGAACGGAGCCGGCAAGACGACGCTCTTCGACTGCGTCTCCGGCGTGACGGTGCCGGATCGCGGAGATGTCTTCTTCGGAGGGAGAAGGCTCGGGAGGGCGCCGATCTACAAGCGTGCCCGCCTCGGCATGGGTCGGACGTTCCAGCGGCTGGAGCTCTTCGCCGGTTTGACGGTGCGGGAGCACCTCGAGGTGTCCGAGCGCGAGCGGAGAGCGGACGGCCGGCTCTGGAAGGACCTCCTCGGCAGGGGCGGCATACGTCTCGAGGAGTCCGAGCGTGTCGACGAGACGCTGAAGGAGCTCGGCCTCGAGAGCGTCGCCGGCTCACCCATCGAAGCGCTCAGCCTCGGCCAGGGACGCCTCGTGGAGCTCGGGCGAGCTCTCATCCGAGAACCCTCGCTGCTGCTCCTCGACGAGCCGTCGTCGGGTCTCGACTCGCGGGAGACAGCAGCTCTCGCGAGCGTCCTCAACGAGCTGCGGGCCCGCCGCCCGATCTCTGTCCTGCTCGTCGAGCACGACCTCGAACTGGTGCACGCCGTAGCTGAGCGGGTCGTGGTGCTCGACTTCGGCCGGGTCGTGTCGAGCGGGCCGCTCGCCGCGGTGCTGCAGGAGCCCGCCGTACAAGAGGCGTACCTGGGCGCCACTCTGTGACCACGACCGTGCTCGAGCTGTCGGGCGTGTCGGCCGGCTACGGGAGGTTCAGAGCGCTCTTCGACGTGTCGTTCTGCCTCGAGCACGGCAGCGTCACCGCGCTGCTCGGCCCGAACGGGGCAGGCAAGTCGACGGTCGCCCGCGTGGCGAGCGGCCTGCTCACGCCGTCGGCGGGAAGAGTGCTCGTGAACGGCGAGGAAGTGACCGGGTGGCCCGCCTGGAAGGTGGTGAGCCGGGGCGTGGCGCATGCGCCGGAAGGACGCCCGGTGTTCGCGACCCTCGATGTCGAGGACAACCTCCGTCTCACCTTCTTCCGCCAGCTGCCGCGAAAGGAGGCCGCCGAGGCGCTCGATCGCGCCTACGAGAGGTTCCCGCGCCTCGCCGAGCGGCGAAGCCAGCTGGCCGGCACACTCTCGGGAGGAGAGCAGCGGATGCTCGCTCTCGCTCGCGTCCTCGCCGTGCCACCCAAGCTCCTCATCGTCGACGAGCTCTCCCTTGGGCTCGCGCCCCGGACCGTGGACGAGGTCTTCAGGGCGCTTCGCGAGATCCGGGACTCGGGAACGGCGCTCCTCATCGTCGAGCAGCAGGTGAGCCGGGCGCTCGAGCTGGCCGAGCACCTGATCGTCCTCCGGCAGGGACGGATCACCTACGACGGATCGTCCGTCCAGGTGAGCGACGAGCTGAGGAGCGAGCTCTTGGCGGTGCGCCCGGACTCCTGAACCGGCGGACCGGGGCGCCGCAGTCGTCGCCGCGGGCCGGGCTCAGCAGCCCTTCGG
Organism: Actinomycetes bacterium; assembly: GCA_021791795.1. Taxonomy (GTDB): domain Bacteria; phylum Actinomycetota; class Acidimicrobiia; order Acidimicrobiales; family Bog-793; genus JAKATT01. The sequence goes on along the minus strand of JAJYVX010000011.1, from coordinate 3,769 downwards.
CGCCGTCCCTCCGTTGGCGAGGGTGAGGAGGCTGCAGATGGTGTTCTTCGTGACCACCCAGGTCCCGTTCTGCTCTATGGCGAAACCCTTCGAGTTCGGTAGGAGGACGGTGCTCTTCGTCGAGAGGATGTCGAACACGACTGCGGCACAAGGGCTCGGGAGCGTCTCGGACGAGCAGGCCGTCCCGCTTTCGAGCTTGATGGAGGTGACCTTGGCGCCGCCAGCGGCCTTGGCGAGCGTCGACTTCAGGGCGTCGGTGATCGCCTGACGAAGCGTCTCGCCGTCCTGCACGACCGCGAGCTTGGGCTCGACGGCGGGGTCGGCGAGGTCGAACAGGACGCTGAAGGCGTGGCGGATCGCGGGGTTCGCCGTCGCCGCCGACACGGTCGTCGTCGTGGTGGTGCTCGTGGTCGGGTGGGTCGTGGTCGTGGTCGGAGGTGTACTGGAACTGCACGCCGTGAGGAGCAAGCCGGCGAGCGCCAATGTGGTGGCAATCCTGAAGGAGCGTGTCACGGGACAATCCTACGTTCGGCCCGCGTAGATTTCGGGTTTGTGACTCGAGCGAGCATCTCTACGAAAAAGGGCGACGGAGGGACGACAGGGCTCCTCTACGGGGGCCGCGTGAGGAAGGACTCCGCCCGGATCGACTGCAACGGGGCGGTGGACGAGGCTCAGGCGGCGATCGGCCTTGCCCGCGCGCTTGTCGGTTCTGGCGGGGCGCCCGCCCCCGACTGGCTGGGCGACCTGCTCGTGACGGTGGAGCGGGACCTCTGGGTGCTCATGGCAGAGGTTGCGACAGCACCGCGGAACCGGGCGCGACTCACCCCGGCCGCTTCACTCGTCACGCCCGACATGGTCGGCGCGCTCGAGAACAAGGTTCACGAGATCGAAGCATCGATCGAGATGCCGGCGGAGTTCGTCGTACCGGGCGAGGACGTCGCGAGCGCCGCGCTCGACGTCGCGCGCACCGTCGTCCGCCGGGCGGAGCGGCTGGCGGTGAAGGCTGCCGTGGCACCCGACTCACAGGTCGTGCCGTACCTCAACAGGCTCTCCGACCTCATCTGGCTGCTCGCCCGGGTGGTCGAGGGACACCACCGCACTGCGAGAAGTGCATGATTGGGGCATGACATTGCGTATCGATCTCGCAACTGCCTTGCCTGACGACCTCGATGCCGTCGGGGTCTTCGTCTTCGAGAACCTCGTCGCAGCAGAGCCCGGGAGGGTGATCGAGCGCGAGAGCCTGGAAAGGCTCGGGTTCTCGGGGAAGGCCGGCGAGGTGTCCCTTGTTCGCAGCGACCACGGCGCGCTCGTCGCGTACGTCGGCCTCGGCTCGACCGACGACCCGCACGAGCACCGCCTGCGGCAGGCCGCGGCCGACTTCGCACGAGCCGTGGCGAGTTGCAACCGTGTTGCCCTCGACCTGCGGCCGCTCTCGGTGCCGGCGGTGCGCGTCGCCCAGGTGGCTGCCGAGGGTGTGACGGGTGCCACCTACAGTTTCTCCTCCTACAAGAGCGATGCGAAAGGCGACCTGCTCCAACACGTCTCGCTCGTCGTGAACGAGGCGGACGCCGCGCAGGCAGGTCCCGGCCTCGATGCCGGCGTCGTCGTGGGCGAAGCCGTCGCTCTCGCGCGTGACCTCGGCAACACGCCCGCCGGCGACATGACGCCCACGAAGCTCGCCGAGACGGCGCTCGCGGTGGCGGCGCGAGAGGGCCTCGAGGCACAGGTTCTCGACGAGGACGGGATCGTGGCCGAGCGTCTCGGGGGACTGCTCGCCGTCGCGAGGGGCTCGGTCGAGCCGCCCCGCCTCATACGGCTCGAGTACAAGCCCGAGGGGGCGGGCCCTGACGTGCCGACGGTCGTCCTCGTCGGAAAGGGGATCACGTTCGACTCGGGTGGGCTGTCACTGAAACCGGCCGAAGGCATGATGGCCATGAAGACCGACATGAGCGGAGCGGCCGCCGTGATAGCCGCTCTCGGGGCGTGCCGCAGGCTCGGCGTTTCGGTCCGGGTCATCGGCATCACCCCGACGACCGAGAACATGCCCGGTGGGCGGGCCACCAAGCCCGGCGACGTCTTCCGGGCGCGCAACGGCAAGACGGTGGAAGTGCTCAACACGGACGCGGAGGGTCGCCTCGTGCTGGCGGACGGGCTCTCCCTCGCGGCAGAGGAGGCGCCGGACGCCATCATCGACCTCGCGACGCTCACCGGGGCCTGCGTCGTGGCCCTCGGCCGCAAGATGGCGGGTCTGATGGGCAACGACTCTCGACTCGTCGCGGCGGTCGAGCGCGCAGGCGACGAGGCCGGCGAGCCCTTCTGGCACCTGCCGCTCCCGCGGATGTACCGCAAGGACATCGATTCCGAGGTCGCCGACATGAAGAACATCGGCAAGCCCGGCAGTGCCGGATCGCTCGTGGCCGGGCTTCTGCTCGAAGAATTCGTCGGTGACACCCCATGGGCGCATCTCGACATCGCGGGACCCTCGAGAGCCGAGGAGGAATCCCACGAGCTCCGGAAAGGCTCGACCGGTTTCGGCGTGAGGACGATGCTCGAGCTGCTCCGGAGCTACGAGGCGGTCGGTGCTCCGGCAGACGGCCGGGCGAGCAGGATGTTCGCATGACAGAGCCAGGCGAGGCGCCGGGAGTGCCAGAGACGACGGACGCGCAGCAGGGTGAGGCTGCTCGGCAGATCGTTCCCCGGGCGGCGGAATCCGGCGTCGGTGCCGACCTCGGAGGGGAGCCGAAGCGCCCGGCCACCCTCGCGATCGACGTCGGCGGGACGGGCTTGAAGGCGTCGGTGCTCGACGCCAACGGCAAGCTCCTCGCGGACCGGGTGCGCGTCCCGACTACCTATCCGTGCCCGCCGGAGATCCTCGTCGACAAGCTCGTGGCGCTGACAGCTCCGCTCCCGGCGGCGGACCGCGCCTCGGTCGGGTTCCCCGGGGTGGTGCGCAAGGGCAGGGTCCTCACGGCACCGCACTTCGTGACAGCGCACGGTCCAGGGACCGATGTGGTCGAGGATCTGGTGCAGAAGTGGCGAGGTTTCGATCTTGCAGGCGCTCTCGAGGCGCGGCTGAATCATCCCGTGAGGGTTGCAAACGACGCCGACCTCCAAGGCTGGGCGGTCGTGAGCGGCGTGGGCCTCGAGATGGTCGTAACCCTCGGGACCGGGGTCGGGAGTGCTCTGTTCATGGACGGCAAGCTCGCCCCGCACCTCGAGCTCGCCCATCATCCCTTCCGGAAGGGAGAGACCTACAACGAGCAGATCGGTGACGCTGCCCTGCACAAGATCGGAGTGCAGAAGTGGCGGCGGCGGGTGATCGAGGCGATCGCCAACTTCGAGGTGCTGGTCAACTACGACTGCCTGTACCTCGGCGGGGGGAACGCCCGGCACATGGCAGCCCACGTCGATCCGTCGATCCAGATCGTCGACAACCTGGCCGGCATCCTCGGTGGCATCAAGCTCTGGGAGCTGGGCGGCCACTGAGCAGGCGTCGTCGGCAAGGGCTCGCCCGCCTGACTGCGCTCACGCACCGAGGGCGAAGGACACGCCGAGAACGACGCTCGCCGCGCCCGCGCGGTCACTCCGCCGCCTCGGACCGCCCTTCCGCACTGCCTGGTGCCTACTCCACCTCGCCGAGCCAGGTCGGGGAGGCGTCGAGGAGGAAGCGCGTCACGCCGAGCGCCCGGTCGAAGACCTCGCAGAGCAGTTCCTCGCCTGCGAGGACGCGAGCGAGCGACACCTCTTGGCGGGCGACGAGGGTAAGACG
>JAJYVX010000165.1 GCA_021791795.1 Actinomycetes bacterium | reverse complement strand
GACGGCCGAGGACGGCCAGACAGAGGTGAGCGTCCTGCTGCCGCGGCGGGTCTTCGAGGGGATGTGGCGCCGCGTCCTCCACGACCGCACGGCGGACCGCATAGCCGGTTTCGTGAGCCAGCTCCCGAACGCCAACGCCACGATCGTGCCATTCCCTCTCGGCAAGCGGCGGCGGGAACTTGTGCCCTGGAGGGCAGGAGGCGTGGACGTCTCCCCCGCCGCGGCCGAGGTGTACCTGGCAGAACAGGAGATGCAGGCCGGCGCCCGGTCACGCGCAGGAGCCGGAGGCACCGGGGAGAGAGCGGACGGTGAGAGCACCGGCAGAGCCCCCGGTGGGAGAGAAGGCAAGAGCCAGGGGCGGCCACACCTGACCCCGAGGCCCCAACCTTCGTTGTCGGACGATCTCGTCCCGCGTACTCCAGGTGTGGTCCCCCTCGGTCGGCTGCCCGGGCGCCAGCGGGCGAAGGTCGAGGGCCGGGTACGGTCGGTGAGGGTCCAGGCCGGAGCGGGCGTCCCGAGCGTGGAATGCGTGATCGCGGACGACACGGGTCAGCTCATGCTTATATTCCAGGGCCGTCGCCGCGTTCCGGGTATCGAGCCCGGCGCTCGGCTCCTCGTCGAAGGCATGGTCGGAGAACGCGGCCGGCGGACGGCGATGATCAATCCGATGTTTACGATTCTGAAGACGGCGGAGGGGACTGAGCAGGCCTGAGAGGGCCAGCCGAGGCTCCGAGACGTTTGTAACAAGCCTCGAGCACCGTTTATCCTCGCCCCGACCTCAGCAAAGGAGAAATAGGTGAACCCCCATCTCCTCGCGGCGGAAGGTGGCTACCAAGCCTTCACGCTCGGTGGAATCGACCGCGGGTGGCTCGCGTTCGCGCTCGCCGCGGGCGTGGTGGCGCTCCTCGTCGCGCTCTACCTCATGCGCGGCGTGCTCGCCGCCGACCAGGGGACTGCCTCGATGCGGGAGATCGCGGCAGCGATCCAGGAGGGCGCCGTGGCTTTCCTCCGGCGGCAGTTCCGGACGATCGCCTTCATCGTCATCCCGCTCTTCGTGCTCGTCTTCTTCACGGCGACGAAGGTGGTCGGGCCGAACAACCACGTTGCGCTCAGCTTCGTGCAATCCGGACTCGCCCGGGCGGTCGCGTTCCTGTTCGGAGCCGCCTTCTCGGGTCTCACCGGCTTCATCGGAATGAGCCTCGCAGTGCGCGGCAATGTGCGGACGGCCGCCGCTGCGAGGTCCGGCAACCTCCCGCCCGCCCTGCGGGTGGCCTTCCGCACCGGCGGCATCACGGGCATGTTCTGCGTCGGCCTCGGACTGATCGGCGCCACGACCATCGTCTTCATCTTCCAGAACTCGGCCACGGCCGTTCTCGTCGGCTTCGGCTTCGGCGCCTCGCTGCTCGCCCTCTTCATGCGGGTAGGCGGAGGAATCTTCACCAAGGCGGCCGACGTCGGCGCCGACCTCGTGGGCAAGGTCGAGGCCGGCATCCCCGAGGACGATCCGCGGAACGCCGCGACCATCGCGGACAACGTGGGCGACAACGTCGGCGACTGCGCCGGGATGGCGGCGGACCTTTTCGAGTCCTACGAGATCACGATCATCGCCTCGCTCATCCTCGGCTACTCCGCCTTCAAGACGCTCGATCCGGGGCACACCGTGAAGGGCCTCATCTACCCTCTCGTGGTAGCCGCCATCGGCATACTCACCTCGGCGGTCGGGATCCTCATCGTGCGGGCGTCCAGCCGGGACCGCTCGGCGATGGCGCCGATCAACCGGGGATTCAGGGTCTCAGCGCTCCTGACGCTCATCGGCGCCTTCCTCGTGGCCCAGTTCTACGTGCACAACCTGAAGGTCTTCTGGGCCGTCCTCGTCGGGGTGTGCCTCGCGCTCGTGGCGAGCCTCATCACCGAGTACTTCACGTCTACCGAGACGTCACCTGTGCAGGAGATCGCCGACTCCGCGCGGACGGGTCCCGCGACGACGGTTCTCTCGGGTATATCGATCGGCCTCGAGTCGAGCGTTTGGGCGATCATCGCCATCGCCATCGCCATCGCCGTCGCAGTCGCCCTCGGCGGCCCGCACCTCACCGTCGACCTCTACCTCGTGGCCCTCGTGGGGATCGGCATGCTGTCCACCACGGGCATGATCATCTCGGAGGACTCCTTCGGCCCCGTCGCGGACAACGCAGCGGGCATCGCCGAGATGTCGGGCGAGTTCGAGGGCGAGGCGCAGCGGGTCATGGTGAGCCTCGACGCGGTGGGCAACACGACAAAGGCCATCACCAAAGGTGTCGCCATCGGCTCAGCGGTCATCGCCGCCGTGGCGCTCTTCTCCTCCTTCATCGAGACGATCGGGTCGCAGCTGCATCTGCGCGACGTGGGCAACAGCCTCTTCAATTCCCCGCTCACCCAGATCAACGTCGCCAAGCCGACGGTCTTCATCGGGTTGCTCATAGGCGGCTCGATCGCCTTCCTCTTCTCCTCGCTCGCCATACGCGCGGTCGGGCGCTCGGCCGGCACGGTGGTGCACGAGGTGCGCAGGCAGTTCCGCGAGCACCCGGGCATCATGGACGGCACCGAGAAACCGGCGTACGCCAACGTCATCTCGATCTGCACCGCGGCGGCCCAGCGTGAGCTCGCGACGCCGGCGCTCCTCGCGGTGCTCACGCCGGTCATCATCGGCTTCGGCATCAACGACATCGCCCTCGGCGCCTTCCTCGCCGGCACGATCCTCACCGGCCAGCTCATGGCCGTGTTCCTGTCGAACTCCGGCGGCGCCTGGGACAACGCCAAGAAGTACATCGAGGACGGGTTCCACGGCGGTAAGGGCTCGGAGGCACACAAGGCGGCAGTGATCGGCGACACGGTGGGCGACCCGTTCAAGGACACGGCGGGACCGGCGCTCAACCCGCTCATCAAGGTGATGAACCTCGTTTCGCTGCTCATCCTGCCGGCAGTCATCACGACCCAGCACCACGCGGCCGTGAGGTACACGGTGGCGGGCGTGGCCGCTGCCATCCTCCTCTCCTCCATTGCGTTCTCGAAGCGAGCGACCGGGTCCATCGGTGGCGAGGCACAGGAGGAGGGCAAACCCGGCGAGTTGAGCGCTCCGGCCCTGCAGAGCCCGGCCGAAGGCTCGCCGGCGAACGCCTAACCAAGGGCCGCTGTGGCCAAGCCGCTAGTCATCGTCGAGTCGCCGGCAAAGGCGAAGACGATCGCGGGCTTTCTCGGCAGGGAGTACGTCGTCGAGTCCTCGATCGGGCACATCCGCGACCTGCCGCGTCGGGCGGCAGACGTGCCGGCCGCCTTCAAGGGCCAGTCCTGGGCAAGGCTCGGCGTGGACGTCGACAACGACTTCAAGACTCTCTACATCGTCACGCCGGACAAGAAGGAGCAGGTCTCCAAGCTGAAGCGTCTCGTGGCCGATGCGAGCGAGGTCTACCTGGCGACAGACGAGGACCGCGAGGGCGAGTCGATCGCCTGGCACCTCGTCGAGGTGCTCTCTCCCCGTGTTCCCATCCGGCGGATGGTCTTCCACGAGATCACCCGTCAGGCGATCGACGCCGCCATCTCGTCGCCGCGCGAGCTCGACCGCCGGCTCGTGGACGCGCAGGAGGCGAGGCGCATCCTCGACCGGCTGTACGGCTACGAAGTGTCGCCGGTGCTGTGGCGGAAGGTTGCACGTGGGCTCTCCGCCGGGAGGGTGCAGAGCGTTGCCACGAGGATCGTCGTCGAGCGCGAGCGCGAGCGGATGCGGTTCCGATCGGGGACGTGGTGGAGTCTCGACGCGACCTTCACCGCGTCCGGCCAACGCTTCTCCGCCCGGCTGGGCGACGTGGCCGGCCGGCGGGTCGCGACCGGCGAGGACTACCTGGCGAACGGCCGGCTCGCCGAGCCCGAGGCCGTGCTGCTGCTCGACGAGCCTTCGGCCCGCGGCCTCGCCTCGGCGCTCGAGCAGAGCTCCTTTTCCGTGTCCTCTGTCGAGGAGAAGCCGTACCGGAGGAGCCCGGCCGCGCCCTTCATCACGTCGACCCTCCAGCAGGAGGCGTCGCGCAAACTGCGCTTCGGCGCCCAGCGGACGATGCGCGTCGCCCAGGCCCTGTACGAGCGGGGCTACATCACCTACATGAGAACTGACTCGACCACCCTGTCGGATACGGCGGTGAGAGCGGCACGCCAGCAGGCCGCCGCACTCTACGGACCGGGCTCGATCCCGAGTTCGCCGCGGGCGTATCGGAGCAAGGTGAAGAACGCCCAGGAGGCACACGAGGCGATCCGCCCCGCCGGGGAGTCCTTCCGTACGCCCCAGCAGCTCGCGGGCGAGCTGTCGGCCGACGAGCGGCGCCTTTACGAGCTCGTCTGGCAGCGGACGGTCGCCTCGCAGATGATCGACGCCACCGGGACGAGCGCACGTGTCCGCATCGAGGGCGAGACGACGGCCGCCTGCCCGGTGGCAGGCGCGGGTGCAGTAGCGGGATTCGTCGCCACGGGGACGGTCGTCACCTCGCCCGGCTTCCTGCAGGTCTACAGGGAAGACGAGGACGAGTCCGAGGCTCGGGAGGACGGCGCGCGGGAAGAAGCCCGCGATTCACGCCTGCCGGCACTGGCTGAGAGCGACGCGGTGTCGCTGGCCGAGATCGATCCGGAGGACCACACGACGAAGCCGCCACCGCGTTTCACGGAGGCCTCCCTCGTGCGCAGGCTCGAGGAGCTCGGGGTGGGCAGGCCGTCGACGTACGCAAGCATCATCCAGACGATCCAGGACCGTGGTTACGTCTGGCGAAAGGGCACGGCGCTCGTGCCGTCCTTCACGGCGTTCGCCGTCGTCTCGCTCATGGAGCACCACTTCCCGAACCTCGTCGACTACGGGTTCACGGCGAGCATGGAAGACGACCTCGACGAGATCGCGTCCGGCGACGAGGAGCTCGTTCCGTGGCTGGAGCGCTTCTACTTCGGCGAGTCGCGTCACCTCGAACGACCGCGGGACGACAAGACGGCGCGCCAACCGCGTCACGTTCTCGCCGTCGACGGGCAACGAGGCTTGAAAGACGCGGTGCTCGCCCACCTCGAGGAGATCGACGCCCGCGAGGTGAATTCGATCCCGCTCGGTCCCGATCCGGAGACAGGCGAGGAGCTCGTCGTCCGGGTCGGTCGCTACGGACCGTACCTCCAGCGGGGCGAGGACCGGGCAGCCGTGCCGGAGGACCTCGCTCCCGACGAGCTGACCGTCGAGCGTGCCCTCGAGCTCCTCGAGACGCCGTCTGGTGACCGCCTGCTCGGCACCGACCCGTCGAGCGGTCTGCCGGTGTTGGCCCGGGCCGGTCGCTTCGGCCCGTACGTGCAGCTCGGTGAGACCGCCGAGAGCGGCGAGCGGCCGCGGACGGCTTCGCTCTTCCGGTCGATGACCCTCGACACGGTGACCCTTCCGGATGCGCTCCGGCTGCTCGAGCTCCCTCGGGTGCTCGGCAACGATCCTGTGAGCGGCGAGGAGATCGTGGCGGCGAACGGCCGTTTCGGGCCCTACCTCAAGAAGGGTTCGGACACCCGCAGCCTCGACAACGAGGAGCAGCTCTTCGAGGTCGACCTCGCCCAGGCGCTCGAGCGCCTCTCGCAACCGAAGCAGCGACGCTTCGGCGTGGCCGCGGCACCGTTGCGCGAGCTCGGGCCGGACCCGGTTTCCGGCGGTCTCGTGACGTTGCGCTCCGGGCGGTTCGGCCCTTATGTGACCGACGGGACTGTCAACGCCTCTCTCCGGCGCGGGGATGACCCTGACACGATCACCCTCGGGCGGGCGGCCGAGCTCCTGCAGCTCCGGCGCGATGCCGGGCCGTCGACCGGTGGGCGGAAGTCGGCCGCGACGGGGCTGAGCGTAGCGGGCTATGGCCGTCGGCACGCCACATCGCTGCCATCGGGCAGGCGGGCGCGATGCACTTGGCCGAGGCGCGCGGCGGCGGCGGCTTCGTGGCTGAAACTGGCGAATTTGGCTTCCCAGCCATTGCCCAATTCAGCGGTCATCCGGCGGCGCACGAAGGCCCACCCCATGGCTGGGGCGTTGGCTTGCAGCTGGGCGAGCTCGCTCGCATATTCCTCGGGCAAGGCATCCGGGATTGTGCTCAGAATTTGCGCGACTTTCATCATCGGGCCTTTCAGCCCGCCCAAAATCGCTTTCAAATCCTCGGCATGGCGCGCCCGGTCGCCGCGAATGCCGAACATGCGCTCGCCGGCCATGCGCGCGGCGATGCCCGAAACCGCCCCGGAGGTGCGGGCAAACCGCTTGATTTCACCAAAAATCGTGCCGCCTTCGTCGCGTCCGTCGGTCATGATTAGCCTTCCAACTCATCGATCATCGCTGCAATGAACCCCAATCCGCGCTGCCAGAATGCCGGGTCCGCCGGATCGACCCCGAACGGTTCGAGCAACTGCCGATAGGGGCGGGTGCCACCCGCGCGCAGCAGGTTGACCTACGCTTCTCTGAAATGATCCGTGCGCCCGCAAGTGCAAGCCTCACGATAAAGCTGGACTAGAGTATTGACCAGACAATCGCCAAACGCATAGGCGTAAACATAGAAGGGTGTGTGCACCATATGCGGCACATAAGCCCAGAACAGCTTGAAATCATCGGAAAATTCGAAAGCTGGACCCAGGCTGGCGCGCTGCCCTACG
>JAJYVX010000164.1 GCA_021791795.1 Actinomycetes bacterium | reverse complement strand
GGACGATCACGCACGGACCACCCGCCTGGCGCGCCGGGACACGCCTAGGTGCTGACGGTCGACTTCGACCGCCTCGGCCTGGAGCAGGGCGAGCGCGTCCTCGACCTCGGCTGTGGCGCCGGCCGTCACGCGTTCGAGTGCCTGCGGCGCGGTGGGCGGGTCGTCGCGCTCGACGCCGACCCGCTCGAGCTGAAGGGGGTCGTCCAGATCTTCGCCGCGATGTACGAGGCCGGCGAGGTTCCGGTTGCCGCAGCGGCATCAGCCGTGCGGGCGAGCGCGTACAGCCTTCCCTTTCCCGACGGCAGCTTCGACAGGATCGTCGCGGCCGAGGTCCTCGAACACCTGGTCGACGACTCCCTCGCCATGTCAGAGCTGGCCCGCGTCCTGAAGGGCTCGGGCCGGATCGCGGTGACGGTGCCTCGCTTCGGTCCCGAGCTCGTCAACTGGGCGCTGTCGAAGGAGTACCACGAGGTGCCCGGCGGGCACGTCAGGATCTATCGCAGATCCCATCTCCTCGGGCGGCTCCGAGGCGCGGGCCTCCGACCGGTCGGCCGGCACCACGCCCACGCGCTGCACAGCCCCTACTGGTGGCTCCGCTGCCTCGTCGGGCCGGCGAACGAGGACAGCCCTCTCGTCCGCGCATATCACCGCCTCCTCGTGTGGGACATCACCAAGGCGCCGAGGCTGACGCGGCTGCCGGATCGGTGGCTGAATCCCCTCATGGGAAAGAGCCTCGTCGTCTACCTCGAGCACGACGAGCGTGGCTGACACGCCGGCCCGGGTGCTCACCGCGAGGCAACTCGCGGCGACCGCCGACTCGATAGAGGCGCTCCAGAAGCCGTCCGGCATGATCCCCTGGTTCGAAGGCGGCCACGCCGATCCCTGGAACCACGTGGAGGCGGCCATGGCCCTCGCTGCGGCGGGCCGGCTGCAGGCGGCCGAGCGTGCGTACGAGTGGCTCGCAGCCACCCAGCTGCCTTCCGGCGCCTGGCACGCCTACTACGGCTACGACGGCTCGGTCGAGGACGCCCGCATGGACACCAACGTGTCCGCCTACGTGGCGACCGGCTTGTGGCACCACCGTCTCGCCACGGGTTCATCGAGCCTGCTCGAGGGCATGTGGGGTGTGGTGGAGAAGGCGGTGGGCTTTGCTCTCAGGTGGCAGCAGCCGGGGGGAGAGCTCCTGTGGTCAGTCGATGCCGACGGCACGCCCGGTCGTTACGCCCTCCTCACCGGATCCTCGTCCGCATTCTTCAGCCTGCGGTGCGCCGTAGCCTGTGCCGAGGCCCTCGGGCTCGAGCGGCCGCAGTGGGAGCTCGCGATCGGTCGGCTCAGGCACGCCATCAGCTACCGGCCGGACCGCTTCGAACCGAAGCACCGCTACGCGATGGACTGGTACTACCCGGTCCTCTCCGGCGCGCTCGACGAGCGGCGGGGGAGCGCCCGCATCGACGAGCGGTGGGCCGAGCTCGTGATGGACGGCCACGGGGTGCGCTGCGTGTCCGACGAGCCGTGGGTGACCGTCGCCGAGACGGCGGAGTGCGCGATGGCGCTCTGCATCCTGCAAAGAGGGGCCGAGGCCGAGAGGCTGCTCTCCTGGTGCCAAGAGCAGCGTCAGCCCGACGGCTCTTACACAACCGGCCTCGTCTACCCGGAGCGCCAGACGTTCCCCGTCGACGAGACCAGCACCTACAGCGCGGCGGCCATGCTGCTCGCGGTCGACCTCCTCGACCGGGCGTCCTCCGCGTCGGGTCTGTTCCTCGGCGCCGGGTTGCCGTTCGGGCTCGACCTCGACCCTGCTTCGGAGGCCATCGAAGAGCCGGCCTGACGGTCCGACCTCCTCTCCACCCTGCTGTATGTTGCTCTGCGCGCGAATATCCCCACGTTCGGTGAGGTATAACCACGCTGAGTAGTTAGCGACATCCTGGTAGCGCTGGTCAGCCACACGCTGTGGTACATTTTGCACTGTCAGCGTCAAAACCCCGACGTAGCGGCGGGGAAATAGCCGAGACTCACTTTTCCGGGGAGCAACTGATATGGAGCAACGAAGCGGCGTGTACCGCCTTCGTTCGGGTGGCTGGACGCTTCTCGCTGCGGTTGTGATCGCGGCCGGAGCGTCGGTAGGAGTGGTCGCCACGCCGACAGCTTCTGCTGCACCGCAACAGCCGGGACCGGCGTTCTGCCCGACGAACGGCCCCGGCGCAGCCACGCCACCTCCTCCTCCCGGACCAGGCGGACCCGGACCCGGCGGTCCCGGACCGGGCGGCCCCGGCCCCGGTCCAGGCCAAGGCTGGAACGGCGGCTACATAGTCGAGGGATCCTCCGCCTCGGATGCCTTTCAGCAGCTGAGCCAGCTTGGGGTGCACGGCGCGTGCGAGATCAACGGCACGAAATTCCTCGAGGCGAACATCGCCACAACTCAGTTGAGCAGCATCGGCAACTCCGGGCTACAGGTGGTGCCCAACGAGCCCGTCACCATGACGGGCAGCTTCAGGGCCGACACCAGCCCGAGCACCGCGCAGCCACCCGCGGCCGGAAGTGACGCGTTTCTCCAGGTGAGCGGCGCGACGAGCGCGTGGCAGTCGGGCGACCTGGGCCAAGGCGTGACCGTCGCCGTGCTCGACACCGGCATACAGGCTCCCGGCCAGTACTTCGCAGGCCGGGTCATCGACGGGGTCAACCTCAGCGGCTACGGCGGCCCGAACGACTGGCGCTTCGACCAGTACGGCCACGGGACGTTCGTTGCGGGCCTCATCGCCTCCGACCCGCAGGGGCCGAACCCGGGGTACATGGGGATGGCGCCTGCGGCCGACCTCGTCTCCATCAAGGTGGCCGGTCCGAGCGGCATCACGAGCGAGGCGCAGGTGATCGCCGGCATCGAGTGGGCGATCGCGCACGAGGCGACGGACAACATCAGGGTCCTCAACCTGTCCCTCGGGACGCCCCCCGTGGAGCCGACAGAGTTCAACCCGCTCGACCAGGCTGTGGAGCAGGCTTGGCAGGCCGGCATCGTCGTGGTGACGTCGGCAGGCAACGCCGGGCCGATGAACGGCACCGTCACGTCTCCCGGTGACGACCCGCTCGCCATCACGGTCGGTGCACTGGACGACGCCCAGGGGACGAACCCCGCCGACTACTCCATACCGAGCTTCTCGGGGGTGGGGCCCACGCTGTTCGACGGTTGGATCAAGCCCGACCTCGTAGCATCCGGCCGGTCGGTGGTGAGCCTGGCCGACCCGGGTTCCACCATCTACAACAACTACCCGTCGGCGAGGGTGGGCAGCGACTACTTCGTCGGGTCCGGGACCTCCTTCTCGGCCGCCATCACGTCGGGGGCCGTGGCTCTGCTGCTGTCACAGAACCCCTCCCTCACCCCCGACCAGGTGAAAGCGGCTCTCCTCCTCAGCGCCTCTCCCGGCCCTGTAGGCAACCCCTTGGTGGACGGTCACGGCATCCTGAACGTGCCCGCCGCTCTGCAGGATGCCGGTCAGGTGACATTGAACCAGCAGCCCGCGATCGATGCGGAGGCCTCCGCTGCCACGGTTGCCAGTCCACCGACGGACAGCTTCGCCGAGAGCTGGGCGGTCTCGACATGGAATCCCGCCAACTGGAGCGGCGCTGCCTGGAACGAGTCCCAGTTCGGCACAGCCGGGGCGGGCACGCCGGCGACCGGGCCTTTCAACGGCCTCGGTTGGACAGGAGCCGCATGGAACGGAGCGGCCTGGAACGGAGCGGCCTGGAACGGAGCGGCCTGGAACGGAGCCGCCTGGAACGGAGCCGCCTGGAACGGAGCCGCCTGGAACGGAGCAGCCTGGAACGGGGCCGCCTGGAACGCAGCCGCCTGGAACGGGGCCGCCTGGAACGGGGCCGCCTGGAACGGGGCGGCCTGGAACGCAAGTAGCTGGGGTTAGTCGGCTCGTGCCGGGGCTCCCGACGAGAGGGAGCCGGGCGCCTCGGTGCAGCCCGTCCTTGCACGCCGCTCGGCGGCGTGCAAGGACGCGTCTACAGGGTGTGGGAACGCGATGACTGACGGCACGAGAAGCGCGATGCCTTTGACGGCAAAGGTGTGCATCCTCGCGTACATCCTCGCGGGCTTCGCAGTGGCGGGCTTCGTCGGCATGTCGAACGGTGGGCTTGGTTTCGGCCGTCCGGAGCTGCTGCTCATCCTCTCCGCTCTCGTCTGTGCGAGCTGGCTCCGGCCGATCATGATGTTCTCGGACGGCTCGTCCCAGGCTCACCACATGGATGAAGGCTTCTTCGTCCTCATGTGCCTGCTCCTGCCGCCGGCAGGCGCCGTGATGGCGTTCGTCGTGGCGACGTCGCTCGCCCAGATGATCCGCCGGCGCGCGGCCGTCAAGTCGATCTTCAACGTCTCGCAGATCGTGCTCTCCACCAGCTGCGGCCTGCTCGCCGCGCGGTTGATCGCACCGCCGAGGGGCGACATCACCCTCGCGCAGCTCGGGGCCGCGGCTGTCGGCGCGGGCGTCTACTTCGTGGTCAATTCGTTGTCGCTCGCAGTCATACTCTCGATGACCGGATCGTCGAGCATCCGCTCGGCCCTCTTCGACGGTCTCGAGGTACGTGGCCGGATGCTCGGAGGCTCTGTCTCCCTCGGTCTCGTCTCCGCCGTGGCGCTGCGCGACGTGCCCTTCTCGGCACCGATCATCGTCTTGCCCTTCATCGCGTTCCGCCAGGCCCTGAGCGGTCACTTCCAGGCCCGTCACGACCGCGGGCGCCTGCTCGGGCTGTTCGAGGCCACGCTCGCCGTCAACCACACGATGGGGACGAAGGACGTCGAGGACGCGCTGCGCACGTCGGCCGCGTCGCTGCTGCGCGGTCGTGACGTGTCCATCGCGCGTACCGAGCCGCCGAAAGGAGCGCCCGTCATGGCGGTGCCGCTCGAGGTGGCGGGGCGCACCAGATGGCTCACGGTCAACGGGCGCAACAGGAGCGAGCCGTTCGACGCGGCCGACAGGGCCCTCCTCGAAGCCCTTGCCGCCACCGGGTCGGCCGCGCTCGAGAACTCGTCTCTCTACGAGGAGCGGCGCCGGGAGGAGGAGCGTCTTGTCGCGATCACGTCGAGTCTCGACGAAGGCGTCTGCGCGTTCGACTTCGCCGGCCGGCTTACGTTCATGAACCCGGCGGCAGAGGAGCTACTCGGCGTGCGCGAGGAGGAGGCGATCGGCTCCGACGCAGAGGCGAGCGAGCTTGAGCCTCTCACGTCTGCCGCGCTGCGGTCCCTCCGAGACGGCGAGCACATGAAAGACGCGCGCACCGTCTTCGGGCGGCGGGGAGGCGCCACCTTCCCGGTGGAGGTGACGTGCTCGCCCATCGTGTCGGAGGGGGCCGTGTCCGGTGCCGTGCTGGCCTTCCGCGACATCTCCGAACGCCTCGCGGCGGAGGCACAGCTCGAGTTCCACGCGTTCCACGACGCTCTCACGACCCTGCCCAACCGGACCATCTTCCTCGACCGTCTCCAGCACGCGCTTCGCAGCGCGTCCCGCACAGGCGAGACGCACGCCGTCCTCTTCGCCGACGTGGATCGCTTCAAGCTCACGAACGACAGCCTCGGGCACCACGCCGGAGACGAGCTCCTCGTATGCATCGCGAACCGGCTGCGGCCGATCATCCGCGAGGGCGACACGCTGGCGCGCTTCGGGGGTGACGAGTTCACGATCCTGCTCGAGAACGTGGGTGGCGTGGAGGCGGCCGAGGCTCTCGCCACCCGCATCCTCGAGGCGGTGCGCAGGCCGATCACGCTCGACGACGGCAGGATCATCCTCGCGAGCCTCAGCATCGGCATAGCCCTCGCCACGGCCGGGACGAACGCAGACGACGTGTTGCACGACGCCGACGTTGCGATGTACCAGGCGAAACACCGCGGTACCGGCCTCTACCAGACCTTCGACGCCGTCGCCATGGGCAACAGGTCTGCCGAGTGGCTCGACCTCGAGATCGCGCTCCGGCGGGCTATCGAGAACGAGGAGCTGACGGTCCACTACCAGCCGATCGTGGCCACCGATTCGGGCCGGATAGTCGGCGCCGAAGCACTTGTCCGCTGGGAGCACCCCAAGCGCGGGACGCTGCCTCCCTCCGACTTCATCGCGCTCGCGGAGGAGACCGGCCTCATCCTCCCGATCGGCCGGCGAGTGCTCGAGCAAGCGTGCAGCCAGGCGAAGGAGTGGTCCGAGAACGGCATGCCGATCAGTGTGGCCGTGAACCTCTCGCCGAGGCAGTTCCAGCAGCACGACCTCGGCCGGGACGTCCGGACGGTGCTCGCAGACACCGGCCTTGCGCCGAACCAGCTGTGCCTCGAGATCACCGAGAGCCTGGCCATGGCTGACATCGACCGCACGATCCACCTGCTCGTCGATCTCAAGTACCTCGGGGTGAGGCTTGCGATAGACGACTTCGGCACCGGGTACTCCTCCCTCAACTACTTGAAGCGCTTCCCGATCGACATCGTCAAGCTGGACCGGAGCTTCGTCCAGGAGCTGGACGTGAGCACTGTCGACACGGCCATCGTGTCAGCCGTCGTCAACCTCGCCGAGGCGGCAGGGATGACGACGGTGGCCGAGGGGGTCGAGACTCCCGAACAGCTCGCCCGCCTCATCGGGATGGGGTGTCCCATGGTGCAGAGCTACCACCTCGCGAAGCCGATGACGGCCGAGGCCTTGACGGCCTTGCTCAGCAAGTACCGTGCCGGC
>JAJYVX010000163.1 GCA_021791795.1 Actinomycetes bacterium | reverse complement strand
GGTCCGAGCACCACGAAGAGCAGCATGCTGACACCCATGGCACGCACGGCACCGACCCGGTCACTGCGCAGGAGCAGAGAGACCGAGAGCCCGGCGGCGGCGGTGAGCCCGAGAACCCGCGTGCCCGACAAGACGCCCGCCGTCGAGATCGAGGTCCACCCCGCCGCGTGGAGCGCTCCGGAGAGCAGCATCCCGATGCCGGTCGCCGGCGCGAGCCAGCTCCTCACCGTGCCGGGGGTGTCGAGGTTGGCGATCCAGCCGATACCGAGTCCGCTCGCAAACGAGAGGCCGAGCACGATCGCCGAGGCCATGGCGCCGGCTTTGAAGAGCGGCCGCACCCGCTGGCGCCACGAGAGGCCGGGCCCTGTCCACTCCCAGCCGATGTAGACAACCCCGATCGCCGCGGGGACCTTGATCGCAGCGGCGAGCGCGCAGAGGAGGACGCCCCACCCCGGATGCCGGCAGCGGGCAGCCGTGACGCCGGCGACGAGCAAGCCGAGCATGAGCGCGTCGTTGTGGGCCGCGCCGACCAGCATGAGGATGGTGAGGGGGTTCAGCACCGCCATCACGTACACGGAGCCGTGGTCCTTGTGGAACGTCCGGGCGAGCGCGGGGATGCACGCGGCGATGAGCGCCACCCCCGCGAGCGAAGACAGGCGCAGGAGGACGACGGTCGCGAGCACGTGGTGCAGGCTCACGCTTGCGAAGAACCCGTCCATCATCAAGAAGAGGGGCCCGTAGGGCGCGGGCGTGTTCAGCCAGAGCGGGTCGACGGGGTTCACGTAGGGTCCGGCGCCGAGGGTGTAAGGCCCGTAGTCGTACGGGTTGATGTGGTGGCTCATCATCTCGCCCTGCGCCGCGTACGAATAGACGTCACGGCTGAAGATCGGCGCGACGACCAGCATCGGCAGGATCCACAGGACGAGGATCCACCCGAGGTAGCGCACGGGCACCCCTGGCCGGCGCGCGAGCGCCTTCATCAGGCCGTACCAGACACGGATGACAAGGACGAGCCCGCCGTAGACGGAAACGAGCCCGAAGAGCATGAAGCTCTCGGACGAGCCGCCCTGGGGGGGCTCGCCGAAGAACCACGTCCCGGCCATCTCGAGCTTGAACGGCGAGCTCGGCAGGGACGCTCCCAGCGCGATCGCGCACAGCGCGAGGAAGCCGAGCAGCGCCGGGCGACGGAGGAACCGCCATCCCTCGGGCTCGCCGTCGGCCGGCTGGACCCGGTCTGCGAGCATCGACGCCGGGAGGACGCGGACCTTCAGCATCTCGAGGCGCACGGCCAGCCGGTCGGCGGCCGCCCCTGCGCGCGCCGCGCGCTCTTGCATCTTGGCTCGCTCGTGCGCGAGCCGGGTCTCGAGCCTGCTCGCCGCGCCTGGGCTCGGCCGCGCAGGAAAGTCGTCCCCGCCCGCTCGACCGCTCACGTCCTCTTGCACGACGACGCCGACCTCACCCGTAGTCCGGCGGACCGCTCCGCCGACCGCTGCTCACCCGTGACAGGACTGCACGGGCTGCCCCAACCGGCAGCCCACGGCGCGGGGCCCGCGACCACGGCGCGACGCCGACACCGTCGCCGGGAGCCGCACGCGGTGCCACCCAGCGTGCCGCGGTCTCGGCCTTGCGTCATGGCATTGTAACCGTGCACCCATCCGACGCCAATACCCGGCACGGGCAGGGCGGAGGGGGTCAGCTCACCGCAGCCGCTACGAAGAGGCCGGCAAGCTCGCCCGCGGGGACGGCCCGACCCGCGAGCGGTCCCTGCCCGAGCTGGAAGCCCAGCTCCGAGCAGCGAACGCGCTGCTCGTCCGCATCGATCCCCTGCGCACAGACCACACAGCCGAACGCTCCCGCCACGGTCGCCACCCCGGAGGCGACGGCCTCGCTTCGCGCATCGCCTGGGAGCGACTCGGTGAGCCGCGGATCGAGCTTGACGACCGAGAACGGGAGGTGACCGAGGGCTGACGGCGAGCACAGGCCGCCACCCGCGTGGTCGAGGACGATGCGGACTCCCAGTCCGGCGAGCTCGTCGACGGCGTGCAAGGCGACGGTGCCCATCCGGTTCAGGTCGGCCTCGTCGACCTCCAGCCAGAGCTGGGAGGGCCGGCATTGTGAGTGGACGAGGACCTGGTGGACGGCGTGGGCGAAACCCTCGTGCTCGAGCTGGCGGACGGAGATGTCGACGGCGAGGCCGAGTGCACTCCCGAGCTGCTCGGACAGGGCCGCGATCGCCTCGCAGCTCTCCCGCAGCACCCGCGCCCCCAGCTGGACGACCGAGCCGACCTCGTCGGCGATCTTCCAGAGCTCTCGCGCTCCCACCTCGCCGTAGGTGGGGCTGTGCCAACGGGGGACCACCTCGACGGCGACGACGGCGCACGACGCGAGGTCGATGACCGGGTCGTACGCGAGCGAGACCTCTCCTCGGGTCTCGGCGCTGCGAAGCTCGCGCTGGAGGCCGACGCGGCGACCCGAGCGAACGCGCTGGCCGCCGTCGTAGAAGGCGCAGCGGTCCCGGCCGGACCGCTTCGCCGCGTACATGGCGTTGTCGGCTTCGCGCAAGAGCTCGATGGCGTCGACATCGGCGTCGTCGCCGAGAGCGATGCCGATGCTCGCCGTGATCACGTCGTCGGCCCCCGGAAGCGGCTTGGCGACGGCGTCGAGCAGGTCGATGGCGAGCACTCCGGCCGCGTCGCGGTCGAAGCCCTTGGCGACGACCACGAACTCGTCGCCACCGATCCGGCCGACGAGGCATCCAGCAGGCAGGCTGGCCGAGAGCCGGGCAGCGACCTCCCGGAGGATCCGGTCCGTTCGATCGTGACCGAGCCTGTCGTTGAGCCGCTTGAGACCGTCGACGTCGACGAAGAGGACCGCAACGGGTGCGTCGGACCGAGACTGCGCCAGGGCGTCCTCGAGCGCTTCCATGAGGACGATCCGGTTGGCCAGGCCGGTGAGGCTGTCGTGGCGGGCGTCGTGGACGAGCCGCTCGGTTGCCCGGTGCCGCTCGATGGCGATGCCCACCACCCTCGCCCAGTTGTTCAGCAGCTCGAGGTGCTCGGGAAGGGGGCTGCGGGGGCTCCGCCCGTAGAGGGCGAGCGTGCCGAGCACATCGCCCCCGGGCGCCTTGACCGGCATCGACCAGCAGCTCGCGAGCCCGGCTTCCATCGGGACACGGCGGATCGACGCCCACTTGGGGTCCGTCGAGATGTCCTCGGAGATCACGAGCTCCCCAGACCACGCCGCCGTGCCGCAGGCGCCGATGTTCGGGCCGATCACGACCCCGTCGATGGCGTCGAGGTAGGAGCCGGGGAGCGACGGCCCGGCGCCGGGATGGAGGGTGCTCGACGTGGGATCGAGAAGGACGACGCAGGCGAGCAACGAGGGGTCGTGGCGCTCGATTCCCTCGGTGATCGCGTGCAGGACCTCTGGCAGCGGAGCGGCCCTGGCGATGAGGTCGTGGACGTTCGTGTGCGCCACCACGAGCTGCTGGGCCCGCTCGGCTTCTCGTCTGGCGAGGCGGAGCGCGAGCTCCGTGGAGACGGCCGCGGCGGTCTCGTCGAGCGCTCGACGGTCCTCGGACGACCATGCGCGCCCGCCCGGGTCGACGAGGGCGACCTCGCCGAGAAGCTCGTCGTCGACCAGCACGGGCGCTCCCAGGGATGCGTCGTCGTCCGGGGCGAGGTCGTGCCCGGCGATCTCGCCCTCCGCAGCGAAGGCGCCCAGCGCTGGGCCGTCCTCGCCGAGAAGCCAGAGGGCGGCGGCGGGCGCACCCGTCCGGCGCCGGAGCGCGACGATCCAGCGCTCCACCTCGGGGCCCGGCAACGGGCCGAGGAGGCCTGCATTGCGCAGCGCGCTCAGCTGCGCGTCGTTCGCGGGGGCCCCGGCTCGCTACGGCGCGGAGGTGCGCCCGCCGGCAGGTCCCGAGGCGTCGGGCGCACGGCCGTCGGAGCCAGCAGCGCCGCCCCGCGCCCCAAGGGCGTCCTCACCCATCCCCATCCCAAGAATTTAGCACCCGGGGTGCGACCTGACCCGGTGGCATCCCGCGCCGCAGCGCCTCCGGGCTCGCCCTGAGGGACGGGTCCGGCCGCGCGCCGGCGCACTGGCGGGTGGTCCGCGGTCGGTCAGGGCGTGAACGGCTTCTGTCGCTCACCAACTGCCGCCTCCGAGGGCTAGCCCGCCTGGGTGCTATCACCTCTTACATCTGTTGGTGCTAGCGTACAACGGTGGCCTCAACGAGAACGACCTTCACGCTCGACGAGGAGCTGGCTCACCGAGCTCGGCAGCTCGGCGTCAACATTTCCGCTGCGGCTCGGCAAGGGGTCAGCGATGCCGTAGGTGCAGCCCTGGCGCGAGCTGACCGGGACGCGTACCTGAGGCAACCCGAAGATGCGGACCCATCCTGGACCGAGGCTGAAGCATGGGGCGAGGCTTGAGACGGGGCGAAGTCTGGTTGGCCGAAGTTGGTAAGAAGAAGCGGCCCGTCCTGCTGTTGACCCGAACCGAGGTGCTCGGCGCGCGCAGCCTCGTAACGGTGGCCGAAGTGACCACCACCATTCGTGGTCTCGCTGCAGAAGTCGCCATCGACCACGTCGAGGTCGGACTGGACCGACCGTCGGTCATCAATTGTGACGGTCTCCACACCGTCGTGCAGGCATCGCTCACCGGTCCTGTCGGACAAGTGGGACACGACACCATGGAAAGGGTCTGCTCAGCGGTCAGCTACGCGCTCGGCTGCTGACGGCTGGCGGGCAGGACACCACGAGCTCGCCTGAAGTCCGAGTCGCGGGTCCAAAGTCACGAGGGCGAGGCGAGGTCATCGAACTCCACCCTCCCAAGGTCGTTCTCACGACCAAAGCATTGCATGCAGTCTGGCAGATTCGAGCGGTGGGCCGGGGAGGATTCGAACCCCCGTAGGCTTTCGCCGACAGGTTTACAGCCTGTTTCCTTTGGCCACTCGGACACCGACCCGCGGGGAGGTTATCGCGTCGTCGGCGGCCCCTACAGGCTGCCCCTCGCTCCGTCGGCAGGTCGGTAGGGTATCGGCCATGCCGAGCTTCGACGTCGTGTCGCAGGTGGACATGCAAGAGGTGCGCAACGCGGTCGACCAGGCGAACCGCGAAGCGTCGACGCGCTTCGACTTCAAGGGCACCGACTCTCGGATCGACCTCGGGACCGACGACCTGACGCTGCACTCCTCCACCGAAGACCGGCTCGCCGCGCTGCGCCAGGTCCTCGAGGAGAAGCTCGTACGACGCCAGGTCTCGCTGAAGGCGCTCGATCCCGGCAAGGTGGAAGAGGCGGCCAAGGGCACGGCAAGGCAGCGGATCGCGATCCGCGCCGGCATCTCCCAGGACAACGCGAAGAAGCTCAACAAGTTCATCAGGGACCTCGGCCTGAAGAACGTGAGCTCGCAGACCCAGGGCGACCAGGTCCGCGTCACGGCAAAGAAGCGCGACGACCTCCAAGCCGTCATCACGGCGTGCAAGGCCGAGGATTTCGGCATCCCGCTCCAGTTCGAGAACTTCCGGGACTGATCCTCGCGCCCCGGCACAGTCGCGCCCCGAAGCCCGACGCGCCCGCACCTTCGCTCCCGCGCACTCGCGTCCCGAAGTGCCCCCGTCCCGGGGCCCCGAGCCACGCCGGCGGTGGCAGGTGGCCTGCTCGGCGGGCCAACGCCTGTCAGCCGACCGAGGCGTCGTCCCCCGCGCCGAGGACGACCTGCTCGGCATGGGCGACGGCCTCCTCGGCAGCCAGATGCTCGTCCATCTCCTCCATGAGGGAGGGGACCCGGAAGGTCCGGTTGAAGACGATCAACTTCAGCACCCAGAAGATCCCGAAGGACATCACGTTCGCGAAGAGGACCAGGCCGGTCTGCTCGAGGTGGCCCAGGTTCCAGCGGTGGCCGAGGTAGCGGGCCAGCGCCGCGCCGACCATCGAGAACGAGATCCTGGCCGCCGACATCACCCAGAAAGGCAGGACCTCCCGCACCAGATGCGAGCGGCCGCCCTTGCCCCAGGCCCACATCCGGTTCAGGTAGTACGACGGGACCGCCGCCACCACGTTGGCGAAGATGGTGCTCGGCACCTCGGTCCACAACCGGAACACCCCGAAGACCATCCCGAGCACGAAGAGCGAGACGCCGGTGGTGATCACCGACGTCATCGTGTAGCGGAAGATCTTCCTGCCCTCCCTCGTGTGCAGCCACGCCGAGAGTCTGAGGAGGAGCTCGGACATCGATTCGGAACCTTACCCTTCGACCCTCGAGGCAAGACCTCGCTCGCGTCAAGCCGCGCTCCGCGCGGGGCCCGGCCGCTGCTCAGTCTACGGCAGCGGCCGGGCTCCCTCGGGTCCGGAGAATTCGTGCCGGGTCCCTTGCGCCCTGCCAACATGACCGTCATGAGCGACGCCCTCGACCTCCTCGTCCGGCTGCTCGACCTCGAGGCGATCGAGGTCAACATCTTCCGTGGGATCCAGCCCGACGAGGAGCGCCAGCGCGTCTTCGGGGGCCAGGTGGCCGCACAGGCCCTGATGGCGGCGGGACGGACCGTCGAGCACGGGCGCGTGCACTCCCTCCACTCCTACTTCCTGCGCCCCGGCGACCCCTCCGTCCCGATCCTCTACGAGGTGGACCGGATCCGTGACGGCCGCTCGTTCACGACGCGCCGGGTGGTGGCGATCCAGCACGGCCGGGCGATCTTCAACATGTCGACCTCCTTCCACGACAAGGAACCCGGCTTCGAGCACG
>JAJYVX010000162.1 GCA_021791795.1 Actinomycetes bacterium | reverse complement strand
GGTCGAAGCGCTCGCGGATGCCCTGTTTCACCACGTCCTTCAGCTCGATGACGCCGAGGACGGTCGGTCCGTCGGCCACGACGAGCGGTGTCGAGCCCGCGCGCGAGATGCCTTCTGTGATCGAGTCGAGCTCGTTCGGAACCTGGCCGCCCTGTCCGGTCACCCAACGCTTCACGGCGTCACCCGCGCCCTTGCGCAGCTCGCGCCCGTCGACGTCGAGACCGGACATACGAGTCGTCGCCGAGAACGGGATGAAGGAGTGCTCCTCTCCGAGATCGCGCTCGCGCAGACCGAAGCGGTCCTTCGCGAGCACGACGATCGAACGCCCCTCGGGCGTCTCGTCGGCGAGAGACGAGAGCTGCGCCGCCTCGGCGAGGTGCTCCTCGGAGGCCCCGCCGACGGGGATGAAGCGGGCTGCCATGCGGTTGCCGAGCGTGATCGTCCCTGTCTTGTCGAGCAGCAACGTCTGGGTGTCGCCGGCGGCCTCGACGGCGCGGCCGCTCATGGCGAGAACGTTCCGCTGCACGAGCCGGTCCATGCCCGCGATGCCGATGGCGGAGAGGAGAGCCCCGATGGTGGTCGGGATGAGGCACACGAGAAGGGCGATGAGGACGACGACCGAGACGGTCGCCCCCGCGTAGTGGCCGAACGGCTGCAACACCACGACGACCGGCAGGAAGATGATGGTGAGGGCGGCGAGCAGGATCGTGAGGGCGATCTCGTTCGGGGTCTTCTGCCGGTTGGCGCCTTCCACGAGGTGGATCATCCGGTCGAGGAACGTGTGCCCCCTCTCTGCTGTGATGCGCACGACGATGCGGTCCGAGAGGACTCGCGTGCCGCCCGTCACGGCCGAGCGGTCGCCGCCGGACTCGCGTATCACCGGTGCCGACTCGCCGGTGATGGCCGACTCGTCGACCGAGGCGATGCCGTCGACGATCTCGCCGTCGGAAGGGATCAGATCGCCCGCTTCGCAGACGACGCAGTCACCCTTCTGGAGGTCGGAGGCGAGCACGCGCTCCTCGGGGCCGGCGAGCCCCTCGGTTCCGAGCCGCCTCGCCTCCGTCTCCGAGCGCATCCTCCGAAGGGCATCGGCCTGGGCCTTGCCGCGGCCCTCCGCCATCGCTTCGGCGAAGTTGGCGAACACGACGGTCGCGAAGAGCCACCCCGTGATGCTCCAGTCGAAGAGCGTCGGATGGGCGATCGACTCGATGAGGGTGATGACGGACCCGACTAGCACGACGAACATGACCGGGTTCCTCACCTGGACGCGCGGGTCGAGCTTCCTCACGGACTCGACGGTCGCCTGGCGGAGGATGTCCCGGTCGAAGAGGCTGCGGGACTGAGCCACCCCGTGCGGTTGAGCCGCCGGTGCGCCTGCCGCCGCAGCCTCGCCGGCCGGCGTCCCACCGGCGGAGGCGACGGCGACTGCGGTGCGCGGCTCGCTCACCGCGCCTGACCGCGGGACCTGGTCTGTCATCAGAAGAACTTCCCGTGGACGAGTTGCTCGACGACCGGCCCGAGCGCCACGGCGGGGAAGAAGGTAAGCGCGCCGATGATGAGGATCACGCCGATCACGAGCCCGGTGAACATGGGCGTGTCCGTCTTGAACGTACCCGCGGAGGCGGGCACGAGCTGCTTCTTCGCGAGCACGCCCGCAAGCGCGAGGGCCGGGATCATGATGGCGAAGCGGCCGAGGAGCATGTCGATGCCGCCGATCACGTTGTAGAAGGAGGTGTTCCCGTTGAGGCCGGCGAATGCGGAGCCGTTGTTGTTCGCCTGCGAGGTCAGCGCGTAGAGGATCTCCGTGAAGCCGTGGGGACCGTGGTTGAGTGGGCCGGCCCGCCCTTCGGCGACAGAGACGGCGATGGCGGTCGTGACGAGGACGACGACAGGCATGACGAGAGAGCCGAGCGCTGCCAGCTTCACCTCCGTCGCCTGGATCTTCTTGCCCAGGTACTCGGGGGTTCGCCCCACCATCAGCCCGCCGATGAAGACGGCGATGACGGCGTAGATGAGGATCGTGTAGAGCCCGCTCCCCACGCCTCCCGGCGTCACCTCGCCGAGCATCATCCCGGTGAGAAGAGCCATGCCGCCTATCGGCGTGTAGGAGTCGTTCGAGCCGTCGACGCTGCCCGTCGACGTCTGTGTCGAGGCGACGTCGTAGAGCGTCGACTGCGATACGCCGAATCGGGCCTCCTTGCCTTCCATGTTGCCACCCGGCTGGTGGTGGACCCCGGCCGCCGCGACTGCCGGGTTGCCCCGTGACTCGGCGAAGGATGCGAAGCCGAACCAGACGCCGAACAGGACGACCATCGCCATGACGAGGGCCAAGCCCTGGCGGATGCTGCCGACCATCTTGCCGAACGTGTAGGTGAGGGAGAAGGGGACGACGAGGAGGAGGAAGAAAGAGAGGAAGTTGGTGAGGCCCGTCGGGTTCTCGAAGGGCGAGGCGCCGTTGGCGTTGAAGTAGCCGCCGCCGTTCGTCCCCAGTTGCTTGATCGGCTCCATGGAGCCGACGGGACCCCGCGGGATCAGCTGGCTCGTGCCGTTCAGCACGTCGTGGACCCGCACCGGCCCGAGGAACGTCTGGACGGCACCCTCGGCGATGAAGACGACGGAGAAGACGAGGGCTATCGGGAGGAGGATGTAGTAGACGCCGCGGATGACGTCCACCCAGAAGTTGCCGATGGTCGGCGATCCTTTCCGGGCGAAGCCACGCACAAGTGCCATCGCGACCGCGATGCCCACGGACGCGCTCACGAATTGCTGGACGGCGAGCGCCCCCATCTGCGAGAGATACGACATCGTCGACTCGCCGGAGTAGTTCTGCCAGTTCGTGTTCGTGACGAAGGACACCGCCGTGTTCCAGGAGAGGGCCGGCCCGACGGCGCCGAAGTGCTGCGGATTGAAGGGCAGTGAGCCCTGCAGCCTGATCATCCCGTAGACCACGAGGATGGCGACTCCGGAGTAGACGACGAGCGAAGCGGCATACCGCTGCCACGTCTGCTCGCGCTGCGCGTCGAGCCCGAGGAGCCGGTAGGTGGGACGCTCGAGCCAGCCGAGGAAGTGGACCCGGTTCCTGTAGACGGCTGCCATGTACGAGCCGAGGAACCTCCAGCTGAGGGCGAGAGTGGCTGCGAGGAGGACGAGGGTCCAGGTGAGCGGCATCAGAACCACTCGGCGCGGAACATGGCCACTCCGAGGTAGACGAACAGGATCACAGAGATGGCGAGGAGGACGCCCTGCACCCAGGTCATACGTGCTCCATCGCCTTGATCATGAGGAGCATCAGCACGACGAAGACGAGCGTGCCGAGCACCGCGAGCACATCACCCATGCGACGGAGTGTGCGCCGGGCGTGCATCGGACAGGCGTCAACAGCCGGCCGGGCGCGTCAATTCCGTGTCAACGCAGCTGCGGGCCGGGCTGTGAGCCGTCTCAGGTGTTGCTGAGCGCCACCGTCTCTTCTGCCGGGCGCTCAGGCTCACGCCGCGCGATCACGTGGACGTCCACGCTCGAGGTCGAGGCGAGCTTGATCACCTTCGACACGATCGAACCTCTCGTGAGCTCCTCCAGGCGGCCACGCCGGCTGGCGCCGAGCACGATCTGGGTGATCTGGTGCGCCGTGGCGAAGTCCATGATCGCCCTCGCCGCGTCGTCGCCCGCGACCTCGAACCACTCACCGCCGACGTCCATGGTGAGGCGGCGGAGCTCCCCGAGCTTCTCCTGCACCTTGCGGGAAGAGGACTCGTCGCCCGCGACGTGCACGACGTCGAGGTCGCCCCGGGTCCTCGCTGCCAGACGGGCCGCTCGACGGATCACGCCATCGGTGCCGGAGGTGCCGTCGACGGCCACCATTATCCGCTCGGCCACGTCCCAGACCTCCTGCGACGGCCGTCCACGGAGCCGCTCGAGAAGGGTCTCGTCGGCCTCGTCGGCGACGAAGCGCAGCGCGGCTTCCCTCAAGGCGATGAGGTTGTCGGTGCGGAAGAAGTGGGTGAGTGCCGCCTCGATCTTGTCCGCCGGGTAGATGTGGCCGTGCACCATGCGGCGGCGCAACTGTTCGGGAGACGAGTCGATGAGCTCAAGCTGGTCGGCCTTGCGTACCACCCAGTCCGGCACCCGCTCTCTCACCTGCGTCCCGGTTATCTGCTCGACGGTGTCCGCGATCGACTCCAGGTGCTGGATGTTCACGGTAGAGATGACCGAGGTGCCCGACTCGAGGATCTCGAGCACGTCCTCCCACCTCTTCGCGTGGCGACCCGACCCGGGCACGTTCGTGTGCGCCAGCTCGTCGATGAGCGCCACCCGCGGCCGGCGCGCCAGCACCGCGTCGAGGTCCATCTCCTGGAAGACCGTGCCCCGGTACGAGACCTGCTTGCGCGCCACGACCTCGAGGTCCCGCACCATGTCGGCCGTGAACTGGCGCCCGTGGGTTTCGACGAACCCGACCACGACGTCGGTGCCCCGGCTCGCCCTCCGGAACCCCTCGTCGAGCATCGCGCAGGTCTTGCCCACGCCGGCGGCCGCACCCAGATAGAGGCGGAACCTGCCCGCCGGCTCCACGTCGGCCGACAAGTCTTCCGGAGGCTCGACAGCTGGCCTATCCTCAGGTTGAGTGGCCAAGGTCACCACCTCTCTGCGGGGCAGGCTGCCCTCGCGTCGGGTCCTCCTCGGAACGATATTCGCCCTCGCCCTCGCGACCGCACTCTCCGCGGTCATGTTCCCCCTCCGGCTGCACCTCAGCTCCGGGACGGTGGCCGTCGTACTCGTCATCCCCGTCGTCGCAGGCGTCATGGTCGGTGGCACGATTGCCGGGACGACGGCCACGGTGGCCGGTTTCGTCGTGTACGACGTCTTCTTCATAAAGCCCTACGGGACGCTCGACGTGGGGCGTGGCCAGGACTGGGTGGCGCTCTTCGTCTACCTCGTCGTCGATCTCCTCCTCGGTCGCGTCATGGCGAACCTGGCGCGGGCGAGGAGCGAAGCGGCCCAGAGGCAAGCAGACGCCGAGCGGATGTTCCAGACGACCGAGCTGCTCGTCGGCGATCGTGAGTTGAAAGAGCTCCTCTCGGCCGTGGCCTCGACCGTGAGAGGCGCCTTCGGGCTGGAGGCCGTCGTCGTCCTCTTGGCCGGGAGAGGTGGGTTCGAGGTCGCCGCTTTGTCCGGGCGTCCCCTCGAAGCCGACGAGCTGGCGAAGATCACGCCGTCCGGCGGACGTGTCGTCGCGATCACGGGTGAGGGCGGAGGGCTGCGCTCGATCGTGTTGCAGTCGGCCGGGCGTGCCGTCGGGATACTCGGCATCGCCGGAGGTCGCCTCGACAGCTACAGGGAGCGCCTGCTGAGAGCTCTCGCCAACGAGACAGCCGTCGCCCTCGAGCGGGCGAACCTGCGCGAGGAAGCCCTCAGGGCGCGGGTGCTCGAAGAGGTCGAGGGGTTCCGCCAGGCACTGCTCGGTGCCGTCTCGCACGACTTGCGCACCCCGCTCGCGTCGATCAAGACGTCCGCATCCGCCCTCCGGGACCCCGGCGTCGTGCTCCGACCCGAGGAGGCCGACGAGCTCGTGACTCTCATCGAGTCGCAGGCGGACCGCCTGTCGCGCATGGTCTCCAACCTGCTCGACCTGTCGAGGGCAGAGGCGGGCGCTCTCGAGCTCCGGCGCGGACCGGTCGCCCTGCGCCAGGTCGTGGCCGAAGCGCTGTCGTTGCTCGCGCCGCCGCCCGGCACGGTGCTGCTCGAGGGTTTCGACCGACGCGAACTGCCGGCAGCGGACGTCGACGTCAGCCTCCTCGTGGAGGCGGTCGTCAACCTCGTCGACAACGCCCTTCGCTACTCCCCTCCGGGCGAGCCGGTGCGGGTCGTCGCTTCCTGTTCGAAGGGTTCCGTTCGCTTGTCCATCGTCGACCGGGGCCCGGGAATGGCGCCGGGGTTGCGGTCGGAGCTGCTCGACGAGCCTCGCCTCCCGTCGGCCGTGGAGCGCAAGGGCATCGGACTCGGCCTCGTCATCACGAGAGCCTTCGTGGAGGCGAACGGAGGGAAGTTCCTCCTCGCGGACGAACCTTCGGGCGGTACGCGCGCCACGATCGAAGTACCCGCCTACGCCGGAGACGCGCGCGGAGCATCGACCGCCGGCCGCCCATCGTGACCAGGGTTCTCGTGGTCGACGACGACCCAGCCCTGCAGCGCGTCCTCAGGCTCGCCCTGCGCGGGCTCGACTACGAGGTGGTCGGGGCGGTGACCGGCCGGTCCGGGCTCTCCGAAGCAGCTCTCCATCGCCCGGATGTCATCGTGCTCGACCTCGGCCTGCCGGACATGGACGGAGTCGACGTCTGCCGGCGCATCCGCGAGTGGACCGACACGCCGATCATCGTCCTCTCCGCCGACGCGACCGAGCAGCGCAAGGTGGATGCACTCGACCTCGGGGCCGACGACTACGTGACGAAGCCGTTCTCGATGTCGGAGCTCGAGGCGCGCCTACGCGTGGCCCTGCGGCGCCGCCCCGACGCGGACGCCGCATCGGCGGTGCTGACAGTCGGCCCGCTCGTAGTGGACGTGGCGGCGCACGCCGTACAGATGGCGGGCACCCCGGTCGAGCTCACGAGAAAGGAGTTCCAGATACTCGCCTTTCTCGCGGCGCACCCTGGCAAGGTCATCACGCACAAGATGCTGCTCGACGCTGTCTGGGGCCCCGGGTTCGGGGCGTCCGCGCGCTACCTGCGCGAGTACGCGTACAGACTGAGGCGCAAGCTCGGCGACGAGGACGGCCGCCTCA
>JAJYVX010000161.1:864-6802 GCA_021791795.1 Actinomycetes bacterium | reverse complement strand
GAGTGGGCGCGTCGAGCTTGAGCCCGGCCCAGCGCGGCGCCCAGCCTGCCCGGGTGTCGACGAGCTCTGACCATGCCTCGAGCGCGACCTTCTGCCACGGCCGGGCGACGGCGAGCAGCGCCCCGCCGACGGCGAGCAGGCCGTCCAGCACCGAGGGCAACGCGAGCACGATGCCGGGGTGGCGCAGGTGCGGGTCGAGGTGGAGCTGGGCGACGAGGCCTCTCCATCCGAAGCTCGGACCGTAGAGGTGGGTGACGGTGGCGAGCATGACCCCGAGGACGAGGCCGCAGAGGGCACCGGCCAGCGTGCGGGCGAGCATCGGCCCCGGCGCCCGGCGGATGGCGGGCACGAGGGTGTCGATCCTCGTCCCTGGGTGGTCCGCTGGAGCGACCGCTCGACGGGCCGAGGCGAGCTCGACGACGAGCACGAAGGCTGCCGCCGCGTCGAGCACGTGGCCGGCGGGAGCACGCAGGTAGCGGTTCCCGACGACGGGCACCAGCCACGCGAGCGCCCCTGCCCACACTCCCGCCAGCCAGGAGGCGAGCAGTGGCCAGCCGGGCGTGAGCCCGGTCGCAAGGCCAGGCAGGGGGACGAGCGAGAAGCGAAGCTGGCGCCACTGGCGGGAGCGGCGCAGGCGGGCTTCCTCGCTCGGGTTCGCCGGCGTCGGGTAGCCCCAGTCGTCCTTCTTGCCGGTGAGGGTGACCGGTGGCTCGACCCAGGCGACGACGAGCAAGAGCGCCCACAACACGGCGACTGGTGGGAGCCCGAGCCACGACGAGACGACGGCGAGGCCGACGGCAGCGACGACGAGGACCGGCGCGATCGACTGCGCCGGCTGGCTGGTCCGACGACGGCGTGCCATCAGAACTCGTCGACGATGCCGCCCGAGCGGCCGTTCGACGCGAGCTGCGGGCCGACGTCGTGGTCGTGGAGCCGGTCCTCGGGAAGGCGCATCGCGGCGAGGCGGGCCGTGGACAGCAACGGGTAGAGCACCCGGACGACGTCCTGGTCCGCTGGTCCGCCCGCAGCGATGCGGTCGAGCTTGGTGTCGAGCACCTCGCCGTGGACGACGCGGGCGCCTCGTGGTCGGTACAGGCCGAGACGCATCGACCTCGACCGGTTGGACGGCCAGACGACGAGGTAGGGCCGGTGGACGACGACCGAGACCCCGCGGGTCTCGAGTAGGCGGCCGATCGCCGTCACGGCCATCTCGCTCGTGTGCTTGTCGGCGAAGGGGATGCGCCGCAGCCCTCGCCTCGTCTTGCCGCCGATCGTCCAGTAGACCGCCGGCTTCCAGACCTTCGAGTCGAGGATCCAGACGTTCCGGCCGGCGACCACGACGTGGTCGACGTCGGCGTCGATGCCGGACATGGGGAGCCTGAGGCTGTGCAGGACGGTCGGGCCGTTCGGGACGAGGAGCTCGCCGAGCACCCGGGCGGTCCGTTCCTCACCCTTGCGTCCCTGCTCACGAGCCTCGTCGCTCGCTGCCCAGGCTTGCGCGCCCGAGAGCGAGAGGCCGGGGACGCCGAGGATCTGTGGATAGGGATGCCGGGGGGTCGTCGCCATGCCGGCTCTGTGCGCGAGCACTCGGATCGGCTCGTCGGGCGAAGCGCTCGACCAGCTCGGCCCTGCGCTCGGGCGGCATGACCTCCGGCGGCGGGAATCCCGCCAGCCGCCGGACGACCGCATCGAGATCGAGGCCCGGACCGCGCAGCCAGTGGGGCACGCCGTAGAGGTTCCCGGCGTGGACGATCGGGGCCCGGGCGGCCTCGGGGTCGGCGGGAGCGAAGGGGACGGCGTAGGGGTCGAGAAGATCGACCGGCTCGAAGCGTGCGCCCGGTCGCCCGGTCGGGCGCTCGACCTGCAGCCCGAAGAAGCTCGGGTGCACGAGCCCGAGGTCGGGAAACCAGTCCCGGTAGCGAGCAAAGGCGACACGAGATGGGATGCCAGCCTCGACGCGCTCGGGCGAGGCGGTCACCGCGTCGACGATGCCCCGGCGCATCATCAGGTCCGGCCGGCTCCGGTCGTTGTCGGGGTCGCTCACGTCGACGAAGAGCACGACCGTGGACCGCTCGGTGTCCTGAAGAAGCGCCTTGATCCAGTGCTCGAGGCGGGCCCGGAAGGTGGTCGTCGCCGTCGCGGTCGCCTCGACGACGATGCGCAACCCGTCGTCGCGCACCCACACGGCGTCTGCCGACCGCCGCGACCGTGCGAGCTGCTCCTGGGTCGGGAAGAGCAGGCGCGCCCCGGCGAGCAGCTCGCCGAGGACGGCGCCGATCGGTGTGTACTCGGCGACCCGGAGCGACAGCTCGGTCGTGATGAGGTTGTGCCGGCCGGCCTGCGCGCCCCAGGACCACTCCTGGCCCGCGTAGACGCCCAGCCACTCGGCGTACGAGAGGCGGTCCTCGAAGCGCAGCGCACGAGCGGCGATGTCCGGGCGCCACAGCATCGGAGCGATGGCTCGGCGCTCGGCTGCGAAGACCATCCCCCGCTGCGCGAGACCGGCCGCGAACAGCAGCGCCAGGTCAACTGACCGGGGCGAGCTCGTGAGCGGCGAGCCGATGACGGCGGCGACCTGCTCGGAGGTCATCGTCCGCCATAGGTGGAGCGCTCCGAGAGCTTGGAGCCGGGTCGGATCGTCGCGGACCTTGGCCAAGGCCGCCTCCTGCGACCAGCGGATGCGCGAGCCCGGATGCGCGATGCCGGCCGAGCGGTACCGGTCGAGCGAGGTGCGCGAGGTCCAGCTGATGGCGACCTGGCCGGTACCGGCCGAGCGCACGCCGGACCAGAACAGGTCGACCCGCTCCGCCGCGCTGTGCCCGGGGGTCGTGCACGCGCTCGGGAGCTCGGCGAGGGGGATGGCCTCGCCGGTCGACGTGCGAAGGACGCTCACCACTCGTCAGCGTCGAAGGTATCGACCAAGGTGCTGCCTGCATCGCTGTCGACGACCCGGCTGACGTCCACCGGGTCGCTGGCGACGTCGACCGGGATGGAGACGTAGGGTCCGGGCGGTGGCGAAGCGGCCGCGGGTGTCTGGGCGAACAGCGCCTCGACCCCAAGCGGGCCAGGGGCAGACGGCGCTGCGGCGCCGGAGCCCCGCTCGACGACGCTGGCCGGTGCTCCGATCAACCAGTCGTCTGGCTCGCCGGAACTGGCGCCAGCGGTGCCGGCCCCCGCGGCACCGATGATCGAGACGGCTCCCCCGCCAAGGCCGAGCGCGTAGCCCTGGTCCGCGGCGAAGCGGGTCGCGTCGTCGTCCCACCACGCGGTGCGGATGGTGACCGGCGGCTGCAGCCGGCCGTCGGCCCGGGCACGCAGCACCGCATGGAAGGCCTCGAGGTTGCCAAGGTCGGCCGCCGTCCACTCCTCGCCGGTCATCGCGAGCTGCTGGACGGCCTGCGCGACGACCGCGGCGTTGCCCTGCTGGAACCAGAAGACGGTGCCGAAGCCGAGCAGGACCGAGCGCAGCCGCTCGTCCAGCTGCTCGGGCTGCTGGGTGGCGAGGTAGAGCCGCACGCCGTAGCTGCGACCCTGGTTACGCAGCCACTCGACGACCTCGGAAGAGCTGCGCGCCAGCTGGCTGAGCTCGTCCGCGAAGATCGAGACCGAGCGGTCGATCTGCTGCCACCCGGCGCACGTGCGCTTGATCGCGTCCTCGAGCGACCAGGCGAGCATCGCCGAGACGATCCGGCCCGCCGTCTCGTCGACGAGCCGGCCGTCTGCAGTCGACCCGGCGTTCACGACGACGGCCGCGTGCGACTCGAGGATCTGGCGCCAGGAGAGCACCGGGCGCGAGTGCGACCACCAGCTCGGGAGCTTCATCAGGTCGTCGACCTTGTTGCGCGCCGCCTCCGTCAGGCTGCGACGCTGGGAGGGGGTGACGCTCTCGCCGTAGACGATCTTGAGGCGGCTGAGCGCGTCTGCCAGCTCGGCGCCGGCCGGGGTGCCGATGTGCTCTGCCGCCCAGCGCTCCATCTGGCGTGCGAGCGCCACGCCCCGCTGGTCGTCTCGTGAGCCGAGAAGGATGTGCGCGAGCGAGACAAACGACGGCGGGTCGACCACGTCTCGGGTGGTCAACGCGACCTCCTCGGGGCATGCGAGCGCCGCAGTGAAGACGACGTTCAGCACCTCGGTCGAGCGCCCACGGATCTCGGTGTCGTCGTAGGCGTAGCGCATCGCCGACACGAGGAACTCCGCACGCTCGGCCGCCGACATCTGGGCGTCGTTGAACAGGTCGATGGCGGGCGTGGCTGGGCTCGCGAGCTCGACGACGAGCAGGTCGTCGCCGATCGCCGAGGCCCAGCGGCGGTAGGCGGAGACACCCTCTTCGCCCTTGTGCTCGAAGCACACGAGCGTGCTCATCCGACCTGGACGGCCGAGCTTGCCAGAGGGGCACGTGCGCTCGAGGCAGTGCCAGGCGAAGAGGTGCTGGACGAGGGCCGTCTTGCCCGAGCCCGGGGCCCCGACGATGGCCGTGGACTGCCATGCTTCCGCGGCCGAAAGGTGCACCGGTTCGTCGGCGAGCGTCCATCCGACGAGCGGCCCGACGTCGCCAACCAGCGCATCTGGGGCTCGGCGTACTTGGACCTGCGCGAGACCGGAGGCGAGCCCAGCGTGCGGCGAGACGAGGCCGACGACCATCGCCGGGCCGAAGAGGAAGCTGGAGCGGGCGAGGGGGTAGTCGCCGTCGCGGGCGTGCAGGGTCCGCGTCGTCAAGTTGCCCGCCTGGTCGCGTTGGCGCACGGTCCGCTCACTGCGGGGAGGACGCGGTGGGAAGGAGCGTCTCGGCGGCGGTGGGACAACGCCAGAGCGCAACGACCGCTCGGTCTCCCGTGACCTCGAAGGCCCGACGCCGAGGGTGGCAGCGAGCCCGCCGAGGGCGACCAGCCCACCGATCGCGTCACCCGCGAGCAGGTGGTGGAGGCGCAGCGCAGATGCCGCCTCGATGACGACGCCCGCGCCGACGAGGCCGGGCCCGATGGCCGGGCTGGTCGATCGCTCGACGGCCGTCTCGAGGTCGAATCCCGGCAGCGCGGAGGCAAGCTGGCCAAGCAGGAGCGAGACCGCGTCCGGTGTCGGCCCACCGGCGAAGAGCGACGCCACGACGGCCTCGGTCTCGCGCGCGTAGTGCGTCTGCGCGCCCGCCAGGCGATGCTCGAACCAACGGCGGACCCGGCGCTGTTCTGCCGAGCTCGGGGTACGGAGCGACATGGCGACGAAGCTGCCCGGCTCCATCACCTGGGCGAGCAGGACCGCGACCTCGGACGGGTTCGCCCCGGCCTGCGTATCGCGCCCGACGAAGCGCCTGGAGGGGCGTGCGACGAGCCAGCCGACCGACCCAGCTCGCGAGAGGTCCGGGGCTTGCTCGACGGGCTCGGGGCGTGCACCGACGGCAGAGCTGAGCGCGGCGACGAGGGCCTTGGACTCGCGGCGGTCGGGCACGAGCACGTAGGAGGAGAGCCCCTGCTCCGAGCGGACGGCGAGCAGGGTCGCGCTGGCGGCGCTGCGCACCGCCCCGCCGAACGGCTTCGCCCTCGCGACGACGACCTCAGGGGCCGGAGGGGCACCGCTCGAGCGCACGAGGCGGAAGGCGGAGCTGGCCTGGGGTGCTCGAGGACCTGCCATGACCCCCCACCATGCGGCGAGCTGGCCTGATGACCGGGATTGTGGGGTTCACACACGCTTGCGCATGCACATGCAGCGCCCAGGATCTCGGTCATCGGCCCAGCAGCGCCCCTGGAGCGCTTTCTCGCCCTCCCCCAAGCCTCGCTGCGCTCGGCGGGTCGGGCTCGAAACGGGGAGCGTCTCGCAAGCTGGGTCAGTGGGCCCGAGGCAGTCGATGCTGGGTTGCAGCCGCCCGCCGCATGCGGGATCGGGCCCCTGGATGGGGAAGGTCGGTGCTGGCTCGAGGTTGCCGGCACGGCAGGGACTCAGACGA